>JBNMKN010000110.1:0-6078 GCA_050874365.1 Butyrivibrio sp. | reverse complement strand
GTTACGAACAGCTTATTGTGACAGGTCCTAACACGGGTGGTAAAACAGTTACTTTAAAGACCATTGGTCTGTTCTCTTTGATGGGGCAGTCAGGGCTTCATATTCCCGCATCTGACAATTCAAAGCTGACCGTTTTTGATGATATTTTTGCGGATATCGGTGATGAACAGAGCATTGAACAGAGCCTTTCAACTTTTTCATCACATATGAAAAACATTGTATATATTCTTAAAAAAGCTGATTCCAAGAGCCTTGTTCTTTTTGATGAGTTGTGTGCCGGAACGGACCCTACGGAGGGTGCCGCTCTTGCAATATCCATACTCCAGACTTTACATTCAAAAAAGATTACAACGGTAGCCACTACCCACTACAGCGAGTTAAAAATATATGCGCTCTCAACCGATGGTGTTGAAAACGCCTGCTGTGAATTTGATGTGGCAAGCCTTGCACCTACTTACAGGCTTCTTATAGGAATCCCCGGCAAAAGTAACGCTTTTGCAATATCCGGCAAACTTGGACTTCCGTCTGAAATCATAGAAAATGCCAAGGCTAATATAGGAACCTCGGACAAAGCTTTTGAGGATGTAATTTCCGACCTTGAAAAAAGCCGTGTTACAATAGAAAAAGAGCAGGCTGAAATTGAACTTTATAAGAAAGAAATTGAAGAACTTAAAAACCGACTTAAAATTAAAACTGAACGTCTTGATGAAAAGTCTGACAGTATTATTGAAAAGGCAAGGGAAGAAGCCGACGCAATTTTAAGGGAAGCCAAAGAGACGGCAGACGAGACTATCAGGGACTTTAATAAGGCAGCCAAAAACGGAATGACCATACAGGAGATGGAAGCCAAAAGAGAACGTATCAGAAAACAGCTTGAGAAAACCAATGCTAAAAAAGCTTCAAATAGACCTGTGCAGACCTCGAACCACACCGCCACAGATTTTCATATAGGCGACAAAGTCCATGTAATCAGCATGGACCTTGACGGAACGGTTCACACACTTCCCGATTCCAAAGGTTTTCTTACGGTTTCAATGGGTATTCTTAATTCTAAAGTGAATATCAAGGACCTTATAATCCTTAAAGAAGCCTCCGAAACCGAAAAACTTAACAACAAAAAATCAGGAATCGGCAAACTTAAAATGAACAAAACAGCTTCAATCTCTCCGGAAATCAATCTTATCGGAATGACCAGTGATGAAGCCATTATTGCACTTGATAAATACCTTGATGACGCATTTCTGGCACATATCTCCCCTGTCCGTATTGTCCACGGAAAAGGTTCGGGAGTATTACGAAATGCGGTTCACAATTACCTGAAACGTCAGAAACACGTCAAAAGTTTCCGTTTAGGAACCTTCGGTGAAGGTGACTACGGAGTAACCATAGCCGAATTTAAAGATTAGGAGGACATAAAATGGCAGACAAGCAGAAAATTTTAATTGTAGATGATGACAACAACATTGCCGAGCTTATCTCTCTTTACCTTACAAAAGAATGTTTTGAGACTTTAATCGTAAATGACGGAGAAAGTGCACTGACGGCATTTTTCCGTTTTAAACCGGATTTAATTCTTTTGGACCTTATGCTTCCGGGAATTGACGGATATCAGGTCTGCAGGGAAATACGCCGTGAAAACAACACCCCTATAATAATGCTTTCGGCAAAGGGCGAGATATTTGATAAGGTACTTGGACTTGAACTTGGCGCCGATGACTACATGATTAAGCCGTTTGATTCCAAGGAGCTTGTTGCCAGGGTTAAAGCCGTTTTAAGAAGATATACGACCACGCAGTCAAATGATACTCCTGAAAAACCTTCGGGTGAGTACATCGAATACCCTGATTTAATCATCAACTTAAGCAACTATTCGGTAATATATATGGGCAAGCCAGTTGACATGCCCCCTAAAGAGCTTGAGCTTTTATATTTTCTTGCAACCTCACCAAATCAGGTATTCACAAGAGAACAGCTTTTAGACCATATATGGGGTTATGAATATGTGGGTGACACCCGTACCGTGGATGTCCATATAAAAAGACTCCGTGAAAAAATACATGACCATGAAAAATGGAGTATCGGCACCGTATGGGGCGTAGGCTATAAATTTGAATCGAGAAAATAGTTAATGAGAATACGATTAATCAATAAAATGATAATTACATATCTGATAGGCATTATTATAAGCTTCGGAATAATCTCCTCACTCTGTTCAAAATTCAATTACAAAAGTGAGTTAAGTTCACAGGCCGATTATATGTATAAGACAGCCATGAGCATCGCTTCCGAATACGGTAATGCTTATTCCGAGGGAAAAGTTGATGACGCTCCGTCCCTGCCTTTTCTTAAGGCGGTTTCTGGGTACACGGGCTGTAATATTATGCTTCTTTCAACGGACGGTTCCGTGTTAATGGATACTTCCGATTCGGGTCTTGACGCCATAAAGGGCTTTGACCCCGCAGAATACAAGAAAAGCAATTATATCGTTAATGACTTCTTCGGAATGTACGACAGCGACTACCTTACGGTATATTACCCTATAAGTTATTTTTACAATACCAGAGGCTATGTGATTCTCAGTAAATCCGTAAAAGATGTCCGTTCGGATGCGGACAGCAGCTTTAATTTCAATTACATAACGCTGGTTATATGTTTTACTACTTCGGGACTTATATTCGTATTCTTCTATAAATACATTACAAGACCGCTTAATAAAATGACAAAGATTGTGGGTAAATACGCCAAGGGTGATTTTACCGAAAAAATCAATATAAAACACAATGACGAAATCGGCAGGCTTTCCGATTCCCTTGATTATATGGCTGCCGAAATTAACAGTCTTAACGAATATCAGAAAAAGTTCATTGCCAATATTTCCCACGATTTCCGTTCCCCGCTCACTTCCATAAAGGGATATCTTGAAGCAATGCTTGACGGAACCATTCCTCCCGAAATGCAGGAAAAATACCTTGGTATAGTAATATCGGAGACGGAACGTCTGACAAAATTAACCAATAACCTCCTTACGATTAACAATGTTACGGATGAGGGCATGATTCTTGATATATCGGATTTTGACATTATTGCCACAATCAAAAAGACCATTGAGACTTTTCAGGGTACCTGTGAAAAGAAAAAAATCAAATTCAAGCTTATCTTTTCGGATAAGGAGCTTATGGTTTCTGCCGATATGTCCAAGATTCAGCAGGTTATTTATAACCTTATAGACAATGCAATCAAATTCAGCAACAGCGACTCCTCAATAATAATATCCGTTACCGAAAAGGGTGATAAAGCTCTTATATCCATAAAGGACTTCGGTATAGGTATTCCAAAGGAAAGTATTGCTAAGATATGGGAACGTTTTTACAAAACAGATGTTTCAAGAGGCAAAGACAAGACCGGAACGGGTCTCGGTCTTTCCATTGTAAAAGAAATAATTACGGCACATAACGAATATATAGATGTTGTCAGCACAGAGGGCGTAGGTACGGAATTTACCTTTGCTCTCCCTAAAACAAAAGGCCACGCACCTTCTGTCTGGGGCTAATCAGTCCCAGTCAAATGTACGTGGTCTTCCTTTCATCTTGAGTCCAAGAAAATTATTTTGTCTTAAGGCTTCATATAAAACGATTGCTACGGAATTGGAAAGATTCAGCGACCTTATATCACCCCACATAGGGATTCTCACTGCTGTATCCTGATACTTCTGAAGAATTGTTTCAGGTATTCCGGCACTTTCCTTTCCAAACATTATATAACAGTCATCCTCGTATTGTACGTCCGTATAACTTCTCGCCGCCTTAGTTGTAGCCATATATATTTTGGCTCCCGGATTTTTGGCAAGAAAGTCATCAAAATCGTCATATATTCTTACATCTAATTTATCCCAGTAATCAAGTCCTGCTCTTTTAAGCATCTTATCGTTTATCTTAAATCCTAAAGGTTCGATAAGGTGAAGCACCGTATCTGTTGCGACACAGGTTCTTCCGATATTACCGGTATTGGCAGGCATCTCAGGTTCATGAAGGACTATATTTAACATCTTATCTTCCTTCTTTCAATGAAATATCAAACTCAATCGTTTTATCATTATCATAAATAAGCGGAACACATATATTCTGAGCAAATGAACCACCGATATGGAATGTTCCCTGAATTATTGAAGGCGGTGTTATATCAATAAGAACACCCTTTGTTGATAATACCGTAGCTGCGTTTCCGAGAATCATATTTCCTAACTCGCTAAGGGCGCTGAGGGAAAGTTCATCAAGGGCTGTTATCGGCATCATACACATCTTGGAGGCAATATCACATGCCACATCATTGTGGAATGCCAGAAGCACCTGGCCTGCCACCTGCCCTGTTACACCCAGGCTTATTACAACACAATCCGAATCAAAGGATGTTGTTTTTACATAAGGTTTTCCTGCCGTCAGCTTAAGTCCGCACATATTAGAAAGTACACTTGTTCCCGCTACAAGAAATGGATTAATATATTCTATTTTCATTTGCTCTGCCATATAGATTTTCTCCTGCTATTTGTTTCTTAATCTGTTAATAAAACGTTCAAGTCTTTCCATTGCTGTCTTTAAATTACTTAATGAGCTGGCGTAGGACATTCTTAAAAATCCTTCACCGCAGTCACCGAAAGCCGTTCCCGGAACAACCGCAACCTTCTCTTCCGTAAGGAACCTTGTTGCAAACTCATCCGATGTAAGTCCAAACTCTGCTATGTTTGGGAAAATGTAAAATGCTCCGTATGGTTCAAAAACTTTAAGTCCCATTCCACGCAGTTTACTGAGCATAAATCTTCTTCGTCTGTCATACTCATTTCTCATCTCTTCCACCGCATCATCACATTCTCTCAATGCTTCTACAGCAGCATACTGGCTGTTGGTAGGCGCACACATGATGGCAAACTGATGTATCTTAAGCATCTGCTTCAAAATCACTTCAGGTCCGCAGGCATATCCCAGTCTCCAGCCTGTCATTGCGTGGGCTTTTGAAAAACCGTTAATTACTATTGTACGTTCTTTCATTCCCTCAATGGATGCGATTGAACAATGTCTTGTATTGCCGTATGAAAGCTCGGCATAAATCTCATCGGATACAACAAAGATATCCTTTTCTTTAACAACTTCAGCGATTTCCTCAAGTTCTTCCCTTGTCATAACCGCACCTGTAGGATTATTAGGAAATGCAAGCACAAGAATCTTGGTCTTAGGTGTTATGGCACTGAGTAACTGCTCCTTGGTAAGCTTAAAATCATTCTCTTCTTTAAGGTTAATTGTAACAGGAACACCGTCTGCAAGGGTTACACATGGTACATAAGATACATAACATGGCTCAGGGATAATAACCTCGTCTCCCGGATTAAGCATTGCCCTGAATGCAAGGTCGATTCCCTCGCTTCCGCCTACGGTAACAATAATTTCTTTTTCGGCATCGTAATTAAGTCCGAATCTTCTGTCGAGATATCTGCTTATCTCAATTCTTAAGTCCATCAGACCTGAATTACTTGTGTAATATGTTTTGCCCTTTTCAAGGGTATATATTCCTTCTTCACGTATTCTCCATGGTGTATCAAAATCAGGCTCGCCAACTCCCAGAGATATGGCATCTTTCATTTCACTTACCAGATCAAAAAACTTACGAATACCTGAAGGCTTAATTGTCGTTATTTTGTCAGATAATGGGTTTCTCATGGCGTAACAAGCATCCTTTCGTCAGACACGGGAGCATCAAGAACTGTTCCGTGGTCTTTATATTTCTTTAATACAAAATGTGTTGAAGTGCTTAAAACCGCTTCAAGAGGTGCTAATTTGCTTGATACGAATGTAGCTACCTGCTTCATTGTCTTGCCCTCAATGATTACCGTAAAGTCAAATCCTCCGGACATAAGGTAAAGTGCATGCACTTCGCTGTAATTATATATTCTCTCGGCAATAGAATCAAAACCGAGACCTCTCTGTGGAGTTACCTTAACCTCAATAAGTGCGGTTACCTTTTCATTGCTGGTCTTATCCCAGTTGATAAGTGTATGGTAGCCGCAGATAACTCTTTCTTTTTCCATTT
>JBNMKN010000109.1:0-6112 GCA_050874365.1 Butyrivibrio sp. | reverse complement strand
TCGGCTACGCTGAAGGCGATGCTTCCCACGAAGACCTTATGAGCGATAATAAAGCGTATGGATATGAAGAAGCATTCGGTGACTTCGGATATCAGAAGCAGGAATTCGTTGACGGAGAACTTGCTGATGTTGAAGAAGACACATCAGATATAGCAGATTTCGATGATTCAGCATTCGACAGTGAAGAATAGAAGGGAGATTAGTTATGCCAGAAAATACTAATAACGAAACATATCAGCCGATAACATTCGATTCAATTAAGATTGGTCTTGCATCCCCTGAAAAAATTCTGGAGTGGTCTTACGGAGAAGTTATTAAGCCGGAAACAATCAACTACAGAACATTAAAGCCTGAAAGAGACGGACTGTTCTGCGAGAAGATATTTGGACCAAGTAAAGACTGGGAATGTTACTGTGGTAAATACAAAAAAATCAGATATAAAGGAATTGTCTGTGACCGTTGTGGCGTAGAAGTTACAAAGGCAAGCGTTCGTAGAGAGCGTATGGGTCACATAAGCCTTGCAGCTCCTGTATCACATATATGGTATTTTAAAGGAATACCAAGCCGTATGGGACTTATTCTTGACCTTTCACCAAGGGTACTTGAAAAAGTATTATACTTTGCATCATATATAGTTCTTGATGCAGGCGATACTGACTTATCTTTCAAACAGATATTGTCAGAGCAGGAATATGCGGCAGCATACGAAAAATGGGGTTCAGCATTCAGAGTAGGTATGGGTGCAGAATCAATTAAGGAATTACTCCACAATATTGACCTTGAAAAAGATTCGGCTGAATTAAAAGCTGAACTTAAAGATGCTTCAGGACAGAAAAAGGCAAGAATCGTTAAGAGACTTGAAGTTGTCGAGGCATTTAGGGAATCAGGAAATAAGCCTGAATGGATGATACTTGATGTTGTTCCTGTAATTCCACCGGATTTAAGACCTATGGTTCAGCTTGATGGCGGCAGATTTGCAACATCGGACTTGAATGATTTATATAGAAGAATTATCAACAGAAACAACCGTCTTGCAAGACTTATGGAACTTGGAGCACCTGAAATCATTATCCGTAATGAAAAAAGAATGCTTCAGGAAGCAGTTGATGCGTTGATTGATAATGGTAGAAGAGGCCGTCCTGTAACAGGACCTGGTAACAGGGCACTTAAGTCTTTATCAGATATGTTAAAGGGTAAATCCGGTCGTTTCAGACAGAACTTACTTGGTAAACGTGTTGACTACTCAGGACGTTCCGTTATTTGTGTTGAGCCAAAATTAAAGATTTATCAGTGTGGTCTTCCAAAAGAAATGGCAATCGAACTTTTCAAACCATTTGTAATGAAGGAACTTGTTTCAAGCGGTTATTGCCCAAATGTAAAGGGTGCTAAGAAGAAAGTTGAAAAATTAGAGACAGAAGTATGGGATGTATTAGAGGATGTAATCAAAGAACATCCGGTTATGCTTAACCGTGCTCCTACACTCCATAGACTTGGTATTCAGGCATTTGAACCAATACTTGTAGAAGGTAAGGCTATTAAGCTTCACCCACTTGTATGTACAGCGTTCAACGCCGATTTCGATGGTGACCAGATGGCTGTGCATCTTCCATTATCAGTAGAAGCACAGGCAGAATGCAGATTCCTCCTTCTCTCACCTAACAACCTCTTAAAGCCATCAGACGGTGGACCTGTAGCCGTTCCTTCACAGGATATGGTACTTGGTATCTATTATCTTACACAGGAAAGACCTGGAGCACTTGGAGAAGGCAAATCATTTAAGAGCGTTAATGAAGCAATCCTTGCTTATGAGAACGGAATTATTACATTACACTCAAAAGTCAATGTGAGAGTAACTAAGACATTGGAAGACGGAACCGTTAAGACTGATGTTATCAACTCCACATTAGGAAGATTCCTCTTTAATGAAATCATTCCTCAGGATCTTGGATTTGTAGACAGAAGTATTCCTGAAAACGAATGTAAGCTTGAAGTTGATTTCCTTGTAAGAAAGAAAGAATTAAAGAAGATACTTGAAAAGGTAATTAATACACATGGTGCTACAAAGACAGCAGAGGTACTTGACCTTATTAAATCAACAGGTTACAAGTATTCTACAAGAGCATCCATGACAGTATCAATTTCAGATATGACAGTTCCTGCACAGAAGAAAGATATGCTTGCAGAGGCTGAGGCAACAGTTGATAAGATTATGAAGAACTTCAGAAGAGGTCTTATTACTGAAGAAGAAAGATATAAAGAAGTTGTAGCAACATGGTTCGATACAGATGCGAAACTTACCGACGCCCTTATCTCAGGTCTTGATAAGTACAACAACATCTTCATGATGGCTGACTCAGGTGCCCGTGGTTCTAACCAGCAGATTAAGCAGTTAGCAGGTATGCGTGGACTTATGGCGGATACATCAGGTAGAACTATCGAACTCCCAATCAAGTCAAACTTCCGTGAAGGTCTTGACGTTCTGGAATACTTCATTTCTGCACATGGTGCCAGAAAGGGTCTTTCAGATACAGCGTTAAGAACAGCCGATTCAGGATACCTCACAAGACGTCTTGTTGACGTATCTCAGGAGCTGATTATCAGAGAAGTTGACTGTTCAGAAGGCAAAGAAATTCCGGGAATGGTCGTTAAAGCATTCATGGAAGGCCAGGAAGTAATTGAAGGATTAAAGGATAGAATTACAGGAAGATATCTTGCTGAAGATATTGTAGATCCTGAAACCGGTGAAATTCTTATTAAGAAGAACCACATGATTACTCCTAAGAGAGCAGAAATTATTGAAAAACTCGGACTTAAAGAAGTTAAGATAAGAACTGTTCTTTCATGTAAGTCACACCTTGGTGTATGTGCTAAATGTTATGGAGCCAATATGGCAACAGGACAGCAGGTACAGGTTGGTGAAGCAGTCGGTATTATTGCTGCCCAGTCAATCGGTGAACCTGGTACACAGCTTACCATGAGAACATTCCATGCCGGTGGTGTTGCCGGTGATGATATCACACAGGGTCTTCCTAGAGTAGAAGAACTTTTTGAAGCAAGAAAGCCAAAGGGACTCGCGATTATCGCAGAGTTCGGCGGTGTTGCCAAGATTGTTGATACTAAGAAGAAACGTGAAGTTGTTATCACAGATCCAATGACAGGTAATGTTAAGAATTATCTTATACCTTACGGTTCAAGAATTAAGATTATTGACGGACAGGTACTTGAAGCCGGTGATGAACTTACAGAAGGTAGCGTTAATCCACATGATATCCTTAAGATTAAGGGCGTAAGAGCCGTTCAGGATTATATGCTCCGTGAAGTACAGCGTGTATACAGACTTCAGGGTGTTGAAATCAACGATAAGCATATTGAAGTAATTGTAAGACAGATGCTTAAGAAGATTAAAATCGAAAATCCAGGTGATTCTGAATATCTTTCAGGCGTAACAGTTGATGTACTTGATTTTAATGAAATTAATGAAAAACTTGTTGAACAGAATCTTGAACCTGCAGAAGGAACACAGATTATGTTAGGTATTACAAAGGCAGCTCTTGCTACCAACTCATTCCTTTCAGCTGCATCCTTCCAGGAGACAACAAAGGTTCTTACCGAAGCCGCAATTAACGGTAAGGTAGACCCACTTATCGGTCTTAAGGAAAACGTTCTTATCGGTAAACTCATTCCTGCAGGTACAGGTATGAAGAGATACAGAGATGTAAGACTTGACTCTGACGAGAGCGTTGAAGAAGAACTTTCTTTTGAAGAAGATTTTGAAGGTGAGGACATTGCAGAAAACACAGACAATGCACCTGAAGAAACAACAGAAGCTGTAGAAAACACAGATAATGCAGCAGAAGAAACTGCAGAAGAAGTTACAACAGAAGAGTAAAACTTCAGATTATATAAAAAAAGGACAGTTGCAGAAATGCAGCTGTTCTTTTTTTATAGAACAACTTTTTTGCCTCTTAAATAGTTTTATTAGTGTAAGCTTACTAAAAAGGAAATTACTATGAAGAAAAAATTTAACGAAGAACAGTTATATCAGAAATATTTTAATGTTGTATATAAAATATGTTTTCTTTACATAAGAGAGGAATCAGAAACTTATGATATGGTTCAGGAAACGTTTGAAAAAATGATTAGGTATAAACCTGAATTTGAAACAGAGGAAAAGGCAAAGGCATGGCTGATTGTAACGGCGTCTAATGTGTGTAAAACACATCTGAATAAGTGGTGGAATAAGAAAAGAGTTCCCTACGAGCCAGAAATGGAATATGAAATAGAACAATCCTTTGAAAATACCGGAATTAAAGAATTGATAGATAAATTGGAATATAAATACAGTGTATTGCTTTATCTATACTATTATGAAGGTTATAAAATACGGGAAATAGCTTCAATGATGAACGAAAAAGAATCAACATTAAAAACAAGACTGGTAAAGGCAAGGCAACTTTTAAAATTAGAATTGGAGGCATCAGATTATGAAGATTGAAGAACTTCAAAACAAATTTAACGATATCAATCCTGATGAAAACAAAAAACAGGAAATTTGGAACAATTTAAAACGAAAGCAGGGATGTAAGCACAGCATTTTTATTAAATTGATAACTTCAATTGCTACCGCTGCCTGTATATTCGGAATGGTTAATCTTGGAACCTATGTATATGCAGGAGAATCTATTGTGACAATAATTACTAAAAAATGGGGAAGGGATACCCAAAAAGATTTTTATAAAGATGATATCAATAATGTAAATGTAAGTACAAAACTTTTGGATTTTGAATATACCATATGTGATTATGTTTATGATGAAAAAGCTTCGGAGATATATATTACTGTGAAAGTAAAAGGTCCTGATGCGAGAGGTATTGCAGACAAGGAAAAAACATACTACGTGGAAGACAAGGGATACAGTATATCATCATTTGACAGCAGAAAATATGAGAGTGGAACAATTGACTTTGGAATATGTTTTGGCAACTCAAAATACAGTGGATATAATTTAGATTACCAGATTACGGGCAATGATGTTTATTATTATATTTCCGGGAATTGGGACAGTAATTCTGACGGAAATATAAAATTATGTATTATCAGGTCAGAAAACAATGACACAGAATTAGAGGAATCAGATATAGAGTATGTATACACGATTGATAAAGAAAATTGTGTAAAACCAAAAATAATTAATATGACATATAATAACACAGAAACGACAGTATCTCCTTATTGCATAACTTTTAAGTCATATAAATCAAAACAAATCGATGATGAAATTGTGACAATTACATATAAAGATGGCAGAACGGTTTCTTATGATGTAAAAGATTCTGATTCGGATTCAGTGGAAACAGACGGACGGGATTTTTATATTATTAAAAAATTGCATTTGACAAAACCTATAGATATAGATAATATAAAGTCTGTAGAAATTAACGGTGAATTAAAATTTACCTGTTGACAACAGATAAATTAGCACTTATAATAAGCCATGCGTGCAATGTAGCATGGCTTATTTTTGTGCGCAAATGAGAGAATTTGAATAATCAGATTCGCAACCAAGGAAATTTATTTATCAGGAGGTGAAAAAGAATGCCTACATTTAACCAGTTAGTAAGAAAGGGAAGACAGACATCTGTTAAGAAGTCAACAGCTCCAGCTCTTTTAAAGAGTTACAACTCACTTCAGAAGAAAGCTATCGATACAGCTTCTCCACAGAAGAGAGGTGTTTGTACAGCAGTTAAGACTAAGACCCCTAAGAAACCTAACTCAGCTCTTAGAAAAATTGCCAGAGTTCGTCTTTCTAACGGTATTGAAGTAACAAGCTACATTCCAGGTGAAGGACATAACCTTCAGGAGCATAGTGTTGTTCTTGTAAGAGGTGGTAGAGTAAAAGACTTACCAGGTACAAGATATCATATCGTAAGAGGAACACTCGATACAGCAGGTGTTGCTAAGAGAAGACAGGCGCGTTCAAAATACGGCGCTAAGAGACCTAAAGACGCAAAATAATATTCACTTAATTGTCAGATTGGTTTAAGTGCCGGATAGATATATTTCCTGTAGGTTGCAGGACATAAGATATACCGAGCGCGAACACATAGACAC
>JBNMKN010000108.1:0-6358 GCA_050874365.1 Butyrivibrio sp. | reverse complement strand
TTTCAGCGTAAACAGAATGCTTACCGCTGAATGTTACAAACAGAGAATGGAAAAAGGCTTAAGCTTCCTTGAATTTAACTACATGATTATGCAGAGCTTTGACTTCTATACCCTCTTCCAGAAGTACGGATGTAACCTCCAGTTCGGCGGTGACGACCAGTGGAGCAATATGTTAGGAGGAACAGAACTTATCAGACGTAAGTTAGGAAAAGACGCTTCCGCTATGACAATTACACTTCTTCTTAATTCAGAAGGAAAGAAAATGGGTAAAACACAAAAAGGTGCCGTATGGCTTGACCCTGAAAAGACTTCTCCTTATGAATTTTTCCAGTATTGGAGAAACGTTGATGATGCGGACGTTATCAAATGTCTTAAAATGCTTACTTTCCTCCCTCTTTCAGAAATCGAAAAGATGGAAAGCTGGGAAGGCAGCCAGTTAAACGAAGCCAAGGAAATTCTTGCATACGAGCTTACTGCTCTTGTCCACGGCAAAGAAGAAGCCGAAAAATCAAGAGAAAGTGCACGTTCGGTATTCGGTGCAGGAGATGCATCCAATATGCCTACAGCCACAGTAGCCGATGATTGTTTCAAAGACGGTGAAGTTGATTTAATAACACTCCTTGTTGCAGGGGGTCTCTGCCAGACACGTTCAGATGCCAGAAGAAATATTGAGCAGGGCGGCGTAACCGTCAACGGCGATAAAGAAACTGATTTTAAAAAGACTTACACAAAAGACGATTTCGGTGACGGAATTGTTATCAAGCGTGGTAAAAAGAACTTCAAGAAACTTGTTCTGTAACAAGTATATAAAAGGCGAAGGCTGTGGGAAATCCCACAGCCTTCTTTTTATTGAAAGGAGTCTACTAAAAGGTAGAAAAATAAGCTTATTTGCCTAAAACATTCTTAAAGTTCTTAAGAACATCTTCTTCATTAAACGGCTTCATAATAAACTGTAAAGCACCGCTCTTTAATGCTTCAACAATCTTATCCTGCTGACCTGCCGCAGTAATCATCATTACTTTAGCTTCCTTGTCATAAGCCATTATCTCTTTAAGTGCAGCTACACCATCCATCTTAGGCATTGTAATATCAAGTGTAACAACATCAACTTTATTTTCTTTATATTTCCGGACAGCTTCTTCACCATTGCAGGCTTCTGCAGTTACGGCATAACCATTCTTCTCAAGCAATGCTCTGAGCATCTTACGGATAAGTGCGGAATCATCAACTATCATAACTGTTCCCTTAGAAGATTCTGCGCTGTTAGCTGATTCTTTATGTATAATCTCAACCTTATGTACAGTCTCTCCAGCCTTAAAACTCTCATCAACAGAAATAATCATATCAATGTGACAGTTATTAATTACAATAGGCATTACATAAGCTGAACCTGAAATCTTCTGTCCCATATATACTTCAGGAGGAAGCATATCAATATCAATACCGTTCTTGCTTGATTCTGATGCGAGAAGACCGTTATTGAGGTTACAGAACTCGCATACGGCATCATATACTTCGTCGCTTGTAAGATTATTGTCTTCTTTTGCAAAATCCTTTGCAAGTTCAATAATACCGCTCATATCATTCTGTGCGGCAAAACCGAGATACAATGTATGGTCTCCCTTGATTGCCTGTCCTGCAAGAACCGTATATTCGTAATCTTTTGCCTTTCTCATTCTCTCAGGATAAAAATTAGATGTAACGAATCTCGTTAAGTTTCTCAATACAAGTCCTGAAAGGGAAGTCACCATGGTATTCATAGTTGCAGCAAAAAGAGGAATAAGTTTCTCTATATCTTCTTCCTTAAGAGCCTCTAACTCATCATCCGTAAATCCGTTAGCACTCTTAAATCCATTCATATATTCATCTATCTTAGATAAACTTAAGCCTGCCATATCAGTAAGAAGCTGATAGAATTTCATTGTGGAATTACCCTGCTTCTTAAGAAGTGCACTTACCTGATTCTCTGTAAGATAATTCTGTTCAACGGCTATATCGCCGAATCTCTTATCCATCTGTGTCTGGAGATGATTAATTTCATCTGCCTGTGCTTCTGTAAGTAACCCGTCTGCTACGGCAATTGTTCCAAGTCTGACTCTTGTACCTTCCTGCTCCTTAAGAATATTGTTCAATGTATCGTCTGAAAGAGCTTTCTGCTCTACCAGATATTTACCAAATAACTGACTTAACATACACAAATTGCCTCCATAAAATAAACTATTAACATTATACAAAATTTTTTCGATTTTTTCCAGCTTTTTTTACATTTTTACTAAGAAAATTGACTATTATATAAAACTGAATAGAAACCGCCCTTTGCCAGCAGCTCTTCATGATTACCCTGCTCTATAATATTGCCGTCTTTCATAACTATGATAATGTCAGCTGACTTAATTGTTGACAGACGATGTGCCACTATAAAACTTGTTCTTCCCTCCATCATGGTTGAGAACGCATGCTGGATTTTCATTTCTGTACGCGTATCAATTGAAGAAGTCGCTTCATCAAGTATAAGCATAGGTGGAAGACATAACATTACCCTCGCTATACAAAGCAGCTGTTTCTGTCCCTGCGAAAGACTGCCTCCATCTTCGCCGATAACGGTATCATAGCCGTTTGGAAGTCTCTTGATAAATCCATGTGCATGTGCTGCCTTTGCTGCCGCAATGATTTCTTCATCCGTAGCATCAGGTTTGCCTGTAATAATATTTTCTTTAATTGTACCGGACTTCAGCCATGTCTCCTGAAGCACCATACCGTAATTGCTTCTGAGACTCTTCTTTGTAACGTCATTAATATTCACATCTTCTACTTTAATGCATCCGGAATCCACATCATAGAATCGCATAAGCAGGTTAATTACTGTAGTCTTTCCGCAGCCTGTAGGTCCTACTATGGCTACTCTTTCACCCGGTCTGACATGAAGATTGAAATTCTTTATAAGCTCTTTTGATTTGTCATAAGAAAAGCATACATTTTCAAGATCAATTTTACCTTGTCCGTCTTTTACTATAAGTTCGTTATCCGGGTCCTTTTTCATAGGTGTCTCATCAATAAGATCAATAACACGGCCTGCACATGCTATGGCATTCTGCAATTCGGTAACAACACCGGATATTTCGTTAAACGGCTTCATATACTGGTTGGCATAACTTAATAAAGCCGAAAGCGAACCAACCGTAAGTCCGCCTCTCATAACAGAAAAAGCTCCTACAAATGCCACAAGTGCATATACCACGTTGTTTACAAATCTTGTTGAAGGATTGGAAAGTGATGAGAAAAACGTAGCATCAAGAGAGTATTTCTGAAGCTTATTATTAATTACATCAAAACGCTCCAAGGAATTGTCTTCCATGCTGTACGCCTGTACTATATTTTCATTACCAATCATTTCGTCAATGAGGGAAGTCTGCTCGCCCCTTGCTTCCGACTGTTTTTTAAACATATTGTATGTTCTCTTTGCTATAAACGAAGCAATAAAGAATGACGCAGGAGTAACAAGTACAACTACCATTGTTATTTTCCAGTCATATACAAACATAAAAACAAGAGTTCCTATTATTGTCATAACTCCTGTAAAAAACTGTGTGAAGCCCATAAGCAGACCATCCGCAAACTGGTCTACATCTGCTATTACCTTACTTACTATTTCTCCGGCAGGATGTGTATCCACATAATTTACGGGAAGAATCTGAAGTTTTTCAAATGCATCTTTTCTTATATCCCTTACAATGGAATATGTGATTTTGTTGTTGATTACATTCATTATCCACTGGAACAGAGCCGTTGCCGCCATTGTTACCGCTATTATTGCAAGAATTTTTAATATGCCTTTTATGTCAACATTGCCCGCACCGATTATCCTGTCGATTGCTTTACCCTGTAAAATAGGGATTGCAAGCTGTCCCGCAACGGTAATAAGTGCAAAAAGCAGTGAAAATATTATGCTTGCCTTATAATGTGCGAGATATTTGAATATTTTTTTAACAGTATCTTTCTGATTCATTAATTTGCACCTCCGGCCTGTTTATTTCCATCAGTACCATATATTTCAACATATACGCTGCAATTTTTGATAAGCTCGTCATGAGTACCTATTCCGGCCACTTCGCCATCCTCAAGGACTATAATCCTGTCCGCACTTCGTAAAGAAGCCGTCCTCTGGGATACGATGAAGGTTGTAGGTCTGTTCTCCATTTCCGAGATTGATTTTCTTAGTCTTGCGTCGGTAGCATAGTCAAGTGCCGATGCGCTGTCATCAAGGATAAGAATTTCCGGCTGTTTTACAAAAGCCCTGGCAATCGTAAGACGCTGTCTTTGTCCGACGGAAAGATTTCGTCCTCCCTGTGCAATATGATAATCAAGCACACCTTCTTTTTCCTTAACAAAATCAAGTGCCTGTGCTTCTTCAAGTGCGTCAAATATCTCGGAATCCGTAGCGTCCTCTTTGCCCCACTTCATATTCTCTCTTATGGTTCCGTCAAAAAGCACGGCTTTCTGCATTACAATACCGACTTTGTTTCTGATATCTTCTTTTGAATAATTCTTAACGTTGACACCGTTAATCTTAACTTCGCCCTCCGTTGCATCGTAGAATCTCGGAATCATGTGGACAAGTGTTGTCTTACCTGAACCCGTTCCACCGATGATTCCTATAGTCTCGCCTTTTTTGACCTTAATGTTAAGACCGGATATTGAAGGTGCTCCGCCGTTATTGTAAGTTAAAGATACGTTATTGAACTCAACGGCATATTCTGTATTTTCTTCTTTGTCCGAGCTTTCAGGGAAAGCCATTGAACTGTGGATGTCAAGTATCTCAGCTATTCTGTTCGCCGATGCAAGAGCTTTGGTAACCTGGATGATAAGGTTGGCAAGCTTGATAAGCTCCACAAGAATCTGTGACATATAGTTTACAAGTGCGATAACCTGTCCCGGTTTAAGGGTTCCCGCATCTACTTTAAGGGCACCACTGTATATAAGAATAATCATGGCAAGATTAACAATTACAAATGTCAGAGGATTCATAAGTGCGGATATCTTACCTGCAAACAACTGATTCTTATTCAGTACGTCATTGCCCTCGTTAAATTCTTTAATTTCTTCCTGTTCTTTGTTAAAAGCTCTTACAACTCTGGTTCCCGTAAGATTTTCTCTTGTTATCTTAAGGATATTGTCAAGTCCGCCCTGTACCTTCTTAAAAAGAGGGATTGATACAAGCATTATTGAAAATACAACCACCGACAGTGCAGGTATTGCCACGCAGAATATAAGTGCACACTTCACATCTATCGTAAATGCCATTATCATAGCACCGAAAACAATGAAAGGAGAACGCAAGAAAAGTCTCAGAACCATATTGACACAGCTCTGGACAGAATTGACATCACTTGTCATTCTTGTAATAAGCTTTGCGGTTCCGATATCATCAATTTCCGTAAAAGAAAGTGTTCCGATATGCTTAAATAACGAATGTCTTAATTCCGTTGCAAATCCCGTAGCAGCCTTTGCCGCAAAATACTGTGCGGTAATGGAGCAGGCAAGTCCTATGAGTGCAAGTCCTATTAAAACACCTACTCTCGATATTATATAACTCTTATTGCCGGTTCCGATTCCGGTATCGATTATCGCAGCCACAACAAGTGGTACGATAAGCTCAAAAGTTGCTTCAAGTAACTTAAAAAGCGGTCCAAAGATACACTCCTTTATGTATCCTTTGAGATATACAGGTAGTTTCTTCATCTTAGTTATTTCCTGCCAATCTTGTCTTTATATAATTTTCAATAATATCAACGCAGGTCTCATAGTCAAATTTGCCTGTGTTAAGACATAAATCATAATTCTCAGGATTTTTCCATTCCCTTCCGGTGTGATATTTATAAAAACCGGCTCTGTATTTGTCTGTGGTAATTATGTGCTGTTCAGCCTTTTTGGCATCAAATGAGAGAAGTTCCATTTCTCTTTTTACACACTTATCCATAGGTGCACATATAAATATGGTTATGAGATTAGGATTATCTCTTAAAATATAATCCGCAGCTCTTCCTATACATATAAAGGATTCATTTGCAGCAAGCTCTTTTAACACCTTTGCCTGATAATTAAAAAGATTATCATTAGATGTAAAATCATTGCTGTCAGGAGGGATTATTTCCCCGTTATATACTTTCTTGGAAATTCTGTAAAGCAGACTTTGTTTCATATGTTCGTCAGCTCTTGCAAATAATTCCTCATTAATTCCGCTGTCATCGGACGCAAGTCTTAAAAGATTTCTGTCATATACATTAATACCCAGTCTTTCTCCTAAAATCTTACTTATGCTTGTGGCACCGCTTCCACATGTTCTTGTTATAGCTATTAC
>JBNMKN010000107.1:0-6363 GCA_050874365.1 Butyrivibrio sp. | reverse complement strand
GTAAAGAAACAGTATAAAGTTATATATTCTGTAAATGGCACAGAGACAGAAAAGACATTTGATGCTTTAACATCAGCAGAAGATGTTAAAAATGCGGCACCTGAGGTTCCTGCAGATTACGAAATTGACGGTAAAAGATATGAATTCAAAGGCTGGGACAAAGCGTTTGAAAAGGTTACAAAGAATGTTGTATACACAGCACTCTATGATGTAACGGATATTGAATATACCGTAAGATTTGTAAACAGCGACGGAACAGAAATTTCAAGCCAGACCTTAACTTATGGTCAGGACATTGTAAAACCTGGTAATCCAAAGTATCCGGGAGCCCGTGATATTTATGAGTATAAATTTGCAGGCTGGGATAAAGAGGTAAGCAACGTATGTACAGGGGATGTAACATACACAGCAGTATATGATAAATCAATTAAGATTGCTTTCTACAAATATAACGATGAAGCAGCATCAAGAAAAGATTTGTTTGATTATGAATATATTACAACACGTGATCCAAAACATTTTACAAAACTTGGTTCAACAATTACTGTAACAAATGATTTTACAGGATATGAAAATATAATAGCAATGCTTGAGGAAGCTTATAAAAAAGGCAAATCCGATACTATTTACGGAAACAACAACGAAGAATTTGTAAAGGCGTTTGTAAAACTTACAGCAGAAAAAGCAGGAATTAAAGAAGATGCGGTTGATTGCTGGTATGTCCTTAAACGTGAAGCGGACGGCTGGCATGTAGACGGAGGAAATCTCAGGGATTATACAGTTAAGTTTGTTGATTATGATGACAGCATTATTTCAGAAAATATATATAATGCCAATGAAGTGATTACAGTTCCTTCTGCTCCTGTCAGAGAAAGTGATGAGACTTACAATTATAAATTTGCAGGCTGGGATAAAGAAATCTCAAGAGAAGCCGTGAGTGATGTTGTATACAAAGCTTTATATGAAGCTGAATATATTAACTATACCGTCAGATTCCTTAATGAAGACGGAAGCGTAATATCAGAAAACACTTACCATTACGGAGAAGATGTAGCAGTACCTGCAAATCCAACAAAGGCAGCAGATGAAAAGTACACATATACATTTGCAGGCTGGGATAAAGAGGTAACATCGGTAAAGGGAAATGTTGATTACACGGCAGTATTTGATAAAAAGGCAATTAAATTGCCTGAGGTAGAAGGTGATGAGGACATAGTTCCTGATAAAAAACCTGAAATAAACCCTGGTAATAATGCATCAGATGGTAATAAGCCATCTACAAGACCTGTAAGAAAACCTGAAGTAGAAGCTGACGAAGACGTAGCAACAAGTGACAGCAATATGACACTTTATATTGCGGTTCTTGGACTTGGTGCAGCAACACTTACAGTGATTATGGGCAGAAAAAAAGAACAGGATATTTAGTCGATTTGTTCGTAAGGATATATATGTTACAATATACGGGGGTTAATAAACCCCTGTAAGAAAAAAAGTGACTGTAAAACAGTCTTAAAATAAGACCATATGTAGCGGCTTGTTACATATGGTCTTTTTGAATTAATGTTCAAGGTATTTTATCCTTGATTTATAATATTCGGTTTTTTGCATGTTTTTTTCGGTGGGATTCGGTATTCTTGATATGTCCGAGTTGTGCGTTAAATCGGCAAGCTTGACTTCTCTTGCGACAGGATTGGCTTTTATTTTTTCATAATAGATATCTTCATCATAATCAGGGCCTTTTTTCTTTGTTACAAGGTCAAGTGCCGTAAGAATATCATCATTAAAGCCGTATTCCTTAAGTATATCAAGGGTTACATCGGTGTCCTCGATTACATCATGGAGCATACCAACAATCTTAGCCTCCGGGGAAGTACAGTGGGCAGAAACGAAACGGGGATGGTTGATATAAGGGTGACCGCCCTTATCAAACTGCCCTTTATGAGCCTCGACGGCGATTGCCTCGGCTAATGCCAACATCTTTTCATAATAAGCTTTCATAAAACCTCCCAACAAAAAAGACCCATGTATATACATGAGTCTAAATTATCAGTGCAGTCGATGGGACTTGAACCCACACCCGGGAACCCGGACATGAACCTGAATCATGCGCGTATGCCAATTCCGCCACGACTGCAAACAACTATATCATTCTAGCATTGCTGAAATTTAATGTCAATCTTTTTGAAAAAAATAAATTTAAAAAAGTGCTTGCAATTATATTCCTGATATGATAATATACAATACGTCGCTGGTGATTGGTGACACATTTAAGCAGACGTGGCGGAATTGGCATACGCGCTAGACTAAGGATCTAGTCCATATTGCTTGGGTGCGGGTTCAAGTCCCGCCGTCTGCATTTAATAGCATAAGCAGTCGTGGCGGAATTGGCATACGCGCTAGACTAAGGATCTAGTCCATATTGCTTGGGTGCGGGTTCAAGTCCCGCCGACTGCACTATTAATAAGGTCGTGTTTATGGCATGACCTTTTTTTAATATAAATTTTGTATAAGCAAAGGAGATTTAAAATGTTGGACAAAGGAGATTCGGTGGGGCTTGTGGCCTGCTCTGATGGATTTCCAAATGAAAATCATGAGGTAATCGAGGAGGTTGAAAACAGCCTGTATGATATGGGGTACAATGCGGTAACCGGTAATATATACCGTACCGAAGAGAACAGAACCCTCGGATGTAAAGAAAGGGCAGAGGTTCTCAATGAAATGATACGCGATCCTGAAATCAAAGTTATTTTTGATATATCGGGAGGAGATTCCGCTAATGAAATTCTTGATTATGTTGATTACGATATGTTAGAAGAAAACGGCAAACCGGTTTTTGGATACAGTGATCTTACCACCCTTCTTAACGCCATATATTGCAAGACGGGAATCTGCACATATCTGTACCAGATAAGAAATATTATTACCGGATACGGAGAGAGACAGAAAGCAGACCTTGAAATGGTATTAAGCGGAGAAAGCGATGATTTATACGATATAGATTATGAATTTGTGCGTGGCGAAGAGATGAAGGGCGTGCTTATCGGCGGGAATGTCCGCTGCTTTTTAAAGCTTTCTGGAACAGCATATATGCCGTCTTTCAGACATAAAGTGTTGTTTTTGGAGAGCAACAGCGGCAGAGAGGACAGGATACGTTCTTATTTTACCCAGTTGAAGCAGATGGGTGTCTTTGACGAAGTGAACGGAGTTTTACTCGGCACATTTACGGAGCTTGCACAGGAAGGCATTACAACTGCCGCAGAAATTCTTATGGATGTTTGCGGCGATAAGGAGCCTGCCATAGCGGTGACGGATGAAGTCGGTCATGGGGCAGATTCCAAGGCGGTAGTTATTGGCAGGGAAATTGAACTGGAGAAATAAAAAAATACTTTATTTCCATTATAAGATATGATATAATCTAACCAGTTTTTATGAAATAAAAGGAGGCTCGTCATGAAGCACATTAAGACAATTAACACTAAGAATCTTAAGGAAACAGCTAAGAAGGGCGGATGTGGAGAATGTCAGACATCATGCCAGTCAGCATGTAAGACTTCTTGCACAGTTGGTAACCAGAGCTGCGAGAATAAGTAAGAACTTAATAATTAGCAATGATGAGAGAGTGTTTTTCTGGAGTGTCAGCATCATCAGGACACCCGTACACTCTCTTGTTTTGCGTAGGAGGAGAAAGTGATCCATCAGTATAAGAACAACGGATACAATATTGTATTGGATGTCAACAGCGGCTCCGTACATGTTGTAGACGATATTGTATATGATATAATTCCTCTTTATGAAGATAACGATACAGAGGAAATTGTTGCAAAGTTAGGCGGCAGATATAAAAAAGACGATATTCTGGAAGCCTGTGCCGAGATAGAAGAACTTAAGAAAGAAGAAGTCCTTTTTACAGAAGATATTTACGAAGATTATATAGATAAGTTTACAAAAGAAAAAGAACAGTCGGGAATCGTTAAAGCCATGTGTTTACATATAGCCCATGATTGTAACCTCGCATGCAGGTATTGTTTTGCGGAAGAAGGCGAATATCACGGAAGAAGGGCTTTGATGTCAGCGGAAGTAGGTAAGAAAGCACTTGATTTCCTTGTTGCTAATTCAGGCAAAAGACGTAACCTTGAAGTGGATTTCTTCGGCGGAGAACCACTTATGAATTTCGGCGTTGTTAAAGAAATCGTTGAATACGGAAGACAGCTTGAGAAGGAACATGACAAGCTTTTCAGATTTACAATGACAACTAACGGTGTACTTCTTAATGATGAGGTGCAGGAATTTGTAAATAAAGAATGTGGTAATGTTGTACTCAGCGTGGACGGACGTAAGGAAGTCCATGACATGATGAGACCTTTCAGAAACGGTCAGGGAAGTTATGACCTGATAATGCCTAAGTTCAAGAAGATTGCCGATTCAAGAAATCAGATGAATTATTATGTAAGAGGTACTTTTACCCATAATAATCTTGATTTTTCAAAGGATGTATTAAGCCTTGCTGATTTAGGCTATAAGCAGATATCGGTTGAACCTGTAGTTGCCGATGAAAGTGAGGACTATGCGTTAAGGGAAGAAGATCTTCCTAAGATATACGAAGAATATGATAAGCTTGCGGTTGAGATGATTAAGCGTGAGAAGGAAGGCAGAGGATTTAACTTCTTCCATTTCATGGTGGATTTAACAGGCGGTCCTTGTGTATACAAGAGATTATCCGGATGTGGCTGTGGTACGGAATACCTTGCCGTGACACCATGGGGTGATTTTTACCCATGCCACCAGTTTGTAGGTCATGAAGAATTTATTATGGGCAATGTATATGAAGGTATTAAGACCCCTGATATACGCCATATGTTTAATGAAAGCAATGTTTATTCAAAGGATAAGTGCAAGGACTGCTTCTGTAAGTTCTATTGCAGTGGCGGATGCGCAGCTAATGCGTATAATTTCAATCACGATATAAATGATCCGTACGATATAGGCTGTAAGCTTCAGCGTAAGAGAGTCGAATGTGCCGTTATGATTAAATGTGCACTTGCGGATGAAGGCGTTGAGGCAGCAGATTACGGTAATATAGAAGTACATTGTTAATTAAGGGTGAAAAAATATAAGGAGGTAAACCGTAAACGGCTCACCCAATGTAATATAGCCGTAAACGGTAAAAGACAAAATGAAAGTTTGGCAGAAAATAGTTGCAACAGTAGCATTGCTCGGTGCATTTGTACTTGCCGGATACACAGTGTTATGTGGATTTGGCAACGGACATAAGGGTAGTGCCAGAAACATCACTTTAGGACTTGACCTTAACGGTGGTGTAAGCGTTACATATCAGGCTGTGGGAGATGTATCTTCACAGGATATGAATGACGTAGTATATAAGATGGTTAAAAGAGTAGAAGAATATGACGGAGCACAGGTATATAAGGAAGGAAGTAACAGAGTTACAATAGAAATTCCAGGTGCCGATGATGCCCAGACCATTCTTGAAGAACTTGGTAAGCCGGGTGCGTTGTATTTTATTAACCAGTACGCATCTGACGATACAACAGCCAATTATACATCACAGTATGCCATTGATGCATCAGGTAACCTTACACTTGTTACAAAGCTTAACAAGACACTTGATGAAATCAAGGCAGACGGAACAATTATCCTTACAGGTGAGGATATAAAGGACGCACAGGGCGTATATCAGCAGAATTCATCCGGAGCTAAGCAGGCTGTAGTAAGCTTTGCACTTACCGAAGAGGGAGCTGCTAAGTTTAAAGAAGCTACAACAAAGGCTGCTTCTAAGAAGTGGTCAATAGGTGTGTACTATGACGGAGAATTCATCAGTGTTCCTACAGTAAGCAGTGCAATTACTGATGGTGAAGGCGTAATCGAAGGAATGGCAGATATTGACGAAGCAAAGAATCTTGCTTCTGCAATCCGTATCGGTGCACTTCCTGTAGAGCTTGAAGAAGTATCATCACAGGTTGTAGGTGCAACACTTGGACAGGAAGCAATAAGCACAAGTGTTAAAGCCGGTATAATCGGTTTTGCATTGCTTTTCATATTTATGATAGCTTACTATAAAGTACCGGGTCTTGCCGCTAACTTTGCGTTAGTTGCATATACAGCAGGTATGCTTCTCATTCTTAATGTATTTAACTTTACATTAACATTACCGGGTATTGCAGGTATTATTCTCGGTATAGGTATGGCGGTGGATGCTAACGTAATCATTAATGCCCGAATAAGCGAGGAACTGGCAAGAGGCGTGTCCGTAAGGTCGGCAATTGCAACAGGTTTCAAGAAAGCTCTTTCAGCAATCGTTGACGGTAACGTTACAACACTTATTGCAGCGATTGTACTGGGAAT
>JBNMKN010000106.1:0-6494 GCA_050874365.1 Butyrivibrio sp. | reverse complement strand
TGATTTCCTTGACCATAGTAAATTATTCAAAGGAACAGTAGTTCCTAAGGATCGTTCATTAATGAATGTTCCTTTTGTTACAGGTAATGAAGAACTTGACGCCAAGTTCGTTAAGGAAGCTAAAGAAGCAGGGTTTGAGAACCTTAAGGGACACAGAACTGTGGGCGGTATGAGAGCCAGCATTTATAATGCAATGCCAATAGAAGGTGTTCAGAAGTTAGTTGAGTTCATGAAGAAATTTGAAGAAGAAAACGCATAAATAAATAACTGCTCGGGTGTATTGCCCGGGTAGTGTTTTATAGAAGGAGATAAGATGTTCAAATATAATTGTTTAAATGCTATTTCAGAAGCGGGACTTAAGTCTTTAAGCTCTGATTTCGTTAAGACAGATGATGTCAATGAAGCAGAAGCCATTCTTGTAAGAAGTGCGGCTATGCACGATATGGAATTTTCAGATAACCTTCTTGCTGTAGCAAGAGCAGGTGCAGGTGTTAATAATATCCCGCTTGATAAGTGTGCGGAGAAAGGTATTGTGGTATTTAATACTCCGGGCGCCAACGCTAACGGTGTTAAAGAACTTGTTATTGCAGCAATGATTCTTACATCAAGAAATCTTATTGCGGCTAACGGCTGGGTTAATGAGAATAAAGACGATGAAAATATCGGAAAGACAATGGAAAAGGCTAAGTCTAAGTTTGCCGGAAGAGAAGTTAAAGGCAAAAAGCTTGGTGTAATCGGACTCGGAGCAATCGGTGTACTTGTTGCCAACGCAGCATCTTCACTCGGTATGGAAGTAATCGGCTGTGATCCATTCCTTTCAGTTCAGAATGCCCTTAATCTTTCAAGAAAAGTTAAGCTTGTAAAAGAAAGAGAAGAAGTATTCAGAGAATGTGATTACATTACAGTACATGTGCCATTACTTGATGATACTAAGGAAATGATTAATGCCGATACAATTTCAATGATGAAAGACGGAGTTATCATTCTTAACTTTGCAAGAGATCTTCTTGTTAAAGAAGATGCTGTAATCGAAGGACTTGCAAGCGGTAAAATTGCCGGATATGCTACAGACTTCCCATCAGTTAAGCTTGCTAATACAAAGGGAGTAGTTGCATTCCCACATCTTGGAGCATCTACAACAGAATCAGAAGACAACTGTGCTGTAATGGCTGCTGCAGAAATTACAGATTACCTTGAAAACGGTAATATAAGAAATTCCGTTAATTTCCCGGCATGTGATATGGGTGTATGCTCACAGGCAGGAAGAATTGCCGTTCTTCATAAAAATGTACCTAATATCATCAGCGGATTAACTACCGTATTCGGTCAGAGCGGAATTAATATCGAAAAGATGATGAACCAGAGCAGAGGCGAATACGCATATTCAATTATTGATATTGATAAAGCCGGTGCTAAGGATATTGCTGACGAGATAGCAACCAAAGAAGGAATTCTTAAGGTAAGAGTTATAAAATAAAAGGAGAAAAAATGGCTGACATAAAACCCTTTCAATGTATTAGACCTGAGAAAGAGCTTGCAAGGTATGTGGCTTCATTGCCATATGATGTATATAACAGGAGTGAAGCATGTAAAAAAGTCAAAGGCAGAAAACTCATGTTTCTCAATATTGACAGACCTGAGACACAGTTTGACGATTCTGTAGGTACATACGACGACGTTGTATATGACGAAGCGAGAAGACTGCTTGATAAAGAAATATCAGACGGTGTATTTATAGAAGATAAAGACGATGCTTACTATATCTATGAGTTGACGATGGACGGAAGAAAACAGACAGGTATTGTTGCCTGTGCGTCTATTGATGATTACCTTAACAACAAAATCAAGAAACATGAAAAAACAAGGGCGGATAAGGAACTGGACAGAATCAAACATGTTGACAGAACAAGTGCCCAGACAGGTCCTATTTTTCTTGCGTACAGAGCTAATGAAGAAATTAAGGACATAATTTTAAATGTTAAGGAAAATCCTCCTATATACGATTTTGTCTGCGATGATGATGAAATAAGACACAGGGTATATAAAGTAACCGAACAGAAATATGTTGACGGTATCAGGGATGCATTTGCTTCAATTAATTCAATTTATATTGCTGACGGACACCATAGGGCAGCTTCAGCGGTTAAGGTTGGACTTAAGAGAAGGGAAGAACACCCTGACTATACAGGCAAGGAAGAATTTAACTATTTCCTTTCTGTTTTATTCCCGGATGAAGAATTATTGATAATGCCATATAACAGAGTCGTTAAGGATTTAAACGGTCTTACAAAAGAAGAGTTTTTAAATGCGGTTTCCAAATATTTTGATATTGAACCCCGCGGAAAGAAAGCGTTTTATCCGGAACATAAAGGAGATTTCGGTATGTATCTGGATGATGAATGGTATCTGCTGTCTGCAAAAGAGAGCATTTTATCAGAAGACCCTGTTGACGGTCTTGATGTAGCCATTCTTCAGGATTTTCTCCTTACACCTATTCTTGGAATAGGTGATCCGAGAGTTGATAAAAGAATTGATTTTATAGGCGGAATAAGAGGTCTTAAGGAGCTTGAAGATAGAGTTCATGATGATATGACTCTCGCATTTTCAATGTTTCCTACATCAATTACGGAACTTTTTGACGTTGCTGACGCAGATATGCTTATGCCACCTAAATCAACATGGTTTGAACCAAAGCTCAGAAGCGGTATATTTATACACAGAATAGAAGAGTAATTAATATTAAAAGGCATGCAAAAATCTTACTGCATGTCTTTTTTAATGCCATGAAATGTGGTACAATATAGGAAATATATTTCAGGGAGAAATTTTGTATGGATAAAAAACTTTATGATTTAATGAACTGGCCTGATATAGAGGGAATTATTTATTCGGATGGCTGTAATCCTAAGAGTCTTTTGGGAGCACATTCCGTAAAAGGCGGAATTCTGATACAGTCATTCTATCCTGCTGCGATAGGTGCAACGGTTAAAGCTGCGGATGGTAAGACATATGAGATGGAAATGGCAGATGAAGAGGGATATTTTGCCGTACTTGTACCTGTAAAAACTAAATTTGCATATACGGTTGAGTTCCGCTTTGAAGACGGTAACACATTTGAGACGGATGATGCGTATAACTATCCTTCAATGATTAAAAAGAGTGATTTGAAATCCTTTAATGAAGGAAATAATAATCATGTATATAAATTCCTTGGTGCCCATGAAATGGATTATAAGGGCGTTAAAGGTGTTGATTTTGCAATATGGGCACCTGAAGCATTAAGAGTAAGTGTTGTCGGTGAATTTAATAACTGGGACGGAAGAATACATCAGTTAGAGACAATTGACAGCACAGGCGTATTTGAACTGTTTGTTCCGGGAGTTACAACTTCTTCACTTTACAAATTTGAAATCAGACTTAAGGGCGGTAAGGTTGTTCTTGTAACAGATCCGTTTTCAAGAATGTCAGAAAATAAGAGTGAGCCGGCATCACTTGTATGTGATGATAATTTCAAGTGGTCTGATGAAGCGTGGCTTAATAACAGAAAGAGCCATAATAAGTATAAAGAATCTCCTATGTCGGTATATACATATGTTTTGCCTGATGCAGATATGACATATAAAGAGATAACACAGGCAATAGAGAATGCTTTTTCTGAGAGCAGATTTACCCATGTTGTTCTGAAAAATGTTTTTAATTCCTATACAGAGCTTTCCCTTGACTATGACAGGACAGGATGTTTCAACGTAAACAGCAGATACGGAAGCCTTGATGATTTTAAAACAATGATTAACGCATTGCATAAAAAGAATATCGGTGTTCTTATCCAGTGGAATTTTGATGATATTAATGTAGGGCGTAATGAAGTTGCCAATATTATGTATTCGTCGGCTTCATATATCGTTGAAGAGCTTCATGGAGACGGAATAGTTGCAGACAGGATAGGTAATGCCTTATATCTTGATTTTGAGAGGGATATATGGACTCCTAATATATTTGGCGGCAGGGAAAATTTTGAAGCCGTTGATTTTGTAAGAGGTCTCAATGATATTTTTGATAAACAGTATAAGGATGCAATAACCGTTGCGGATGACAGGGCGGGATGGCCTGATGTGACAGGAAGTGTCAAAGATGAGGGTGCCCTTGGCTTCGATTACAGTATTGACCATATTTTTGGTGACAATCTTATGTACTTTTTAGGATGTGACCCTTTATTCAGAAAAGGAAGATATAATAAACTTTCATTGAGCATGGTTACTTTTTATAATCAGGACAGTATACTTGCATTTGATATTGACGGCATTAACGGTTTGGAAGCTAAGATACCCGGTCGTGTACATGAAGATAAGATGGCTAATTTAAGGGCTGCATTTGCGTATTCCTTTACTCATCCGGGCAAAAAGACAGTATATTCCGGTAATGGAGAAGAACCATGGAATACTTTTGTCATGGCTCTTACAGACTTTTATAATAAACATCCGGAATTATCAGAGCTTGATTATGAAAGTGATGGCTTTGAATGGATTAATAATATTTCGGGCAATGAATGTGTACTCAGCTTTGTTAGAAAGTCAAAGGACGGCAAAATACTTGTTATTATAGCTAACTTTACTCCTGTTGTCAGGGACAAGTATAAGATTGGTGTACCTTTTGAAGGCAGATACAAAGAAATCTTTAATACTGACGATGAGAAATTCGGCGGAAACGGAAATCTTAATAAGAGAGCGGTTTCTTCTAAGAAAGATGAGTGCGACGGACGTGCGGACTCAATAAGACTGACATTGCCTCCTTTAGGCGTTGTAGTGCTTGATTATTCCAAGACAGAACCTAAAAAGACCGAGGGTAAAGCTGCTGTAAAGACTACAACTAAGACAGCGGCAAAGAAAGGAAATACTAAATGATGAATGTATTGCTTTTTCAGACGGCACAGATTTTTACAAAAGCTAACTGGGATAAAGTTTTGAAAGCAGTTGTTAAGTGGTGTCTGGGATTCGGAAAAAATCTTTTGATTGCAATAGTTGTACTTTTTATTGGTAATAAACTTATTAAATGGTTATTAAAATTTATAGGTAAAGCTAATGAAAAATCCAAGTTAGAACCTATTGTAACAAAGTTCCTTTCGTCTCTTATTAAGTTTGGATTGTATGGTGTTCTTGCTATTGCCATTATAGGAATACTTGGGATTCCGGCATCGTCGTTTATTGCAGTATTGAGTGCTGCCGGACTTACAATAGGTCTTGCATTTCAGGGAAGTCTTTCTAACTTCGCAGGTGGTGTGCTGATTCTTCTTTTTAAGCCATTTAAAATCGGCGATTTTGTCAAAGAAGATGTGCATAACAATGAAGGATATATTGAGGGCATTGATTTGTTTTATACCAGAATGAAGACGTTGGATAATAAGATAGTTATAATTCCTAACGGTGCGCTGGCTAATACAAGTATTACCAATTATACTGCCAATTACAAACGAAGAATTGAAATTAAAGTAGGCATAAGTTACGATTCTGATATAAAAAGGGCAAAAGATGTTCTTATGAATGTCATTAATTTCCAGGAGGGCGTTCTTAAGAATGAGGATAACAAGGTCTATGTAGATGCCCTTGAGGAAAGCCAGATAACGATTGGAACAATGGCATGGGTTAAGACGGATGATTATTGGAAAATCAGATGGGAATTAACCGAAAAATTCAAAAATTCCCTTGATGATGCCGATATAGAAATACCTTTCAACCAGCTTTCTGTTACAATTAATGAGAAACAGAGGAAATAGAAGTGGCGGATAAGAAAAAGAAAAAAAAGAACTTTGCGGAAATTATTCTCATAGTGAGCGCATTGTTTCTTGGATTACTGATAATACTTCTTGTTGCCGGTAATAAGAAAAAAATAACAATTGACGGTGGTTCACGATCTGAGATTTCAGGTAATTATCCGTTGCCGTCTGAGATAACGGATGAAGATAAGAGTACATATTTTGCATATATGGAAATACCGGACCTTATCTTTAAGAAGATGGTTAAAGTATCCTTTACGGATGATTGTCCTGTTGCGAGAGAGGATTTAAGATATGTTAAAGTCCTCTACTGGGGAACGGACAATGAGCCTCATACCGGTGAACTTATTGTTAATAAAGCAATAGCCGAGAAGGCAAGAGATGTATTTTTTGAACTGTACAAAGCGTCATATCCTATAGAACAGATTGCCCTTATAGATGAATATGGCGGAAATGACGAGGTTTCTATGTCATATAACAATACATCATGTTTTAATGCAAGAAAGGTAGCTAAGACTGATTCGTGGTCTAAGCACGCATACGGTATGGCAATAGATATTAACCCATTGTATAACCCTTATGTGGGTGAAAACGGAACAATACTCCCTATATCGGGTGAAATATATGCTGACAGGGAAAAGGTCTTTAAAATGAAAATAGACAGCTCTGATTATGCTTACTCTGTATTTACGAAAGCAGGTTTCACGTGGGGAGGAGACTGGGA
>JBNMKN010000105.1:0-6647 GCA_050874365.1 Butyrivibrio sp. | reverse complement strand
TACTAATAGGTCGAGGGCTTGACCAAGACGGCTTATAGAGGTTGTTAGAAAATGTTAAGGTATTTCAGAGAGTTTTTAGTATGTGGTTTTGAAGGAACATGTAGAGAGGTAATCTTCGGATTATCTCTTTTTTTTATTGTTTTATATCAGGGTAAAAATATCCCCTCTTTACTGATGTGTGATGCGCTCCCAAAAGTCTAACTTTTGGAGGGCGGTATAGTAAAGAGGGGATGTATTTTTATATTTATTTTGCAAAATCATTAAGGACAAGACCTTTATTTCTGTCAAGCACCATTCCGATACTCCATTCATTTACAAATAAGAGAAGAGGACGGTCTTTAAGGTCTTTTATCTTCTTCATATCGGAAGTTCCGATAATCCTGTCAAGGTCGATTTCAGTAGGATTGCCAATCCATCTGATATATTCGTAAGGAAGCGGTTCAAGTCTTATTTCAACATTATATTCCGATTCCAGACGATATTTTAATACATCAAACTGAAGAACACCTACAACACCCACGATAATTTCTTCCATACCGGTGTTGTATTCCTGAAAAATCTGGATGGCACCTTCCTGTGCAATCTGGTTGATACCTTTGATAAACTGCTTACGCTTCATAGTGTCAATCTGACGTACTCTGGCGAAATGCTCGGGAGCGAACGTAGGAATGCCTTCAAAAGCAAATTTTTTATTGGAAAGCTCTAAGGTATCACCGATTGAGAAAATACCGGGGTCAAATACACCGATAATGTCGCCTGCATAAGCTTCTTCGATTATTTTACGCTCATCAGCCATTAACTGCTGTGGCTGTGAAAGTTTGACTTTACGGCCGCCCTGCACATGATTGACTTCCATTCCGGATTCAAATTTTCCAGAGCAGATTCTCATAAATGCAATTCTGTCACGGTGGGCTTTGTTCATGTTTGCCTGTATTTTAAATACGAAAGCTGAAAAATCCTCTGTAAATGGGTCGATAATTCCTTCATTGGAATTACGAGGCAAAGGAGATGAGGTCATCTTAAGGAAATGCTTTAAGAAGGTCTCAACACCGAAGTTAGTTAAGGCAGAACCGAAAAATACGGGAGTAAGTGTACCTGCACTGACTTCCTCCATATTAAATTCGGCACTTGCACCGTCCAAAAGCTCAACATCTTCTATTAATTTATCCCTGAAATGAGTACCGATTTCTTCGATAAGCTCATCGGAATCAATATGGAGGTCACGCTCGGCAACTTCCTTTTGTCCGTTCATTGCTGCTGTAAATGTAGATACTATTTTGGTGTTTCTGTCATATACGCCTTTAAATTCTTTACCTGAGCCAATAGGCCAGTTAATAGGACATGTCCTGATGCCGAGAATACTTTCTATCTCATCACAGAGTTCAAAAGGATCGTTTGCATCCCTGTCCATCTTATTAATAAAGGTAAAAATAGGAATATGACGCATTACACATACTTTGAAAAGTTTGATTGTCTGTTTTTCAACACCCTTTGAGCCGTCTATAACCATTACCGCCGAATCGGCAGCCATAAGTGTACGGTAGGTATCCTCGGAGAAGTCCTCGTGACCCGGTGTATCAAGTATGTTAATACAATAATTATCATAGTTAAACTGTAATACTGAAGAGGTAACGGAAATACCACGTTCCTTTTCAATTTCCATCCAGTCCGATACGGCATGCTTTGCTGTTTTTTTGCCCTTAACGGAGCCCGCAAGGTTAATGGCACCACCATATAAAAGAAACTTTTCAGTTAATGTGGTTTTACCGGCATCGGGATGGGATATTATAGCGAACGTACGTCGCCTCTTAATTTCATCATTTAAGTTAGCCAATGTAATTTCCTCGTTTTCATAAATGTGACAGAATTGCTTAATTTACGCAATTCCTGAATACCTCGCATTATAACATATAAGAAAGGGGGATTTCAATAGAAACAGGGTAGAGAACAGATTATTCCTCAATGAATATAACGATATCAGAAATAGTACAATGAAGAATATTACATAACTTTTCAGCAGTAAGCATTGTAATATTCTGGTCGTGTTTTAAGTTGTGGAGAGTATGGTTATCTATACCATGCTGTAAAAGGTAGTATGTTGAAATATGATTTTTCTTCATAAATTCAAATAATGGTAAATAGCTTATCATATCAACCTCCCATAAGCTTAAATTTAGAAACATAATTGCATAATTTAAAGTATATAAATTGTGGGATAATTGAATATTGTGAACGTTATCACTATGCTTTATACATGGGATTTTCAGGGAATAACTTTGATTGACCGCTCTTTCACGGGGTGCTATAATCAAGGGCAGAGTGTATAGATATACACAACAGCGGAAAGACTTACTAATGAGGGATAAGGAAGAAATTCTTGCAGAAGGAAATGCAGATTATGAAGACAATATTAGTAGTTGATGATGACAGCAGAATGTTAAGGCTTTTAAATATGTATCTGACGCCGGTTTATAAGGTGTGTTCCGCAAAAGGAGGAAGCATCGCAATCGAATTTTTGAAAAATCATAAACCTGACCTGATTATTCTTGATTATAAGATGCCGGGCTTAGACGGTCCCGCAACTTTTGATATGATAAAAGGTATGGACGGATGTAATAAAATACCTGTGATTTTCCTTACCGGAGTAACAAGTAAACAGCTTGTTAAAGAGTGTATGGACAAAGAACCTGCAGGATATCTTGTCAAACCTGTGGCAAGGGAAGAACTCCTTGCAAAAGTCGGTGAAATTTTAGAAAAATTTATTGACTAAATTTTTTAATATGATTATAATTAACGCATATAGATAAAACGATGATGAGACGAGTAGCATAATATGAAGTTTCAGAGAGAAACCGGTCGGTGTGAGGTTTTGCGGATGTTATGTGAAGACTACCTCGGAGTGGCACCAATCCTGCCCGGTGATTCCGTTATAATCATGAGAGATGCCTGTGTTAAGGCGAACCTTGGGTGGAACCGCGATGACTATTGCCCCTTGCTTGCAGCAAGGGGTTTTTCTATTGTATAACACAGGTACAAAAAGCGCATTATACATATTAGTATTTAAGGAGGCAATTTTTATGAGCAAAATCAAAGAAGGAACCAAAAAAGTAGCAGAGCTTATCGAAGCAGAACAGACAAGAACCAACAAAGAGTTAATCATTGCAGCCGCAGTATGCACTTTTGTCGGAATAATAATCGGATTTTTTATTGGAAAAACAACCACAAGCAAGAACACAGTAAAGAAATACAACCAGTGTTTTTCATATGATTTTGGTGATGAAGAAGAGAAAGAAGAGGTATAAAAATGATAGTAACATTAAAAGATGGCTCTAAGAAAGAGTACAATGAAGCAATGTCGGTAATCGATATTGCAAAGGATATCAGCGAAGGACTTGCAAGAAACGCCTGTGCAGGTGAAATTAACGGTAAGGTAGTTGATTTAAGAACAGTTGTTTCAGAAGATTGCAGCCTTAATATTTTAACATTTAACGATGAAGCAGGTAAAAAAGCATACTGGCATACAACCTCACATGTACTTGCAGAGGCTGTTAAGAGACTTTACCCTGATGCAAAGCTTACAATCGGACCATCTATTGACGAAGGCTTTTATTATGACTTTGACTGTCCGTCATTTGACAGAGCAGCCCTTGATAACCTTGAAGCAGAGATGAAGAAGATTATAAAAGAAGGCGCAGCCCTTGAGAGATTTGAACTCCCAAGAGAAGAAGCAATCAAGTTCATGGAGGACAGAGGAGAACCATATAAGGTTGAGCTTATTAATGACCTTCCGGAAGATGCCGTAATATCATTCTACCGTCAGGGAGATTTTGTTGACCTTTGTGCGGGACCACACCTTATGAGCACTAAGGTAATCAAAGCCGTAAAGCTTATATCTTCATCTGCAGCATATTGGAGAGGCAACAGCAACAATAAAGTGCTTACAAGAATTTACGGTATTTCGTTTACCAAAAATGATGACCTTAAGGCATATCTTGAGCACCTTGAAGATATTAAGAGACGTGACCACAATAAGCTCGGACGTGAAATGGAACTTTTTACAACAGTAGATGTTATCGGTCAGGGACTTCCTCTTATAATGCCTAAGGGTGAAAGAATCATCCGTACACTTCAAAGATGGATTGAAGACGAAGAAGACTCAAGAGGATATGTAAGAACTAAGACACCTCTTATGGCAAAGAGTGATTTATACAAAATATCAGGACATTGGGATCATTACAAAGACGGAATGTTTGTACTGGGTGATGAGGAAAAAGACAAAGAAGTTTTTGCTTTAAGACCTATGACATGCCCATTCCAGTATTATGTATATAAGGCAAGCCAGAAGAGCTACAGAGATCTTCCTTTAAGATATGGTGAGACATCCACACTTTTCAGAAATGAAGATTCAGGTGAGATGCACGGACTTACAAGAGTACGTCAGTTCACTATTTCAGAAGGACATCTTATTGTAAGACCTGACCAGATGGTTAAGGAATTTAAGGATTGTATCGCACTTGCACAGTATTGTTTAAGAACACTTGGAGTTGAGGAAGATGTAACATACCACCTTTCAAGATGGGACCCTGCGAACCCTGGCAATAAGTACATTGGCAAGCCTGAAGTATGGGAAGATACAGAACAGCACATCAGGAATGTTCTTAATGAACTTGAAATTCCGTTTGTTGAAGATATCGGTGAAGCTGCGTTCTATGGTCCTAAGGTGGATATTAATGCCAAGAATGTATACGGCAAAGAAGACACAATGATAACAATCCAGTGGGATGCTCTCCTTGCCGAACAATTTGATATGTATTATATAGATGAAAAGGGCGATAAAGTAAGACCTTACATCATTCACAGGACAAGTATGGGATGCTATGAAAGAACACTTGCATGGCTTATTGAAAAATATGCCGGAATGTTCCCAACATGGCTTTGCCCTGAACAGGTAAGAGTGCTTCCTATATCTGATAAGTATGCAGATTATGCAGATTCTGTTGCCGCAAAGATTCGTGAACACAAGATATATGTAGAGGCAGATCACAGAGCTGAAAAGCTTGGTTATAAGATTCGTGATGCAAGACTTGCAAGAGTTCCATATATTCTTGTAGTTGGAGAAAAAGAGCAGGAAACAGGAGCAGTTTCCGTTAGAAGCAGATTTTTAGGAGACGAAGGACAGAAACCGCTGGAACAGTTTATTAACGATATTTGTGAAGAAATCCGTACAAAGGCAATTCGTAAAATCGAAGTAACTGAATAAAATTATATACAATATAACACTTGAAATTTTTGTCTGAATATGAGATTATAAGACTAATTGTGGAGCTGTATTATGGCAGATACTAAAGTGCTCCACAAAGTGATTTTTTACAATTCGAAAGGAGTTACATAATGATTTACACACAGGAAATCAAGAATATGTGCCCAGTAGCACAGGGCGTTCATCATGGCGCTGCACCTTGTCCTACAGAAGGTAACTGGGTTCAGTACAAGGAAATCAAAGACATTTCAGGCTTTACACATGGTATTGGCTGGTGTGCACCACAGCAGGGAGCCTGCAAGCTTTCTCTTAACGTAAAGAACGGAGTTATCCAGGAAGCTTTAGTTGAGACAATCGGATGTTCAGGTATGACACATTCAGCAGCTATGGCAGCAGAGATTCTTCCGGGTCTTACTGTTCTTGAAGCAATGAACACTGACTTGGTATGTGACGCAATTAATACAGCAATGAGAGAACTTGCTCTTCAGATTATTTACGGAAGAACACAGTCAGCATTCTCAGAGGACGGTCTTGCAATCGGTGCAGGTCTTGAAGATTTAGGAAAGGGACTTCGTTCACAGGTTGGTACAATGTACGGAACACTTAAGAAAGGTCCTCGTTACCTTGAAATGGCAGAAGGATATGTAACAGGTATCGCTCTTGACGAGAACGATGAAATCATCGGTTATCAGTTCGTTTCACTTGGTAAGTTCACAGATTTCGTTAAGAAGGGTGATGAACCAAACGTAGCTTGGGAAAAAGCAAAGGGTCAGTATGGCCGTGTTGATGATGCAGTTAAGATCATTGACCCAAGACAGGAATAGGAGGTAACGACAGATGGCATTATTTGAATCATATGAAAGAAGAATTAACCAGATTAACGCAGCTTTAAACAGCTATGGAATTTCTTCTATTGAAGAAGCAGAGAAGATTACAAAGGATGCTGGACTTGATGTGTATAACCAGATCAAGAAGATTCAGCCAATTTGTTTTGAAAATGCATGTTGGGCTTACATCGTAGGTGCAGCAATCGCAATTAAGAAAGGCTGCAGAAAAGCCGCTGACGCAGCAGCAGCAATCGGAGAAGGACTTCAGTCATTCTGTATTCCTGGTTCAGTTGCAGATACACGTAAAGTAGGTCTTGGACATGGTAACCTTGGTAAGATGTTACTTGAAGAAGAGACAGAATGTTTCGCATTCTTAGCAGGTCATGAGTCATTCGCAGCCGCTGAAGGTGCTATCGGTATTGCTGAAAAGGCTAACAAAGTACGTCAGAAACCTTTAAGAGTTATTCTTAACGGACTTGGTAAAGACGCAGCTAAGATTATTTCAAGAATTAACGGATTTACATTTGTTGAGACAGAGTACGATCCATACACAAATACAG
>JBNMKN010000104.1:0-6685 GCA_050874365.1 Butyrivibrio sp. | reverse complement strand
CCTGTGAGTCCTATTACAAGTAATGTTCCTCCGACTGCAACCGCTGCCATTGAGCCGTCTCCTGCCTTAGGATTGCTGTCATTTCCGTCCGTATTGTCTCCTGTGTTGTCAGGTGTTGTTATTTCTTCACTGTTACCGCCTGTCTTGTCATCAGGGGTTGTCACAATTTCCGTATCTTTAAGTTCCAAGGCTTCTATACCTGCGAGAACCTTATCGACCGCTTCGTTAAGCATATCGGCATTGACTACAGGAAGTATTGCGTCTGCAATTACGTTGCCACCCTCAAGCTGACGGTAGATTGTTTTATCAAGAAGTGTTGAAAGACCTTTTCTTAATCTGTTTGCCTTACTTCCGCCTGTAAGAACATCTTTATCGTCATCATTTGTTACTGAGCCATAGCCTTTGATTGGGTCATCTGCCGTATTGTAGAGTGTAGATATTGTATCAATATAAGTATCTTTGTCGGTTGTATATGCCGTTCTGATATTTTTCAATGCCTCAAGACTGAGTTTTAAAGCATTAAGGCTTTCATCCGTATATATGTCTCCGTCTGATACAAGTTTTTCCGCACTTTCAATAAGTTCGTCTACAGTAAGTGCATCAGAAGTTTTCTTAATTGTGAAATCATCGGCATATTTTGCACCTGTATAATCATAAGTCTTGATTGTCAGTTCACTGTCCGAAAAATCAATTGTTGAGAAAGAAGGAAGCATTGCGTTAGTTCTTTCTGCAATATAGTATGGTGTGTAATTAAGAAGATTATAGTATTTTGAACCTGAGCCTGAGCCTGTTGTTATATAAAGTGTTCCTTCAGGGTCGGTTACACTTCCTGATGAAATATCATAATCAATTACGTTACCGTCAAATATCTGATATGACCTTGAATATGTGTGGTCATGACCTGTAAGACATACATCTATATCAAATTCGTCCATAAGAGGCGCAAATATGACCCTGTTGGTTGCGGCATCCGTATCTGCATGTGGCTGACCCGAACCATATATATCACTATGGAAAATTACGATTTTCCATAGTGCATTTTCGTTAGAGGCAACCGCCTTTTTCATAAGTTCCCTGTGTTCAGCCTGATTTCTGTTATTACTGTTAAGTGATATAAAAAGAACATTTCCATATGAAAAATAGTAATCGGAACCCGCATTGGTTGCACCAAGGCTGTCTTCGCTGTTAGGATTATTAAAATGTGCGCTGTAATCCGAACCTGCCATATCGTGGTTACCGATTGTAGAAGCTATCGGAAGGCTTCTGAATACTTCCGGATAAAGATAACCCGCATACTCACTTTCCCTCGCTTTTAAATCATTACTCTTTGAAGCTCCTGATTTATCAATCTGGTCTCCTGCGGATAAAAGAAATGCCGCATCAGGACATACCTGTTTTGCCATGCTCATTGTTTTATTCCAGTTATATGTATCTCTCGCTACAGAAGAATCCGTTGCGGTATTATCGTCATTGGAGCTTGATGCACCAATCTGTGGGTCTCCTGTAAGAATAACGGAATATTTTGATGAGTCACCTGTCTTATATGAACATGATGCTGACCATACGGTTGACTGTCCGTTGTAATCATCTGTATAGCAATATTCATATTCCATGTTATCTTCAAAATAATCATTTATTGAAACTTTATTATCTGCCTGATATGTTTTTCCCTGCCAGTTTTCTGCTGAAATTGCAGTGCTTGTACCTTCAAAAACCTTTGCCTGGGACTTTGCTCCGTTTTTCCATATCATAACTGCCGGATTAGATGTATTCTCTGAATACCATGCAAAATTAAGGTCTTTTTCTGTCTTGCCGGGCGTCAGCGCTACTTTAGCGGAATCATCGTAATTTCCTGCTGTTCTCCATACGTTGTCTCTCCATGTAAGAAACTCATTGCTTCCGTCTGTCTGGCTTGCCGTACTTCCTGCCTGATATTCTCCGTAACCATAGGCTACCGTTCCCAAACCTGTTACTGCCACAGCCGCTACTGCCATAAGACACGCTGCCTTCTTCAACAATTTCTTCCTAATCATATTGTTTTCCTTCCTTTTCGTAATTATTTCTTACAAGAAAAAATTTATCAAAAAGAAAGTAAACTAACTATCTCGCTAAAATATTATTTATGTAAAATTAAAGTATAATTTCCAACTGGCTTTCTTTTACTTTTAACCCCATTTTATCGTAAAAATGTCTTGCGCTGTCGTTCCCCTCCCAGACATTAAGGGTCACATCATAACAATTACGCCTCTTAGCTTCTTCTTTTACAAATCCGAATAAAGCCTCGCCTATATGTTTTCCCCTGATTCCTGCATCCACGCACAAATCATCTATGAACATCGTGTCAAACTGTATCATATTATTTGAAAAAGGCTGTTTTCTTATCTGACAGAAAGCATATCCCATAACATAATCTTCGTCATCCACCGCAACATAAATCGGCTTATTATCATCCTTCATCATATCTGCAAGTTCCGCATTAGTGTACTTAGTTGTACCGGGTATGAAAATATCCGGCCTTATATCCGCATGTATTTCAAGAACCTGTCCCAGTAACTCATTAATTCTGTCAATATCCTTTTCTACGGCTTTTCTAATCTGCATCTTCAATCTCCTATTCTCTATTGGGGTAATTTTTTACCGCATTTTGGGCAAAAATCAAATCCTTTTTCCAACTGTTTACCACAATATGGACAAAAATTCACTTCTGCTCCACCGGCATTATTACGCCTGTCATACTCTTCTTTTTTTCTTCCGTATTGTTCATTCAATGGGTCTTTTTCCTCATTTTCGTCAACAATATCAAGAATTGAATATCTGTCCTTTGCTGTTGCATTATGGTGTGAGTATACCGCCATAGCGATGGCGATTACTATAAAAACAATTCCGAAAGGCAGCATAAAGCCTCCTCCGATTGCAACCGCAATCACGCACCAGAATACTCCGAACACCGCCGCGCCTATGGCACTTACCATATTAAGTTTAGAGGGACCTCTTCCCGGTTTAACACTTTTCATTACAAAATCCTCCTTATCTGTAAGTTTTCTAAAATAAATCCAGCATATTATCAAGATAAACTGCTTCCCTGACCTTTAACTGGTACTCCGGTTTAGTCATATAATACAGTAAAAATTCCAAAATAAGGGCACTTCCAAGTCCCCGTCCTTCTATTTTAAAATCAGAAAAGCCCATCGGCATATAGACATTTTTAATATCCTCCGTACCTATAAATCCCGGATTAACCATTGCCTTTGAAAAAATATAACCCTCTCCTGCATCAGGTGATGTGCAATAATGCTCTGCACCTGCTTCTCCAAGGGATTTGCGGCTGACGCTCTCGTAACACGCTTTTCTGTCGGTACATCCGAAATTGCAACATTCGTTACAAAGAAACTCTGTTTTTTTCTTTTGTTCTTCCGTTAATGTACTTAGTCTGTCAAACTTCTTATTAAGTCTGAAATCGGGTACGACATAACGGAAATCCTCTCTGTCAGTCTCTTTCACAAATTCATCAAATTCTGTAATCACTTTGGTTGTGGAGGACACATAATAGAACTTCGGATAATTTTTTTTAAGATATTCCATTAATAAATCGGAATAAATGATGATACCGTTTTCGGAATCTTCAAACAGCCTGCATAACCTGTTGCATTTTCTGTCTGACAGATGTTCCTCTCTAAGCAATGAATTGCTGAAGGTAAGTCTTGCGGAGATTCCGTATTCCTTAAGAAGTGCATGTACCTCATCTACGTTCTCTCCCCCAAAACCCACACGTCCTCCGCCCCAGACACAATCTGAAGGAGCACCATATACAGAGCCTATATCACACCATTCGTAAAAATATTCCCGGTGTTCATAAAAAAGCGGCAGAAATGCCTTATACAATTCATAGAATTCAAATAATCCCGGCAGATGGTAATGTGCTTTATTATCAGTTACAGTCATTGTAAACCTTCCACGCATAAACTAGCGTCTTATTATTCTTCCTATTCTTCTTATTCTTCGTCTCCTTCTTCTTCTGTTTACACTGCGCACATATTCAATAATCTTATAGGCAGATACCAATACTACTATCCAGAATAAACATACTATCCATACTGCAACAAGTTCCGGTGAATCCTTTTCAAGAAACAACAAAGGCACGGCATTTCCTATCATCAGTACAGATGCTATGTACCACAAAACCGATACTTCGTTATTATATTTTTTTACATCATCTACTTCCGGCTTCTTAACAAAAGTATAATAGCCTGCCGGTTTGTCTGATTTGCGTATAGCGATTCCCATTACCAGATAACCAATCGCTACCGCCACACAAACTAAAAAAGCTAAAATCATATATTAACCTCCACTATACTTAAATCAATTATCTGTATTCAAGTATTTCTTCTAATATTTTTCTTGGTCTTTTCTGCGGTGCTTCATCTGCATATCCGACTGCAACGGCACCTACCAACTGACCCGGTGCATTAATAACACCATTCATCTTCTCATAAGCAAAACATATATTTGCTATCCACAGGGTTCCAAGCCCTATTTCTGTTGCTTTCAAAAGCATATTCTGTATGGATGCCCCAATCGACATGGAATCACAGATTTCCGTAACTCTCCCATCTGCATCTATATCCTCATAGGGTGACTGTCCGTTAGTATTCATAACGATAATGACAACGGGAGCCTCTCTCATAATGCGAAGGGTATTAAAGGCGTCAAGAAGTCCAAAGGCAGACTTTGGCAGCAGCCTGTTATCTCTCTGCTCCTCATTAAGTCCTTCCTCCATTGCCTCAAGCAACCTGTCTTTTTCCATTCCGGTATACACAATATATTTCCATGGCTGACGGTTCTTCGCCGATGGCGCAAGTGCCGCCGCTTCCACTAACTGTTCAATCTCTTCTCTGCTGACGCTCTTACTTTTGTATCTTCTGATACTCCTGCGTTCTTCAATGACATTCCGTTTCATAATCATAATCCTTACTCTTTCTATTTTATACTTCTAAAAATTAATGTCAATTAATATTTAGTGGGGGATGGGGAAAATAGAAATATACATTGATAAATGCTTCAAGAAGCTTTGTTGTCCTGGTTTCTAAACTAGGTTGCTCTTTTTTCTCTAGTGGTTAAGGGATTACGGGGTGAAAGGGATGGGGGAGTGAGGGCTGCGGGAGGTGGGAGTGAGGGGGTGAGAGTATAGTGTTCTGGTTGGGTGTCTACCCTTTTTGTGGTTTTCGGATGGTTGGGTAGATTTTTTTGAACTACGGGGATGACGTTTTCTACCTTTTCTTTGATTGACTGCTTGTTGGGTAGATTTTTGCAGACCACAGCTTCGTATTTTTCTACCTTTTCCCCGTTTGACCTCCGATTAGGTAGATTTTCACTCCCTGCAAGTTTGAGTTTTTCTACCTTTCCCCTTGAACCAATTGAGTGTGGGCTTTAGTAGTCTTAGATTCCAACTTTTGCTAAATAAGATGAGATTCCTCACCCTATCTTTTCACAAAAAGTGGTCTGTGTACAATATACCACCTGCTGATACACCAAACACAGACCACCTCTTAGGCATAAAAATAAGCGCGAGACGGGGATCGAACCCGCGACCTTCTCCTTGGCAAGGAGACGCTCCACCACTGAGCCACTCGCGCATTGTTACTTGCGTCACTCACAACGCAAGTAAGACTATACCATATTGTTATTTTTCTGTCAATATGTTTCCGAATATTTTTTTATTAATCTTTAGCTATGTAACTTTCGGCTGTTTGACATGTATTTATCTCCGCTTTATAATACAAAATATGAAAAGAAAACAAAAAATCACCATAATTATCCTGTCCGTTTCTCTTGTGACAGCACTTGTATTAGTGGTTTTACTTTTGCTAAAGAAACCGGACAAATCAGGCGATACAAAAAAAACGGATACAAATCCTACATCCAATACTACATCCGTTGTTTTCCCTACATCAGATGTAGGAAAAACAACAGATAATGTGAAAGAGACTACATCCGAAATCCCTACCACAACGGAGGAAGAAACCACCGAAAATCCTGATATACTACGTGATAGCAAATACAATCAGCTTGCCATTAATGCAAAGGAGAATGGACAAAAGATAGTATATCTGACTTTTGATGACGGCTCAGGCACTCTTACTCCTACGGTACTTGATACCCTTGATAAATACGGTGTCAAAGCAACATTTTTTGTGGTTGCCGAATATTCCCCAAGCAAAGATTTTGCCAAGGAACAATATAATGCCATTCTTGCAAAAGACCATACACTGGGAATACATTCATTCACCCACTCAAGAGCCAATATATACCAGTCCCTTGACACTTTTAAAGAAGATATTGACAGCGTGTACAACTATGTATATGAATTAACAGGCTTTAAGCCTTTTGTATCAAGGTTCCCCGGAGGCTCATCTACAAGTTTTGCCGATGAAAGAATGAAAACAGAATATATTCCTTATGTTAAATCAAAGGGACTTACCTACTACGACTGGAATGTATCATCCGGTGACGGAAACGGTTCAATTACAAGCGAGCAGGTATATAATAACGTAATAAACGGGGTCAGAAATAAGGACGTGAGTGTTGTTCTTATGCATGACGGCAGCGGTCATGAAGCAACCGTTGAAGCACTTCCCCGCATACTTGATACACTGATTAACGAGATGAATTGTGTTATTTTACCGAT
>JBNMKN010000103.1:0-6731 GCA_050874365.1 Butyrivibrio sp. | reverse complement strand
TGTTTCTTCAATGGACAGACCATCAAGTGAAATTGTTATATCTGCATATTTTTCGTACAATACACATCTTTCATCATATAAGTCTTTAAGCGTCTGGCCTTCCCTGATTGCAACACCTCGTCCTTTAAGATTGGACAATCTTTCATTAATTGTGGCAAATTCCGCCTTAAGATATACCACAATTCCTATTTCTTTAAGGTGTTCCATTGCATTTTTGCCATAGACTACACTTCCGCCTGTGGCAATAACCGTTTTATCTGCTTCCAGCTCAGAATTAATCCTGTCCTCTATTTTAAGGAAGCCGTCATTTCCACATTCTTCTATAATGTCGCTTAATAATCTGCCTTCTTTGTGCTGGATAACGATATCCGAGTCAACAAAATGGTATCCCATTGCCTTTGCGAGAACGACTCCCGCACTGCTCTTACCGACGCCCGGCATTCCGATTAATACTATGTTATTTTTCATATCACTATTTCTTTCTTACTGAATATCCAAACGTTCCTATTTTGTCACCCAATGTAAAATATTCTCCATGGGAGTAGGCTACAAGGTCGGAATCATTAAGGTTGAATTTGTTATTTTCGTCCATATATCTGTCATCAACCGTAACATTAACAACTTCTGCAATAAACATATCGTGTGAACCAAGTTTTTTAACTTCTACAACTTTACATTCAATATTTACCGGGCTTTCTTCTATTCCTACCGCATCAATCATCTTTGAAGGGAGTGGTGTGAGGTTCATTTCTTTAAATTTGTCCACATCTCTTCCTGACCTGACTCCACAGTAATCTGTGGCATAGGTAAGGTCTTTTGTCACAAGATTAATAACAAATTCGCCTGTTTCCTCTATAATATCATGTGAATATCTCTCCGGTCTTACGGAAATTGATACCATTGCAGGATCCGAACATATTGTTCCTGTCCATGCCACTGTTACAATATTAGGCTTTTCTCCCTTTCTGTTACAACTTACCATTACAACAGGCAACGGATAAAGCATATTGCCCGGTTTCCAACTCTGTTTACTCATAATTTCTGTCTCCTTACTGTGTTATTTCCATCATAATCTCAGGAACCACCTGTTTCTTTCTTGATACAACGCCCGGAAGATTAACAACATCATCCGAGCCCTGCACACCGAAAGCACGCTCAACAAGTTCCATTGCACCATCACCTACGCATAAAAGCTCCGTCCCCGGTTTAATAATATCCGTAAGCATAAAATAAAGCATATTGACACCAAGGGATTTGTACTGTTCCTTCATGTATGCCATTACTTTCTTCTTTACCTGATCCAGCTCTTCGCCATCCATACATGACACCTGACCGATTCCAAAAGTCGTATCTCCGATAGAAAAACGTTTGAAATCTCCGGTGAAAAGCTCTTTTGCCGTCTTTTCACTGATATTACTTCCCGCAAAGAACATCTCATGTGCATGCTCTTTTATATTAATTCCCGCAATTTCAGCCAATGCCTTGCCTGCTTCCCTGTCCATTTCGGTACAGGTAGGGCTTCTGAATATCAATGTATCCGATATAATCGCAGAACACATTAAAAGTGCGGTCTTAGGGTCTATCTCAACACCCGCATCCACATACATTTTATATATTATGGTTGCGGTACAGCCTACAGGTTTGTTGTAAAAGAACACCGGAGATATTGTCTCCACGGCACCAAGTCTGTGGTGGTCTATTATTTCTAAAATATCTGCACTTTCTATGCCGTTTACCGCCTGATTAGCTTCATTATGGTCCACCATAATAATCTTTTTCTTGTCAACGTCCAAAAGATTACGTCTTGATATCATTACAACATAATTGCCGTGTTTGTCAAGTATCGGAAAATCACGGTGTCTTTTTTCAGCCATAACTTTTCTGATATCATCAACGAAATCATCCAGCCTGAATGTTACAAGGCTGTCCTTTTTCATTACATGTCCGATTGGCACGCTTTGGAAAATAAGTCTCGATACCGTAAGGGCATCATGTGGTGAACTGATAATTGTACATCCACATTCAGTCGCAAGCCTTGATATTGTTATCGATACAGGTGCTTTCTCGCATATTACAAGACAGCCTGCACCCATCTCTATAGCACAAAGCTGTGCCTCATACCTGTTTCCGAGTATAACTATATCACCAGCCTCGATACTTTCTTCTATAATATCAGGGGTTGCCACAGCCGTAATTACCTTACCGCTTACACATGGATGATTATGGTTAGTGCACACAATCCTTCCTTCAAGAGTCTCTGCAATCTGCTTGTAGGTTGTCTCCGCTTCCTCAAGCATATGGTTATCAACAACCTCCATATAAGAAGTTGCAATATCCGTTATTGTGATAAGACCCTCAAGCTTCTTATTTTTGACAACCGGAAGTGTAATAACGCCCAATTCTTTCATCAGATTCCACGCATTCTTCATGGAAATGGTTGATTTAACGCTCTCCGTTTTTCGTATCTTAAGGTCACTTACCTGTACACGCACGTCCTGTAAGAGAGGGGGTACGGCAACATCACATTTTTTCAGGACAAACTGGGTCTCCTCATTAAGCTGTCCCGCCCTGTATGGATGATAATCCTCTGTTCCTGTAATTTTATTTTTAAGATTAGCATATGCTATCGCTGAACATACCGAATCCGTATCAGGATTACGATGTCCTACTACATAAACTTCACTCATATGTTACTCCTGTTCAGTTTGGTTTCTGTTTTACCATATAGTATCATTTTTTATAAACTTGTCAACTCCGTGGATGTATGCTAAGTCAGAACAGTTCGGGATGATTTTCAAGTCGGTCCGCCTCTGTAAGCTCTCTTATCACTTTACAAGGAACTCCCGCCGCAATAACTCCCTTAGGAATATCGTGAGTAACCACACTTCCTGCACCGATTACAGTTCCTTCTCCTATTGTAACTCCTCCGCAAACGGTTACATTTCCCGCAATCCAGCAGTTATCACCGATTACAATAGGTCTTGCATACTCTTTGTCTGTCTTTACGCCATCTTCCCTTGTATACACATTTCTATCCTGGTATGCAAACGGATGAACAGGTGTCAGTAGCGACACATTAGGTCCCATAAAAACATTTTTACCTATCTTAACAGGCGCACAGTCAAGACATGTCAGATTAAAATTCGCATAACTGTTATCCCCTATTTCGGTAAAACATCCATAGTCAAACTGGATTGGTCCCTGAAGATACACATTGTCCCCTCTGTTTGGAATAAGCTTGTCAAGAATTTTGTTCCTGTTATCATCATTTTCCAATAAATCATTATATTTTTTACTGAGTATATGTGCTTCCTGTCTCATTTCTGCCAGTTCTTTGTCTGCCGGGTCATATATAAGACCGGAAATCATTTTTTCTTTATCTGTCATAAAAAAATCCTTTCTAAATCTATTATATTAATTAAAAAAGGGAATATGTCCGGAAGACACATTCCCTGCTTGAATTTCCAATTAAAGAAGCATTGGTATTGATGAAAAATATGGATAGAAATGGCCGAGGAAAAGTGTTCCTATAAGGTAATCTCCGATTACAAGACCTGCAACAAGAATAATTGTTGCCAATACGTATTTATTTCTCTCTGAAACCATACCACGGATAATTTCAAGTGACTGTAATAATGCAACAACAAGTGCCGCAAAATATAATGCAGCAAGAACAGTTCCGTTAATTCCACTGACATGTACAAAACCATTAATTAATCTTACCGCCAAAGCTGCTCCGATAGCAGGTGAAACAGCTCCACCGAATCTTGCAACATTAACAAGATTTACTTTATCCTTCTTAATAACAACAGCATTAACAAGATATGCCATACCAACCATTATTGCTCCCATAAGTGCCACATATATGATTGGGAAGAAAATTGCCTGAACCCATGTTCCTCCTGATATACCTGCGTATCTTAAGATATCACCCTTATCTAAATAGTGATATGCAACCGGGCCATAAGAGCTCTTTGCTATTGCAAGAACGTGCCATACATTGCCGAGAAGATTGAATACACTTACCAGTATATAAAGAACCGTAACAGTCGCCATTGATGTAATCGCAGTCTTAAGGGTAGCTGACTTGTAATATGTATCAGCCGCATCAAGTGGGTTCTTAATAGTCTCTTTGACACTGTTGATTACAGGTGTGAAAAGATTATCGCCCTTAACCTTAGGCTGCTTCTGTGGTGCTGTGTATGCCTCACCCTGTGGCATACCGTTGCCCTGTGCTGTGGTGTATCCACCCTGAGGAGCTGTATATGCGCCCTGCTGTGGTGCCGTATACGTTCCCTGAGGAGCTGTGTATGTGCCCTGCTGTGGTGCTGTATATGTTCCCTGTGTAACTCCGTTATCCTGTGGTGCACCATAAACATTCTGCTGAGGTGCTGCCTGCTGACATGTACATATCTCTCCGTCGGCAAGCTGCTTACCACAAAAAGTACAAAATCCCATTTTGATTCCTCCTAAATAGAAAATTACAAATTATGTAAAGAATTATATCATTACCACATTAATTTGACAATACTCCACCCCATAATTTAAAATAAAAGTGTCCGGAGGTCATAAAAATGAAAGCAGTAATTCAAAGAGTATTAAATGCCTCAGTAAAAGTTGACGGCAATGTAATAGGTAAAATTAACAAAGGACTTCTCGTTCTTTTAGGTATTGAAAACGATGATACAGACGATATGTTACAAAAATATGCCGATAAAATCATCAGAATGAGGATATTTGAAGATGAGAACGGCAAGACCAACAAATCCCTCTCCGATGTAAACGGTGAACTCCTCATTGTATCCCAGTTTACATTATGTGCGGATTGCAGCCACGGCAACCGTCCTTCTTTTATCGGAGCCAAAGAGCCGGGTGAAGCAAAGCGTATGTACGAAAAATTTATCTATATCTGCAGGGAACAGGTTCCTGTAGTAGAACACGGTGAATTTGGTGCCGATATGAAAGTAGAACTTTTGAATGACGGTCCATTCACAATTATTCTATAAAAAGCAGGCTGTAAAAGAATTTCGTCCACACGGAAGATTCTTTTACAGCCTGTTCTGATTCAATATTAATAATTACAGTGATTTAACTGCTTTAACAACGTTTTCTGTTGTAATCCCGAATTTTGTGAAAAGCTTATCTGCAGGTGCACTTGCTCCGAAGCTGTGCATTGTAACGTAAGCTCCGTCAAGTCCCACATATCTGCCCCATCCAAAATCCGAAAGTGCTTCAACCGCAACTCTCTTTCTGCAGCTCTTAGGAAGAACAGCTTCTTTATATTCATCGCTCTGCTGTTCAAATATATCCATACATGGCATACTTACAACTCTTACATCTGTTCCTTCTTTTGCAAGGATTTCTTTTGCTTCAACCGCAAGAGATACTTCTGAACCTGATGCCATAATAATAGCATCAGGAGTTTCCTTAGTTGAATCCGCAATTACATAACCACCCTTTAATGCTTCCTTTGAAGAACCATCTATCTGTGGAAGATTCTGTCTTGAAAGAACAAGTGCTGTAGGTGTGTCCTGATTTGTAAGGGCATAATACCATGCTGCTGCTGTTTCGGTAGCATCACATGGACGATATACGGCAAATCCAGGCATTGAACGGAACATCGCAAGCTGTTCGATAGGTTCATGTGTAGGTCCGTCCTCTCCGACACCGATGCTGTCATGTGTAAGAACGTATGTCAAAGGAAGTTTCATAAGTGCTGAAAGTCTTGCCATTGGTTTTACATAGTCACTGAATACGAAGAATGTAGATACAAAACTTCTTAATCCTCCGTGGAGCATCATACCGTTTCCGATGGCTGCCATGGCAATTTCCCTTACACCAAAGTGCATATTGCTTCCTGCATAATTTTCTGCTGAAAAATCGCCTGCGCCCTCCATATATGTCTTTGTAGATGGTGCAAGGTCTGCGGCACCGCCCATAAGGTTAGGCATAACCTTCTTTGCTTTATTAAGTATTTTGCCTGATATGCTTCTTGTTGCCTCAGGCTTATTGTCAAATGCCCAGAATTCCTCGGTATCAAGAACCTTTTCAGCAAGTTTTTTATCAAAATAAGTATCCCATAACTTTTTCATTTCAGGATATTTTGTACAGTATTCTTCAAAAAGTGTGTTCCACTCTGCTTCCTTCTTGGCACCCTTCTTAGCAAGCTCCCTGTAGTTATCATATACTTCGTCAGGTACATAGAAGCTTTCATCAGATGGCCAGTTAAGGGCTTTTCTGAGTTCTGCCACATTATCAACCCCAAGAGGTTCTCCATGTGCACTTGCCTTTCCTTCCTTCGCAGGACAGCCGAAACCGATTTTCGTTTTAACTGTGATAAGAGAAGGTCTTGTTGTGTCAGCCTTTGCTGCTTCTATGGCAGCGCCGATTTCTTCTATGCTGTTTCCGTCTTCAACAGTAATTGTCTGGAAGCCGAATGCTTCAAATCTTTTCTGAACATTTTCAGTAAATGCGATGTTGGTACTTCCTTCAATGGAAATACTGTTAGAATCATATATAACAATAAGTTTATTAAGCTTTAATGTTCCCGCAAGTGACATTGCCTCAGAAGAAATTCCCTCCATCATACATCCGTCACCACCAAGTACATATGTGTAATGGTCAACTACAGGATATCCCTCTTTATTAAAAGTTGCCGCAAGATGTGCCTCTGCAGCTGCCATTCCGACTGCCATACCCATTCCGGCTCCAAGAGGTCCTGTTGTAGCCTC
>JBNMKN010000102.1:0-6733 GCA_050874365.1 Butyrivibrio sp. | reverse complement strand
TGTATATACCGACCAGACAGAGCACACTGCACGGCATTTTAGTGCATGGCTTCTGCCGATACAGTGCACGCTTTCCGGTCATCAGTGCATGATGCTTATTCAGGTATAGATATTCCGGCTTCTGTTAACTGAGTCTCAAGTATTTCTACCCGTTCTAGCAGATAACTGATTTCCTTCCAGTTGGAAGAACACAGTTCCTCTGCCTCCTGTAATGCAGCACATGCGACCTGGTAATCAACCCAGATATCACACTTGCTGCGTGAATTGAAGGGACATTCTTTCATCGTGAAAAGCCTCCTTCTGTTTTGCTTTTTAAGCCATGGCGTTTTCTCATTGAGACCTTGCCTTCAATGAGAACATCATACGCATTGTTTGTAATGCGGTCTATGATTGCCTCCGCTATAGGACTTCCTTCGTCGTACTCCGAATCAATGCGACCATACCATTCTTCGTCATTGTACTGTGTACACAGAATCATTGAGCCTTTCGGACTGTTGACTCTTTTTTCAATGATTTCAAGAAGATCATATCTTTCCTGAGAAGACAGTGTTCGAATCAACCATTCATCAATGATGAGTAGTTCTGTCTTACAGTAAGCATTGATTACCTTTCGGTAAGTGCCGTCCTGTTTGGAGAGTGACAACTCATCTAACAGTTCAGGCATTCTGATATATCTTACTGTTTTGAATTTACGACACGCTGCATTACCCAAGGCGCATGCGATGTATGTTTTGCCGGAACCAGTGGCTCCTTTTAGGATGATATGGTGCCCTTCATTAATGTATTGGCAGGTTGAGAACCGAAGCATCTGTGCTTTATCAAGCTTACGATCAGGAAGGTATTCGATATCCTCAATACATGCTGACGAAACAGAGAAGGCAGCTCTCTTAATAAGATTTTTCAACTTGTTTGCCTGACGCCTGTTCCATTCTGCGTCGACCAGAAGTCCAAGGCGTTCCTCAAATCCTAATAGATTATAAGATTTCGAATCGTTTATCTGATTCTGAAATTCATCGGCCATGGCACTACAGTTCAGTGCTTTCAGTTTCTCAAAGGTAGATGCATGAATCATTCTGCTTCACCTCCGTTTCTGTATGCCGAGATGCCACGGGTAATACCATTGCTTCTTTTACGACATGTTTGACTAGAGGATTTTGAATCAGATATTAACTTATCCTGTCCGTTTTTAAGAATTGTAATGATACTCCTTAATGATGGCTGAACCGTAACGGTCAGAAGCTTTTCACAAGCTCTTTCAATTCGACTGTCACCATATTTTTCAGCAGCCTTCATTAATCCAACACAATACTTGTACCCCTGTTCCGGTTCTTTTTCGGAATAGAGGAAGTGATTTACAGTTTTTAATGTATGCGCTCCAATGCCTTCAGCCCAGTGAACAAACTCTTCCGGATTGTAGGAAAGATACTTCTGATGATTGAGCGGCATATGTTCCCTGATACAAATGGGATCCCTTTGAGGAGTGGTCCTCCTCATATGAGAAACGACACGCCCACCATGATAGAAAACCTCTACTATAGCACTGGTTAAGCGAATATCCACCTGTTCTCCAATTAAATCAAATGGAACAGAGTATTTATTGATTCCATCACTTATGAGATAATCGTTTTGAACCTTTGCAGTGGACCAGACTGCTGGTTCATAAGGGGCTTTGGGAAGCGGCAGCATAAATTCTCTTTCTTCATCTTCGAAAGCAGAACGTCGGTTTCCAAGTCTCTTTTTAAATGGGCAGAGATTGATTTCCTCCAGTTTCTCAGAAACTGCCGTTTTTGCTTCTTCAATAGAAAAGAAATGATAATTACGTAATGCTGCCAGAATCCATGTGGTTGCATACTTAACAGAGCCTTCTGCATTCGGTTTATCGTCCGGGTGTTTCACTCTGGCCGGTACGATTGCAGTATTATAATGGTCTGCCATTTCCTTGTAAGCTCTTGGAATCAAGGTATCATAACGGGTATTCTTGGTAACACCGGCTTTGAGATTATCCGGGATTAATAAGCGTGTGGATCCACCAAAGTATGAATAGGCATGTACATGACAGTTGATGAAGGTATCTGATTTCATGTTTGGACAAAGTTCTGCATAGACATATAGGCTACAGGGAAGCACAGCTACAAACAGATAGGCAGGTGATATTTCGCCCGTAACCTCATCATAAATGTCGATGGTGCCACCGGCCCAGTCCACCTCCATTTCATCACCGGGTTTATGCTGGATACGCATTGTTGCTTTGGTAATACGAGCCCACTTACGATAGTTATCATTGAACTGCGTGCTCATATATGGCTTTTTGCCGGCGGCGCTGGCTTCCAAACAGTATTCTGTCCAAAGTAGTGTAAGGGTAACGCCTTTCTTGGCGAGTTCTCTGTGAATTTTCGGATAATCGGGCATAAGTCGTTCCTCATTATCCTTATTCCGTCCCGGATAAAACAAATTTTCCAGAGACTGATTGGTAACATCGTCATCTAACGGCCAGCAAACATGAAGATTTCCGGCTAATGTCAGAACTTCAGAAACAGTGTTTCTGGAACTGTGTACACTGGATGAAATGTCCTTTTTGGTGTATCCGAGGTTATCAAGCCTCAGAATCTCTCGATAATCAACCATTGTTATCGAACCTCCTATAAATGATAGTCACACGCATGTGTGCCATCTTCATTATAGGACTAATCCATGTACATGCACTAGGCAGCAGAAAGCGTGCACTGAAACACCGGAAAGCGTGCACTGAAACACCGTGCAGTGTGCTCTGCTTTGTCGGTATTTACAGTAGAGCTTGAAAATGGAAAAATAGAGTCAATAAGAGAAAATGATGGAGGCTTTTGTTATGAATAGAGAATTAACCCAAAGTAATAATTCCTTGTTGTTAAGGGAATTTGATAAAAGAGCAAGGGACATAAGAGTAATGTCGCAGGCTTTTAAATGGTTTGGAATAATATTTGAAGCAATAATGATTATTGGAATAATTTGCAGTATTAATATTGATGATGAAGTTTCAAATAAAATAGTTTATAAAACAGGCTTTTCCTATTATATGCTTTTAGGTGGATATATGGCGTTTGTAATCAATATGTTTATTGTGCCGGTTATTATGCTGGGTAATGGTAAAAAAACTAATATATACAAATTTTTAAGCTGTTCGCCTATAAGTAAGGGTGAGATTTTTAAATCAAGAATAAAAATAGTATGTAAAATGATGAGTATAAGAATTGTGATATTTGTGGGGCTTGAGCTGGCTGTAATGTTAATTGAACATTCCTTAAATATAAAGGGAATAGCTTTGGCAACATTCATTCCCTTTATTACAATGATAGGTGGAATACTCTATTGTATACCACCTAAAAAATGCTAGTTAATAATTGTGAAAAATAATCGTGGGAAAAAGCCTTCTTTCTATAAATACTGAACCGTTACTTTACTTCCCTTATTTCACTTATATCCGGACTTATATTCATTGAATAATTTGTATGGTAGATTACGAAGCCCGGAGCACCGCCGGTAACTTTTTTTAGCTGCTTTCTCTCAACGTAATCGACCTCGACTTTTTCGTAAGTTCTTCCTTTGGAGTAGTAAGCTGCAAGGGCGGCAGCTTCTTCATAAGTCTTGTCGGGCAGCTCTTTTTTATCGCACTTAACAATTACGTGGGAACCGGGCATATTTTTGGCGTGGAACCACCAGTCGTTACCTGTTGCAAATTTAAAAGTCAGTTCCTCATTCTGGATATTGTTTTTGCCTACATATATATCAAAACCATCCGAAGATATATAGTGGAACGGAACACATTTGACCTTCTTTTCTTTTCCTTTTTTGGACATATTCTTTTTGATAAAGCCGTATTCGATAAGTTCTTCCCTGATTTGTCCAAGGTCCTCATAACTTACCGCAATATCAAGGGCGGTGTTAATGGATTCAAGGTGGTCTATTTCCGCCTTTGTTGACAGGATAAGTTCGGAAAGGGCTTCATAGGTACGTTTTAACTTATTGTATTTTGCAAAATATTTTTTACTGTTTTCAAGTGCCGAAAGCTGTGGGTCAAGAGGAATGGTGATATTTTCATTGGTATAATAGTTAAGAACCTCACAGGATTTGGCGTCTTTAGGTATTTCGTATCCGTAAACATTGAGAAGCTCGCCGTATATTCTGTAAGTTTCCCTTTTTGACGTATCGTCAAGCTGTTTCTGCTGTAAATCATATTTTTTATAATTTCTTACAAGTGCCGTGGACACAATCTGTCTTAAATCAGCAGAACGCTGTCTGATACGGTCGGAGATATTTTTATCCTTATAATAGTCCTCAAGCATGCGGCTTACGGAGTCATATTTTACGGTATCAAGGGCAGATGTGCCGTAATTTATAACATCGTATATTTTATCCTTGCCATTTGTAATTATTACAGGGTTAAAATCGTTGGTTTTTACGGTATCAAGGATGTTATAAAAGGTTCTTACAAAGTGTGTAAGCTCGTCATGGGAAAGCTCTGTAACGGATTTTCTGGCTTCCACTCCGGATATATCGCATATTTCGTTATTGACCTGTGGGCTTATCCCTGTAAAACTCTGATAAAGTATTTTTGAAACAGGTATTGCCTTATCCTTTATAGTCTCTGTGATTTCAGGTTCCGACAGGGCAAGGACATCGACTTTATCCGTTGTATTCGGAATAAAATAGTCAAGGCCCGGAAGAACTTCCCTTACCGAACTTACGCTGGCGTTTATACGCTTGATACTGTCAATGATTTTGTTGTTATCGTCAATAAATATGATATTACTGTGTTTTCCCATAAGCTCAACCATAAGGTGCTTTGTGCACATATCGCCAAGCTCGTTAAGATGCTCGATTTTAAAATCAATAATACGCTCTAAGCCGGGCTGGGAAATTTCCGTAATACGTCCGTTATTGATATGCTTTCTTAAAAGCATACAGAAGTTAGGAGCGGTAAGGGGAGAGGGCTTATTGCTGCTTACAAGATAAGCCAGGGGCAGACTTGCATTTACAGACAGCATAAGTCTCTGCTGACCGGAGGGCGTCTTGATTGTAAGAAGGAGTTCATCCTTTTCAGGCTGTGCAATCTTATCAATCCTGCCGTTTAATATTTTATTATTTAATTCAAAAATAAGACTTCTTATAGTAATTCCATCAAATGCCATTTCTTTTACCTCAAAAAAATTCTTGGATAAGTATATCACATTTATAAGATATTTCGTAGAATATTTTTTATGGAAAATATGTCTGACACAGGCTTTATTTTTGCACCCCGCACTTGAATTGAAATGCAGTTTTTGGTAATATAATTCTTATATGTCATAATTAAAGAAAGGTTGCAGACTTATGATAAAAAGTATGACCGGATTCGGAAGAGGAGAGGCTTCTGACGGAGACAGAAAGATTACGATTGAGATGAAATCCGTTAATCACAGATATTTTGAACCTTCAATCAGGATGCCTAAGAAGCTTAATTTTTATGAAGCAGGAATAAGGACAGAACTTAAGAAATATATAAACAGAGGTAAAGTTGATATTTTCATAACCTATGAAGATTTTACCGAGAATCAATATAACCTCAAGTATAATGAAGCACTTGCGGCTTCTTATATGGAGATATTAAAAAAGATATCGGGACAGTTCGGTATTGAAAATGATGTGAAAGCGTCATCAATATCAAGATATCCTGAAGTTATCACGATGGAAGAACAGAGTGATGACGAAGAAGAAATCTGGAGTATTCTTAAAGAGGCTTTGACACAGGCATGCGAACAGTTTGTTGCCACCAGAATAGCTGAGGGCGAGAATCTTAAAAATGATATGTTAGGCAAGCTTGACTATATGACAGGACTTGTTGACGATATTGAAAAAAGAAGCCCTGAGGTTGTAACGGAATACAGAAAGAAGCTTATCGATAAGATTCACGAAGTCCTTAACGATGCGTCGCTTGATGAGAACAGGATTGCCACGGAAGTAACGATTTTTGCGGATAAGATTTGTGTGGACGAAGAGACGGTAAGATTAAGAAGCCACATCGAAAGCACAAGAGATACACTTATCGAGGGTGGCAATGTAGGACGTAAGCTTGATTTTATTGCACAGGAAATGAACCGTGAAGCCAATACCATACTTTCAAAGGCTAATGACCTTGCAATATCCGATAATGCCATAAGTCTTAAGACAGAAATCGAAAAAGTCAGGGAACAGATACAGAATATTGAATAGAAATGTGAGGTACATCTATGAGTAAAGGAAATTTGATTGTTGTGTCAGGTTTTTCGGGTGCGGGAAAAGGCACTGTCATGAATAAACTGATATCGGAAAAGGAAGGCTATGCCCTTTCCGTATCGGCAACAACAAGAGGAATGAGACCGGGCGAGACGGACGGAGTTTCTTATTTCTTCAAGACCAAGGAAGAATTTGAGAACATGATAAAAGAAGACGCATTCGTTGAATATGCGTGTTATGTAGGCAATTATTACGGAACACCTAAGGCGTTTGTGGAAGAAAAGATTAACGAAGGCAAAGATGTTCTCCTTGAAATCGAAATACAGGGTGCCTTAAAGATAAAAGAAAAGTTTCCATCAGCCGTACTTATTTTTATAACAACAAAGGATGCAAAAACACTTAAAGACAGACTTACGGGAAGAGGAACAGAGACGGAAGAGGTCATTGAAAAGCGACTTAACCGTGCGGCAGAGGAAGCCAAAGGTGTAGAAGCCTATGACTATAT
>JBNMKN010000101.1:0-6803 GCA_050874365.1 Butyrivibrio sp. | reverse complement strand
GTCTATACCTAGAGTTCTTCCGTGACGGGCTGCTCTTCTTAAAAGTCTTCTTAAAACATATCCACGGCCTTCATTAGAAGGAATAATTCCGTCAGATGCCATAAATGTAACCGAACGGATATGGTCTGTTATAAGTCTTATAGATACATCCTTATGCTCGTCCGTCATATAAGTAACTCCGGCAAGTTCACATATCTTATCACGGATTGCTTTCATGGTATCGATATCAAATACCGAATCCACATCCTGTACAACAACGGCAAGTCTTTCAAGACCCATACCTGTATCAATATTCTTCTGCTTTAATTCTGTATAATGATGGTGTCCGTCACTTTCAAACTGTGTAAATACATTGTTCCAGACTTCCATAAAACGGTCACAGTCACAGCCTACTTTACAGTCAGGCTTTCCGCAGCCGTACTTGATTCCTCTGTCATAATATATCTCTGAACATGGACCGCAAGGACCTGCACCATGCTCCCAGAAGTTATCGCAATCGCCGTTCTCATCCCTGTAGAATCTTGTAATTCTTTCGGCAGGAACACCTACTTCCTTAGTCCATATATCAAATGCTTCGTCATCATCGGCATAAATTGAAGGATAGAGTCTGTCCTCTTCCATACCGATTACCTTTGTTAAAAATTCCCATGACCAGTTAATTGCCTCATGCTTGAAGTAATCACCAAACGAGAAGTTACCTAACATTTCAAAAAATGTAAGATGTCTTGCTGTCTTACCGACATTATCGATATCACCTGTTCTTATACACTTCTGACAGGTTGTTACTCTTTTTCTTGGCGGTATCTCCTGTCCTGTAAAATAAGGCTTCAAAGGAGCCATACCTGCGTTGATAAGTAAAAGACTGTTATCATTCTGAGGAACAAGTGAAAAACTGTTCATCTTAAGATGTCCTTTGCTTTCAAAAAATTCAAGATATTTTCTTCTTAATTCATTCACGCCATACTTTATCATGGCTATTTCCTCCTGTTACTACATGGTTGAACCGGTATCGTCTGTTATATTTTCTTCATTACCGGCTGATTCCATTTCTTTTTTCTTATCATGATGTTTGCGAAGCTTTACTCCGAGAAAAATTGCAAGTGCAATCATGGCAGCTATAAATACAAGCCTGAGCACTTCAAAGAAAACATCATTAAGTAAATCATATATATCAGCTAATATCATATCATGACCTGCCTTTCTTCCAGTAAACTACACACTTAGTTAATGGTAGCACATTCAAACAATGTTTTCAAGTGTCACATCATCAATGAGATTATCTCCGTCGGCGGCACCTGTTGCAAGCATATCGCATTTTTCATTCATCGCATGTCCCGCATGACCCTTTACCCATACAAATTCCACATTGTGTTTTTCCTTGGCTTTAAGAAGCCTTTTCCACAAATCGGGATTCTTAACGGGTTCGTTTCTTCCTCTTTTAAAATCCTTGGCTATCCACGAATCAATCCACTTCTGTCTGAACGCATCCACAAGATATTTTGAATCGGAATATAAAGTTACGTTACAAGGTGTCTTAAGGGCTTCAAGTCCTGCAATCGCCGCCATAAGCTCCATACGGTTATTGGTGGTCTTTTTATAACCCTGTGATAATTCTTTGTAATGAACCAAGCCGTTTTTATCGGTGTACTCCAGTACAACACCGTACCCTCCGGGACCGTTTGGATTGCCTCTTGCGGCACCGTCGGTATATATAATTACGTCATTCAAATCTAATTCCTCCAGACTCCGGTTTCTATAAATCTTTCCGCCCTTTGTTCTGCCCTGTCAATTATATTCTTATCATATCCGATTATCTCAAGAAGCTTTATGGCGTTCCTTGAAGTCGCTTTTCCTTTTTGTATGATATAAGAAAAAATAACATTTCCGTCCGTAACTTCTTCCGAAAAATGGTAATTATCATAATGTGCAAAAAGCAGGTCCGTAAGCTCTATATCATGGGTTGCGGCAAAACACATAACATTATTCTCCGCAAGGTTCTTAAGAATCTCCGTGGAGGCGGCAATTCGCTCAACCGTATTGGTTCCTCTTAATACCTCATCAATAAAGCATAAAACCTTAACCTTGCTGTCTGCTGCCGCATCAACAATTCTTTTTAAAGACTTAATCTCTACAATATAATAACTTTCTCCGGAATCCAAATCATCACTTAATGCCATTGATGACATCACATGATAAAATTCGGCTCTGTAAAGTTCACAAGGACATGTATATACGGACTGGGCAAGTATTGCATTAATCGCAACCGATTTAAGGAAGGTTGACTTACCTGACGCATTGGAGCCTGTTAAAAGAACAGGTCTGTCCGTATATATTGAATTGGCAACCGGTTCTTTTATGGAAAGGTGATACAAATCCTTGATTTCCATTTTACCGTTTTGCACAAATTCGGGCTTGGTATAGTATGGGAGAAGATGTCTGAAATTGGCAATGCTTATCATTGCTTCTATTTTACCGAGAACACCCATAAAATCATATATCTCTTCTTTGCTGTTATCAAGCTGTCTTAACATATTGTTAAATCTGATTAAATCCACATGGGTAAACATTCTTACATATTCCATAAGAATCTCGGAAATATTACCGGATGTACCCTTTCCCGATACGAGCAGCCATGAGTTGCGGGTTATTCTGCTGAATTTGGTTATATATTTTTTCAGTTCCGTGTTATAAGGTTCAAGTTCTGCAATATTAAGTGCTGTTATACGTCTTGACGCATTAACCATGCTGACAATATGCCTTATACACACAAAAAACGAGTCAATTCTTGACTTGGTCTTATAGTAGCTTACAACGCTTATTCCCACTGCCACAAGTATAAGGAGAATACCGATGGTGGCATCCACAAATACAGTGAAAACAATTGCCGCTATAATACATAAAATATTAACAAAGTGGTTAAAATTAGATGACGGCTTTATCTGCAAAAGTCTGTCCACATGGTCGGTTATCGATATTTTTCTGGTAAAACCGATTTTTGAAAAACACTGCATAATAAGTGTTCTTTCATTGGAATGGGAATCAAAATATTCAACCAGTCTGTCTCTTTCCTTAAGTTCTTCTTCATTGGTAACCGGAACTCTTAAAAGCTTATAAAGATAATCCCTTCCCACAGAGGAATTCGTACTGTTAATCATCATGAATATCTTGTCCATATCAAGGTCATTCCATGTAATATCGTCAATATACGGTTCGCCGTCTTTTAAGGTATTTTTAAAAAAATGGGAAATACTTTCGTATTCTTCGTAAGTAAATTCGTATTTCTTAAGTCTGCCATAATTAACTTTTAATTGTAAATATTCGTTTTTTTCGGAAGATTTTGCAATAATAAGTGCAATAATGACAATAACAGCGATTGCCGCTACGATTATAAGAATAATTTTCAGATAGTCCATTTGTTTCTCTCCTGCAAATGATATGTTAGGGATTATTATAACCTATTTACCATTTATTAACAACATTATTTTCGCCTCCGTATGTGTTTTTTCAGAGGTGGCAAAAGATTTAGAACGGAAGTCCTTCGTCATCTACATTGTCGGGGATGTTCATGAAGCCGTCCGCATCTGTTCCGGGTTCTGGTCTTCCTGAAGAGCTGCTGTTTTTGCTTTCTGCAAATTCCTGTTCTTCAATTACAACATCTGTTGTATAGACTTTTTGACCTTCCCTGTTAGTATAGCTGCCGGTCTGTATACGACCGGTTATAGCTATCTTTGTTCCCTGATGAAGGTATTTTTCTGCAAATTCGGCAGCTTTATCAAATGCCACACAGGAAATAAAGTCTGCGGTCTGCTCTCCACCGTCACTTTTACGTCTTCTGTCTACAGCAAGAGTATATCTTGCTATTGCCATAGGATTCTCACCGGTTGAAAAGCTGATATGAGGGTCTCTTGTCAAACGTCCCATTAAAATGACTTTGTTCATCTTTTGCCTCCTTTCTTCTCTTTATGAGAGATTTCTAATCAGTTTTGTATATACACCATTCTTGGTTGATAGAATGGGTAATCCGCCGTTTAATATTTCAGCATATATATTTTTATGTCTTGCTATTACTGCAGGTATTTTTCCTGCACTCAAATTTTCACTTATTTCAGGTACTTCATTTTTGTTAAATTTACCCTGTATGAAAGTTTCAAGCTGTCCGTTATTTTTCGCAGCAAGGACTTTAGCCATTGCGTTGGCTCCATTAACAGACCACCTCATTCTTCCATGTTTCATTCTTAGTGTGATGACGGTACAGTTCTGGTTCTCCTGCACGCCCATATCTTTATATATTATTCCTTCCGGAGCTTCAGGAAGATTGATTCTCTTCTTGTAAGGAATCAACCCATCATAGTTATTATTAAGATATTGATACAGTTTTCTTGCATTTTCTGCACCTTTATCTTCCTGGTCATTTGTCTCGATGCTGTTTGCATAGGTATCGATATAGTCAAGCATCTTGTCGGGTTCTGCATTTCTGTATAGCGAAGCTATATCCCTTGCTGCTCTTTTGTCTTTTATTTTTGCCCTGATTTCTTTCAGGACATGGAAGCGGTCTAGTTGGAATATTACTCCGTCCGCTTCATCTTTAATCCAGTTACCGCCATCTCCGTTTAGGATGCGGTATTTGATTTCATCTATGTTATATGCCCTTTTAATGGCATTTTCTTTCTTCTTAATAAACGTTTTTGCCGGTTCCATTCCGGCTATTGTCTGTCGGTTTACCAAATGTCTGCCGGTTTCGGCATCCCATCCTTCGTATATAGTGGCTATTTTTAATTCATGTTTTATGTCTGCTTTATGCTCTTTTGTCTGTGTTGGCAGCCATACGCCATCCATTTCTTCAAATATTACTTCTGTATCTTTTTTATCAGGACTGTATTCTTCAGATGTCCTGTTATTTTCATTTTCTGATATTTTATTTCCTAATGTATTAACTATATTCCATACTGCTGTATGGCTAATATTATTTCCTGTGGTATCGTTTAACTGTTCTGCGGCTTTCCTGTAGCTTTCTTCTGTAGCTGCTTTTACCATTTTTTCAATCAAATTGACGGAATACATTCCGTTTCCTTTTGTATTCATATATTCATCAAGCAGGTATCTTGCATTTCCATTATTATCAAGATACATTTGTCTTCGGTATTCAACATTTCCGTATATTGTTTTTATTGTTGTTGTCTTTTTGCCTTTTGAACGAAATATTTTTTTATCCCGCTGTCTCATCAGTGTATTATCAATCTCTTCAAGTATCTGTGCTGTTATCTTACTTGCCGCAAGACACATTGCGTTAAATACTTTTTTTTCAATCATTTTAAATTCCATGGTATCTTCCTCTTATCATTATTTTTATCCAGTCTGTAATTCTGTGCCGGTACACGCACTTCACACGTTTGGAGCCTGTCCCTTGGTGTGAACATTTCCGATGTCCCAAGTGGTTTATCCTGAAATGGGAGTGAGCCATCCGCTTCATTTACCCCGGTTCCCGGCCGGCATAGGTTTGTCTTCTGCTCTTTTTCTTAAGCACGTTATTTTTTAACGAGAATTTTCGTCGCACGAAATGAGACATTCCTACCTTTCACTTCCGCCCCACTGGGGCGGGAAGGATTGGTGAAGTGGAGAATCGCTGAATCTTTGACTTTTTATTCAATTTTCAAGTAACTACATATAGTTTACCTTTTTTATTTTTAAATTTCAAATGTGCGATTTCTCTTTTTTTAATAAATTTGCACATTTATTCCGCCCCACCGGGGCGGATGTCAAATCAGCTCATAAGTAATAGTGTAATAACACACTATGTAAATAGTATATCTTGAATAAGTACACTATAAAAAAAACAGCCCCCGCCCCACTGGGGCGGAAGCTCAATAATTTTTTTTTACATTTCTCTGTCTAATTCCACATCTTTTAATTTGTGACCTAATTCATGCCCTTCAGCATCTTTGATATGATTTTTCAAAACATGTTCTTTGTCACAATAAATACAATCATTATACATTAACATACGCCAATCTTTGACAGCGCTGCTTATCGGCATAAAGTATTCTGCATAACTATCCTTAGGAAAAAATACAACATAATTCTTTCCCTCTCTCCATGCCTCATGTGTTGCCTTAAATACATTAAGCGGTACATAGCTTACGGACATATCTGTAAGACGGTACATATTTACCGTCATATTCCCCCACTTTGTATACAGCACGTCTCCAAAGTCTGTCTGTTTATGCAGGATTGGGAGATTATTTTCCCTGCAGTAATCTACTAATTTTTCTTTGTTTTTCATATCGTAAACCTCGCTTTCTTATTTTTTGTAAGATAATATTAGCCGTTTTTTAATAAAAAAACAAACGTGCGATTTAGCCATTTTCTCCAAAATCGCACATTTTAAAAGGCCCCCGCCCCAGTGGGGCGGAAGCCTTATGTCTCATCATGATTACTGAAGATTACACTTCCCTTTCGAACTCATTTTCTATGTCATTTTTTTTATCTGCTTTAAGATGTTCCATGTACTCAAATGCTTCTGCTAACTTGATTTCTGATATGCCGAGCGAAGAAGCTATTTCCGGACTGCTCATGCCTTTCTTTTCAAGATTTCGGCTTAATGTTACCCATGATTTATATTTGTCCTTTAATTCTTCTTTCCTGCCTTCTTTTCTGCCTTCTTCTATCCCTTCTTTTCTGCCTTCTTCTATCCCTTCTTTCCTGCCTTCTTCTATTCCCTCTGCTTTAATTCCTTCAAATGCCTCACACATGTTAAGTCGCTCCTTTCCGTCAATAACTACATAATTGCTGTTTGTAAGTTCATT
>JBNMKN010000100.1:0-6854 GCA_050874365.1 Butyrivibrio sp. | reverse complement strand
CAACAATGCCGCCCACAAGTGGGTCATCCATTCCGATTACGGTAAGGTCAATTTCTTTTTCGACCGCAAAATCTGCAAGCTTGTCAAATTCCATGGCTGAAATAGGAACACATTCCGCAAGTTCCGAAATTCCGGCGTTACCCGGTGCACAATATATTTTATCTACTTTAGGGCTTTTGCTGCATGCGTAAGCGATTGCATGCTCTCTTCCGCCGCTGCCTACAATCAATATTTTCATAGTCCGTTATCCTTTCAGTTATCTGTTTGCAATCATATTTATCGCTTCAGGTAAAATAATCCACTCTGCCTGTTCCATAACTCTTTTCTGAAGAACCTCAGGTGTATCTCCGTCCTCTATCATTACAGGTTTCTGGAAAATAATTTTACCGGTATCAGTTCCTTCATCAACATAATGCACGGTTGCCCCTGTAACTTTCACGCCTCTTTGCAAAGCGGCTTCATGTACCTTAAGTCCGTAGTATCCTTTTCCGCAAAAAGAAGGGATAAGCGACGGATGAATATTAATAATTTTCTCAGGAAATGCTTTAACCATCTTCTCAGGAATTGCAACAAGAAATCCGGCAAGCACAATTAAATCCGGATTGTATTTTGATACGCCGTCAAGCAGTGCATCATTAAATACAGCTCTGTTTTCAAAATTCTTAGGTGAAATACATTCACTTGGGATATTGTGTTCTTTAGCTCTTGTAAGTGCGTAGGCATTGGCATTATTACTGATTACGCCGACAACCTCCGCATTTTTAATCTTTCCATTGTCTATGGCATCAAGAATAGCCTGAAGATTGGTTCCGCCACCTGATACAAGTACAACTACTCTTAACATAATGTTACACCTTTTTCACCTGCAACTGTCTGTCCTATTACAAATGCGTCTTCTCCGGCAGACTTGATTGCTTCTATTGTCTTATCTGCATCCGCAGGGTCTACTGCAAGCACCATGCCGACACCCATATTGAATGTGTTATACATCATATGCTCGTCAATATTGCCTTTTTTAGCCATAAGTTTAAATAACGCAGGTACTTCATAGCTGTCTTTTTTAACTTCTGCTCTGATTCCGTCAGGAAGCATTCTTGGAATATTCTCATAGAAACCGCCGCCTGTGATGTGGCTGCAGCCTTTAACGGTTACTCCGGCATCTTTAACTGCCTTAAGTGCCTTAACATAAATAATTGTTGGTTTAAGTAAAGCGTCACCGAGAGTTGTTCCAAGTTCGTCATAATATGTATCAAGGGATTCTTTTGTCATATCAAAAACTTTTCTTACAAGTGAAAAACCATTGCTGTGTACGCCTGATGATTTGATTGCAACAAGTGTATCTCCCGGCTTAATATTTTCTCCTGTAATAAGGTTCTTTCTGTCGCATACCCCTACAGAAAATCCTGCAAGGTCATATTCATCCTCAGGCATAAGTCCCGGATGTTCTGCTGTCTCACCGCCTACAAGGGCACAGCCTGATAATTTACAACCGTCTGCAACACCTTTAACGATTGTTGCGATTTTCTCAGGAATATTTTTTCCGCATGCTATGTAATCAAGGAAAAATAAAGGTTCACCGCCTGCACATGCAACGTCGTTTACGCACATGGCAACACAGTCAATACCGATTGTGTCATGCTTGTCCATAAGGAAAGCAAGCTTAACCTTGGTTCCGCATCCGTCTGTTCCCGATAAAAGCACAGGGTCTTCCATATCTTTGATTGCTGCCATTGAGAATGCACCGGAAAATCCACCGATACCACCGAGTACCTCAGGTCTCATTGTGCTTTTAACATGTTCCTTCATTAATTCAACCGACTTATATCCGGCTTCGATATCAACGCCCGCTTTCTTGTAATCCATTTTTATTTTTCCTCCATGTATTTTTTATATCCGACTTTTTCGATTTTGTCTTTTTTCTTCATAACGCCGTCTTTTAATTCATCTTTATATGCTTTGATTCTGTTAAGAAGCTCGTCATCACTTGTTGCAAGAATCTTAGTTGCAAGAATTCCCGCATTGGCTCCTCCGTTAATTGCAACAGTTGCAACAGGGATTCCGCTTGGCATCTGTACTATTGAATATAAAGAATCAACTCCGCCAAGAGATTTGGTATGGATTGGGACACCAATAACAGGCATTGGGAAAATCGCCGCACACATACCCGGAAGATGTGCTGCTCCGCCGGCTCCTGCAATTATAACTTTAAAACCTTTTTCCTCTGCTGTCTTTGCATAATCAAAAAATACGTCAGGCATACGATGTGCTGAAATAACCGTCAGCTCATAATCAATACCAAACTTTTCAAGCATTTCCGCTGCTTTACTCATAACCTCAAGGTCTGAGTCACTTCCCATGACAATTCCTACTTTAGCCATTTTCTTACCTCGCTTAAATTCCTACTAATAATAACATTATTAAAAGTATTATGATAATACCATTAATCAGACTTCCTATCAACGAAAAGGTATAATATCTGTCAAATTCCCTGTAACTAAGTAAACCGATAATCAGCCCAAATACAGAAAAGGCAAGTGCCATCAATGCCAGGGAACCGACTATTTCCCCGCCTTCGCCTCTTGCCTTAAATGAGAGGACAATTGAAAAAACAATCAGTACAATAGCAACTACAGCCATAATCGTAGCAACAACGCCACCTACACTATGCTTCTTATTGGTAAACTTATACTTATGCTTTGACATTAATTAAATCCTCTTCTATTTAATTTACACCATACTGCTTGTAATAATCATCTATGGCAGCCTTAAGTGTATCGTCTATTATAACTTCGCCCTTATAAGGTCTGTTATATAAATGCTCTACAACCTCTGCCATTGTAACAATCGCAGTTGTCTTGATTCCGTAATTCTCTTCTATCTCTGTAAGCGCACTCTTGGTACCCTGACCTCTTTCCATTCTGTCTACGGATACAACAAGTCCGGCAACATTAACGTTACCCTGTGCCTTGATAATAGGGAGAGTCTCATTTATTGAGGTTCCCGCTGTTGTTACGTCTTCAATTATTACAATCTTATCGCCATCCTTGATAGGGCTTCCGAGAAGGATTCCCTTATCGCCGTGGTCCTTTATCTCTTTACGATTAGAACAGTATCCTATGTCTGCCCCGTATTTATCGTTAAGTGCAATAGCTGCGGTAACCGAAAGCGGTATACCCTTGTATGCAGGTCCGAACAGAATGTCAAAATCAGTTCCGTACTTGTTATTAATAGCTTCTGCATAATATTCGCCAAGTTTCTTAAGCTGTGCACCTGTTCTGTAAAAACCTGTATTAATAAAGAAAGGTGTCTTTCTGCCGCTCTTAGTTACAAAATCACCGAATTTAAGGACTTTACAGTCTACCATAAATTCAATAAATTCCTGCTTATACTGTTCCATTATAGCTTAAAACCTCCTGTTTATGGGGCTTTATTTCATTCTAATCATTATAAATTACGATGTATGCCCATTTGCATTTTATTCTAGCATAAAACGCTTAACGTTTCAATCTGTAATTCGTAAGAAGTTGCTAATCCAACAGGTTCTTCATATTCTCAAGTCCGATAAGAAGTGTTGAAGAATTATGAAGCAAAGCTGATGTTGTAGGCTGTATGACACCTGCAACTCCAAGGAGTATTAACATGGAATTAAAACCAACAATGGTCCTGTAATTTTTACCGATACGCTTCATTAAAGCATCGCTTAAGTTTTTCAGGGTAACAACACGGTAAAGGTCATCGGCTCCTATTGTAATATCCGCAATTTCCCTTGCTATTTCGGCACCGTCACTTATAGCTATTCCCACATCTGCTGCCGATAATGCCGGTGAATCATTAATGCCGTCGCCTATCATTACAACTTTTCTTCCTGCCGCTTTTTCTTTTTCTATAAAACCTGCTTTATCTTCAGGAAGCACCTCTGAATAATATTCGTCAACGCCCACACGTCCCGCAACGGCTTTCGCTGTTCTTTCGCTGTCTCCGGTCATCATAACAATCTTTGTAAAGCCTGCTTTGTGAAGCTTTCTGACTACATCCTCTGCTTCTTCCCTTAACGGATCCTCTATACATATAACTGCCGCAAGGCTTCCGTCGATTGCCATATAAAGGTGTGAGTATTCTTCAGGCAGAGTATTAAATAAATCCTTTTTATCCTCAGGAATAACACTCTTTTCATCTTCAAAAACAAAATGGTAACTGCCGATAATAACTTTTTTGTTGTTTATCATGGTTGATATTCCGTGTGCCACAACATATTCTACCTTGGTGTGCATTTCTTCATGCTGTAAATTCTTTTCCATAGCCGCATTGACTACTGCTTTTGCCATTGAATGAGGGAAGTGTTCTTCAAGACACGCCGCTATTCTTAAAAGTTCGTCAGGTGTTTCCCCATTAAAGGAAATAACATCCGCAACTGTCGGTCTTGCCTTCGTCAATGTACCTGTCTTATCAAATACAATTGTATCTGCTTCTGCCATTGCTTCAAGGAATTTACCGCCCTTAACCGTAATGTCATGAGAGTTAGCCTCCCTGATTGCCGAAAGTACGGATATAGGCATTGCAAGCTTCAAAGCACAAGAGAAGTCTACCATAAGGATGGAAAGTGCCTTTGTCACATTCCTTGTTAAAAGGTAAGTAAGTATCGTACCACCGAGACTGTATGGAACAAGACGGTCTGCAAGATGCTCTGCTTTGCTTTCCAGTCCCGATTTAAGTTTTTCGGATTCTTCTATCATTGCAACAATCTTTTCAAAACGGCTTGAATTTTTGGTCTGGTTTACAAGGATTGTAATTTCGCCCTCTTCCACAACGGTTCCGGCATACACAACTGCGTCCTTTGCCTTTCTTACGGCAACGGATTCTCCTGTAAGGGACGCCTGATTGACCATAGCTTCACCGTCATATACTTTTCCGTCAAAAGGTATTACATTACCCATATGTACTACAACCTTGTCTCCCGGTTTAACGTCATTTGAGGATACAAGAACTTCTTTTCCGTCAACCGACAGCCATACTTTGCTGATATTAAGTGACATGCTTCTTGCGAGGTCACCCACTGATTTTTTATGTGTCCATTCTTCAAGTATCTCACCAATGCCAAGCATAAACATAATTGAACCTGCTGTTCCTATGTCATCCCTGAGGATTGATACTCCTATTGCGGTTGCGTCAAGAACAGGCACCTCAATCTTATGTCTGAGTAAAGTTTTAATTCCGTTTCCGATGTATTTAAAAGATTTTGATATTACCATCAAAGTCCTTACAGGTAACGGCATGAAAAACCTGGTTGCGTAATGCAACGCTATTTTGGTTACGAGTTTTTCCTGATACTCTGCATTAACCTGTCTGCTGGAATTATCTGTAATTGCTGCGGGCACCTCGATATCCTCATAGTGGAAACGTCTTAATGCGTTGATTATGTCTGTTCGTTTTCCCTTATATTCTATGACTGCATCCGCAGTTCTTTCATATACCTTTGCAAAAGTGATATTTTTAGTATTATTAAGAAAATACAACAAAATATCCGCTTCTTTATATGTCATTCTACTGACTGCGAAATGAACTCTCATCCGCTTATCTGATTCATGTCGTATTACAAACTTCATACTTTTATTCTCTCTTTTTCGTTGTACAGATTTACAAAAGCACCTGCAATAACAGGTGCTTAATGTATTATTTTCTATTTATCGGATTCTTCTGCTTCTTTAGCGTCTTCTTTGATATCCTCAAATTCTTCAGCTTCCTTGGCAGCTCTTTCTTCATTGATTGCCTTGGCATCTGCAAGAATATCTCCTGCATTTTCCTGAACTGTATTAACAGTCTTCATAACACTGTCTTTTGCCCTTAATACGGCAGCAGTACAATTTGTATATACCTTTTTTGCATCTTTGCTGGATAAAATCTTAACTCCGGCAGTTCCAAATGCAAAACCGGCAGCAAAAAGTCCTACTTTTTTCCAATTCACACGCTGTAAACACTTTAACATATTATGTACCTCCTGCGAGTATATTTTTCAATTCTTTTAATTATATTTCTGTTAATCCCGCGGTGTCAACGATAAAATTTCTCAATAAGTTTTGTGTCCCACAACTCTGCCATGTTCAAGGGAAATCACTTCATCACAAAGGAGTTCTATATCTTCCCTTATATGTGAAGATATTATAATCAGTTTATTTTTTTTCTTTTGTTCAAGCATAAAACTCCTGAACCATTTTACGCCTTCTTCATCAAGAGCACTTGTAGCTTCATCAAGAATTAATATTCCCGGATCTTCCATTATGGCCTGGGCAATCCCTAGCCTTTTTTGCATACCAAGACTAAATTTACTTACCTTCTTAGAATCCTCAGGATCAAGTCCTACAGCCTCTATATCCTTCTTAATTTCAGACACGGGAATTTTTTTACGGATTCCTGCAAGAAGTTTTAAATTGGTAACCGCAGAATACTGTCCGTAAAATGTAGGTTCCTCAATCAATATTCCTGCATCCGGTATAAAATCACTGTCTTTACCGATTATCTTATCATTGCATATCACTTTTCCTTCAGTAAGCTTCATAAGTCCTATAATGCTTTTCATAAGCACTGTTTTACCTGAACCGTTGCGTCCATAAAGTCCATATGTCCTGCCACTTTCAAATTCAAGGTTTATATTTTCCAGAATGTATTTATTTTTTATTTTGATGGAACCATTTTCTATTTTTATTTTGTACATATATTTCTTGTATGATAATTAGGAAGTTAATTACCACACTTTCCTTTCTTTTAATATCGTGGTTCAATACAATTCAGATACTATGGACTTTTGATTTATTTTCTGTAGCTTGACTACTCAACTGGAGTGTATTGCCGCTACCTTT
>JBNMKN010000099.1:0-7159 GCA_050874365.1 Butyrivibrio sp. | reverse complement strand
GTAGCAGTTAAGAGAGCAAGACAGATTGCAATCTTACCTTACACACTTGATTAATTATATCTGATTAATATAGCCCCATGGTTCGTATCCGAGCCATGGGGCTATTTATGTATGGAAAAAAAATTACCTGTGTGATATAATAAACTATCTATAGCTTTAGGAGATATGACATGGCAGGGAAAGAAAAGAGATTACGCAATCTGTTAAATTTATATCTTAGGTACCCGATTATAGCAGGCATTGTATTTGCTGTTATGAATATAATGGTATATTTTATAAGTGTCAGGGCAGGAATCGTTGTGTCAATAGCGGTGCTGGCATATTTTGTATGGCTTCTTTTTATGATATTTAATAAACATGTTGCGGTGTCTAAGGCACTTATGGATTTTGCCTCGGGATACGCACAGATGCAGAAGAAGTTATTGGATGAATTTAAGGTTCCTTACGGACTTTTGGATAATCAGGGCAAGATACTCTGGCTTAATAATTCGCTTGGTGCAATTGTAGGCAAGGATAATTACAGGAAGAATATAAGTACGGTAATTCCTGAACTTTCCAAGATACAGATTGAACCGGGTAAGAATTTACAGGAGTGCAATGTTGCAATCGGCAACAGAATATACAAGGTTTTTACCGAAAAAATAGATATGTCGGATTCCCAGGTTGACGTTAATATCCTTATAGCAGGGGCGTCATCGGATTTGTATGCGATATATTTTATTGACGAGACTGAGATAACTGCATGCAGAAAAGAACTGCACGATGAACGTTTTGTTGCGGCACTTATATATATAGATAATTATGATGAGGCACTTGAAAGTATCGACGAAGTCCGCCGTTCACTTTTGATAGCCCTTGTAGACCGTAAGATTAATAAGTATATTACTGCGGGTGAAGGCATTGTAAGAAAACTTGAAAAAGACAAATATTTCGTGGTAATGCGCTATAAATTCCTTGAAAAGCTTAAAGAGGATCGTTTTGCCATTCTTGAAGAGGTTAAATCCGTCAATATCGGAAATGATATGGCGGTAACACTTAGTATAGGAATCGGAGCCATGAACGGCTCGTTCCTTAAGAACTATGAGATGGCAAGAGCGGCGATTGATCTGGCACTCGGACGAGGCGGTGACCAGACCGTTGTCAGGGATGGCAATAAGGTAACTTATTATGGCGGAAAGAGCAATTCTCTTGAGAAGAATACGAGAGTAAGAGCCCGTGTCAAGGCTCACGCACTCCGTGAACTTTTGGAGGGCACCGATAATGTAATCATTATGGGACACAAAATCAGTGATGTGGATGCCGTAGGAGCTGCAATTGGTATATATACGGCGGCAAGAATTTTTTCAAAGAAGGCACATATTGTCCTTAATGACATAACAACATCATTACAGCCTATAATTGATTTGTATAAGAACAATCAGGAATACAGTCCGGACCTTTTTGTAAAGAGCGACGAGGCACTGGCAAAGGTAGGAAGCAATACATTGCTGGTTGTAGTTGATGTAAACAGGGCAAATTATACAGAATGTCCTGAATTAATTGGCAAATGCAGACAGACGGTAGTTATTGACCATCACCGTCAGGCGGATGACCAGATTGAAAATGCAACACTTTCTTATGTAGAACCATACGCATCATCGGCGTGTGAAATGGTTGCAGAGATACTTCAGTATATTTGTGATAATATCAGGATAAAATCAATAGAGGCAGATACTTTGTATGCCGGAATAGTTATTGACACCAATAATTTTACCAACAAGGCAGGAGCAAGAACTTTTGAAGCAGCTGCATTTTTACGACGTAACGGCGCGGATATTGTAAGGGTAAGAAAACTTCTGCGTGGCGATATGAACGAATACAAGGCAAAAGCAGAGACGGTAAGACATGCTGAGGTGTATAAGCACTATGCGCTTTCTGTATGCCCAAGTTCGGGATTGCAAAGCCCTACTATTGTAGGAGCACAGGCTGCCAATGAACTTCTTAACATTACGGTAATTAAAGCATCGATTGTTTTTACATATTACAACGATACAATATACCTTAGTGCAAGGTCGATAGATGAAGTTAATGTGCAGCTTATTATGGAAAGACTTGGTGGTGGCGGACATATGACAATCGCAGGTGCACAGCTTAAAGATATGTCATTGGAGGACGCCATAACACTTGTTAAAAAGACAATAGATACAATGGAAACGGAAGGAGCAATTTAATGAAAGTTATATTATTACAGGATGTTAAAGCACTTGGAAAAAAGGGACAGACAGTAGATGTCAGTGACGGATATGCAAGAAATTGTATTCTCCCTAAGAAACTCGGAGTAGAGGCAACGTCAAAAAATCTTAATGACCTTAAATTACAGAAGGCACATGAAGAAAAGGTGGCTAAGGAGCAGCTTGAAGAAGCTAAGGCTTTTGCAGCAAAAATGGCAGACATGGAAGTCATAGTTTCTATCAAATCAGGAAAAGACGGAAGAACCTTTGGTTCAGTATCATCTAAGGAAATTGCAACTGCTTTCAAGGAACAGCATGGAATGGAAATAGATAAGAAAAAAATCGTTCTTGATGAGCCAATCAGAAGTGTGGGAACTACAATTGTAAGCGTAAAGCTTCATAAAGATGTTGTCGGAAAGCTGAATGTAAGAGTCAGAGAGGCATAGAAGTATGGATGAACCACTTTTAAAGCGGGTTATGCCCCATAGTACGGTTGCCGAACAGTCCGTGATTTCATCAATGCTTATGGATAAAGACGCCATAGGAATAGCATCGGATATGCTTACCAAGGATGATTTTTACACCGGTCAGTATGGGATTATGTTTCAGGCAATAACGGAGCTTGATAAAGAAAATAAGCCGGCAGACATTGTTCAGGTGCAGGATAAATTAAAACAGATGGGTGCACCTGAAGAATTGGCAGGAATTGATTTTTTAAGAGAGATTCTTAATGTAGTGGCAACGTCTGCCAATATTAAGGGTTATGCCAAAATTGTAAAAGAAAAATCAGTTCTGCGTAATATGATTAAGGTTGCACAGAAAATAGAAAATGAATGTTATGACTGCAAGGATGAAGTAGATAACATACTCGCCGATGCGGAAAAAGACATTACCGCAGTAAAGAACAGCGGGACAAGTGAGGAGATAACACCTATAAGCGATGTTGTTATTGAAGCACTTGACAGGATGGATGCGGCATCCAAGGCGGGCGGTAAAATTACGGGAATTGCCACAGGGTTTAAGCATCTTGACTACAAAACGGCGGGACTTCAGAACTCTGATTTTATTCTTGTTGCGGCAAGACCGTCCATGGGTAAAACAGCATTTGTCCTTAATATAGCACAGTATGTTTCTGTCAAAAATAAGACAACAACTGCCATATTCAGTCTGGAAATGTCAAAAGTCCAGCTTGTCAACCGTCTTATCTCTATGGAATCCAAGGTTGATTCCAAAAATATACGAACGGGAAGCATGAGCCCGGCAGAATGGAGCAGCGTATCAGAGGGCGCTTCAAGAGTAGGTATGTCCCATCTTATAATTGATGATACGCCGGGAATTTCCATTGGAGCATTGCGTAACAAATGCCGTAAGTTCAAGAGAGATAATAATCTCGGTCTTATAATAATCGACTACATACAGCTCATGACAGCAGGTGGCAGGAGTGAATCAAGACAGCAGGAAGTATCGGAGATTTCAAGAGCTTTGAAAGGGATTGCAAGAGAGCTTAATGTTCCCGTAATCGCCTTATCCCAGTTAAGCCGTGCGGTTGAAGCAAGAGATAACAAAAGACCGATGCTTTCGGATTTGCGAGAATCGGGTGCCATCGAGCAGGATGCGGACGTTGTTATGTTTATATACAGGGATGAATATTATCACAAAGACAATGCAGATAACAAAGGCAAAGCCGAGATAATCATAGCCAAGCAAAGAAACGGCCCTACAGGAACCGTTGACCTTGCATGGATTGGAGATTTAACAAAATTTGCAGATTTGGAAGTTCAATATAACCACGAAGAAGAGTAAGTGTCATACTTACTCTTTTTTTGTAAAAGTAAGTCGAAGAAAAAATTTTTTTTTACCCATATGGGATGGTATAATTAGTGAAAAAATTAAGGGGACATATTATGAAAAGATATTTAATTTCAGAAGCTTCTGCAATTACGGGTCTGGAGGCACATGTACTCCGGTATTGGGAAGAAGAGCTTGGTATGAAAATCCCAAGGAATGAATTGGGACATCGTTATTATACAGATACAGAAATTGAAATTTTCCAGAAAGCTAAGGAAATGAAAAATAAAGGCTACCAGCTTAAGGCAATCAAAACCGAGATTTTTGGAAAAGCAGATATAATACCTATACATATGGAGCATGAACAGGGAGAACTTGAAAGTGAGGAACAGAATACAAGGGATGTCCGTATGGAACAGTTCAAAGCGATTATCGGCAGCATTCTCACGGAAGCCCTTAAGGAAAATAATGTGGAGCTTCATGAAAAAGTGGTGAAGGAAATGGACTATCTTTTTCGTGTAAATGATGAGGCAGCAGAAGAACGCTATAAGAAGCTTGATGAAACAATACGGAGCTGCCAGCGGTCGGGCAAAGAGGCGGCAGCAGGTAAGGATACGCGTTTCAAGCATAGGAAGAAAATGAAGAAGTTATAAAATTATAGACACGGATATATAGCTATGTTAGAATAAAATTGTTAGAAGTTGAACGTGTAAAAAGGGAGAGGTGATATAGGTAATTAACATACCATATGTGGCAGCATAGATATACAGGGAGGACAAAATATGAAAAAAACATGGATAATTATTCTGTCAACTATTCTTGCAATAGTCGTGGTACTTCAGATAGCAGTAATGGTATTTCTCAATTCCGAAGGGATACATATAATTTCAAAATATGCGAGGATTAATATGAGTGGAGGAGGTTATGTATATAATCCGGATACTGAGGAGTGGGAAGAGGAAAACGTTACTTGGTACATTGATTTATTGGCTCGCGGAAGTAAGAAAGTGGACGGAGTATTAAATGTAAAAGACCACGGAATGTTAACGGGACATAAGCCTGTTATATCTGTTGATATTTCAAAGGATTATTGTAATATCTTTTTTTACTCTGTAATTACGAAATATAATGAAAACGGTGCCTTAGAAGAATTCGGAACGGTTGTTACATATCGCTTTGTATATGATAGGGAAACCAAACAAGTTATTATTGAACTCTGGAATGAGGACTCACCTGTAAAATATCTGGTTAATGCAGGTAGTAAAGAAGATGCAGAGATAATTTATAATTCGTATCTGAAAAAGATATCAGACCGGGTAAACGGTGAATAAATGCATAATTACAAAATGGACTTCAATTAAATTTGAAGTCCATTTTTATTATTGCCTCCTTGTCTTACTTATAAGTATATGCAATAATAAATAGCATAAGGATATTGAAAGAGGAGACACACATGAAAAAAAGAATATTGTTTGTAGTTCTGGTAATGGTGCTGGTACTGTGTGGATGTTCGGTGAAAAAAGCATATAAAAAGGCAGAACGCCCGGATGTGGATATCACAGAAGATGACCCAACAGATAATCCTACAAAAGAACCGGAAATACCGGGAAATAAAGCTGACTGGACTGTACTTATGTATGTATGCGGTTCAGACCTTGAATCGGAAGATGGCTTTGCAACGGATAATTTTAATGAAATTAAGAAAATTGATTTTCCTGACAATGTCAATCTGGTTGTGGAGGCGGGCGGCTCCAAGGAGTGGCATAACGGACTGGACAATAATAAATTGACAAGAATGGTATGCAAAGATAATGACTGGACTGTTATTGAGGAATTGAAAAATGAGTCAATGGGCAGAACCAAAACGCTTAGTGATTTTATCAAGTGGGGAACCAAAGAGTACCCTGCGGATAAATATTTTCTCATTATATGGAATCACGGACTCATTGATTTTGGCGGTGTGGCGTATGATGAGAATTATAATGACGCCATCAGTTATGTAGAACTTGGTGACGCTTTGAACAAAGCAGGTACAAAGTTTGAAATGATTGGGTTTGACTGCTGTTATTGTGCCAATTATGAAATGGCGGATACAGTAAACGGATATTGCAATTATCTTGTTGCGTCTGAGGATATGATTCCTGCGGGCGGATGGGATTACGAAAACTGGCTTGGATATCTGGTAAATAACAGTGACGCATCATCAGAAGATATCGGCAGAAAGATTTGTGATGAATACATAAAAAGATACAAGTACAGTACGACAGGCAGGCTGATAACCATGTCACTTTGCGATATGAGTAAGTACGATAAGTTAAATGACAACTTTGAAAAGATGAGCAAAGAAATTAACAAAAACGTATCGGATGTTAATAAGCTTAACGATTTTATATCAGCCGTAAATATATCGGAAACATATGAGGATGATACTTTTGACCTGAAATCGGTTGTTACTAATGCAAAAAAGGTAATTCCTGAGACATATAAAGCAGTAAGCAATTCATTGGATGATTTTGTGGCGTATAATGTTAAGGGAAGGTCAAGAACCGATTCTAACGGTGTGGCGGTATATCTCCCTATAAACGATGAAGATGAAAGCACTCTCGACCGATATGCCGACTGGAGTAAAAATGCTTCCATGCTGCAGTTACTTGATTATATCTATAAAGATAACTGGACTGCACCGGAATGGGCGTATGAAAACGGAAATGAAATCATCAATGATGATATATATAATTATGAAATTTTATTTGATGAAGATATTAATGACGGATATGTGACTCTGGATGTAAAATCAGGAATGGACTATATAGCGGATGTCCAGTTTGAACTTTATTTATATGATGAAGAATATTCGGAAATAACTTTACTTGGATATGATAATAATATTCAGATTAAAGATAACAAAATTATAGACAATTTTGGCGGTTACTGGCTGGCAATCGATGGTTATTACTGCTCTGCCCAACTGGTAAATTCTAATGACGACAGTAATATATATAATATTCCGGTAAAATATAACGGCATTGAAACCGAGCTTTGTGTGGTCTATAGTTTTGATGATAAGGAATACACCATTGCCGGAGTATATTCATATTCACAGAATGAAGAGTCCTCAAGACTTCTTGACTTAAAAGAAGGTGACGAGATAATACCGATAT
>JBNMKN010000098.1:0-7182 GCA_050874365.1 Butyrivibrio sp. | reverse complement strand
TCGTTATATACCGCCTGTCTTTCTTCTTCACGGATTTTCTGAAGAATGGCGCTCTTTGAATTCTGTACGGCAATTCTGCCGAATTCTGCTGATTTGATTTCTACATTAATAGTATCACCGATATTGTATTTAGGGCTTATCATCTGTGCGTCAGCAAGGCTTATCTGTGTAACGCTGTCCTCTACCGTTTCCACAACCTCTTTAGCTGCAGTTACCTTAAAATCTCCTGTTTCAGGGTCAACTTTTGCTGTAAAATTTTCATTTTTACCGAAATGGTTCTTGCAGGCTGCAAGTAAAGAATTTTCGATTGCTTCAATGAGAACTTTCTTGCTGATTTTTTTCTCCTTTTCAAGAATATCAAGTGCTGTTATTAACTCAGTGTTCATTTTTTTGTAATTTCCTCCTTAAAAATATACTGTTTGTCTTATTATTGCTAAATTAGATCTTTCAAAAGTCTTTTCTTCACCATTTTCAAGTTCAATAGTAACTGTATCTTTATCAAACTTCTTTAAAAGTCCTGTGTAGTCCTTTAAATGGTCTACCTGTCTGTAAAGCTTTAACTCTACTTCTTCCATAAGATTTCTCTCAAAATCCTTATCCTTCTTAAAAGGCCTGAAAAGTCCCGGTGAACTTACCTCCAGAATATACGCTTCGTCGATAAAATCCGCTTCATCAAGCTTATCGCTAAAAGGTCTGCTTACCTCGGCACAATCATCAACGGTAATTCCGCCCGGTTTGTCAATATATGCCCTAAGATACTTTGAGGAACCCTCCTTAACGTACTCAAGGTCAACCAGTTCAAACCCGTTAGCTTCGATAATCGGCATGATAAGTTGGGTTACTTTGGCTTCTATGTCTTCTCTTTTTGCCATACAGTCACTATCCTTTCTGCTTCAATTACTCATAGAAAAAGTGAGCTCCCTTGGAAGCTCACTCTAGTAATCATCATTATGCTATTCCTATAATACACAAAATACCAATATAAGTCAATAAAAATTTTAGTGATTGGTCATATGAATGTGGGTGTAAAGGTGGTCCTGACAATATTCAAAGTTGCCGTCACACTTTGAACAATACCTGAATACAAGGTTGTCCCCGTCTTTTTCGGTTCTTCCGCACACTGCACATTTATGTCTTGTCTTTTCATGACGAGGCATGGTAAATGCATCGGTATTCTTCTTTTGTGCATTTTTAACACGCCTTGCATTAAATCTGAAGGCACGCTGTGTTCTTGTTCCCACAACGCTCTTAATAACATATTTCCTTGTTGTAACAAAGAATACAAGGAAATTAAGAAGTGATGAACCGATAACAAATGGGAATACAAATCCATACGCACCAAGTGACATCATTCCATTCACAAGTTCGTAAATAATATAGCCGCCGTAAAGGAATCCTAAGTATTTAACCTTAACCGGTATGACAAACATAAAAAGAACTATATTATCAGGAAACGTGCACGCATATGCCAGAAAAATTGACATATTAACATAATATGTGGTAACCACAACTGACAATGTAGCCGAAATTACGCTGACAGTCACACCGCCAAATCTTATATAACTGTAAAGATATGAAAGAAAAGCACCTATTATTGTAAAAATCAATCCCGAAAATATATAAAGATTGTACTGGAACGTACCCCATGTCTTCTCAAGAGCGGTTCCTATTGAATAATAAAATACAATCATAATGAGAGCAAAAAATATATTACTCTCATACGGCGGAATAAGAATCCATGTAATGATTCTCCACACCTGTCCGTGTAAAATACTATATACATCCAATGTCAGATATAACTGGAATTCCGGAACGATATATCTGATTGCATATCCGATTGCATAGCATATAACAATTATCAATGTCAGGTTCCTGATTGCATATTTACCTAACTTTCTTTCCATTTTGTTGTAAAAATTCATACATAACCTCTTAGAATAAATCTTTCTTTCTAAAAATCAGTGCAATAATAAGCGATATAATCAGTGAAATCCCGATTACAATAAGGAAGCCTCCTCTTACGTTGGCAAAAGGCATTCCGTCCGCTTTAACGTTCATGCCGTAAAAACTGGCAATCATTGTAGGTATCGAAAGCACAATTGTAATTGTGGTAAGGAACTTCATAACGCTGTTCTGGTTATTGGAAATAACCGAAGCGAAAGTATCCATGGTTCCGTTAAGGATACCGCTGTATATATTTGCCATTTCGATAGCCTGTTTATTCTCGACTATTACATCTTCAATTAAATCTTCATCTTCGGGATATTTTTTAATTGCTGTTGATTTAAGTAATTTTTCAAGAACCACTTCGTTAGATTTAAGGGATGTTGTAAAGAACACCAGAGATTTCTCCAACTCCAGCAATTCAATTAATTCCCTGTTCTTCGTTGCCTCATGAAGCTTCTGTTCAATTGCATCGCTTCGTCTGTCGATTATACGGAGGTAATTAAGATACAATGTGGCATTTCTATATAAAATCTGGAATATAAATCTGGTCTTCATATGGGTATAAAAATTACGCACCCTGCCGTCCATAAAAGCCGTAAGTACAGGTGAATCCTCCAGACATACAGTAACAATAACTTTATCACAGATAATTATTGCAAGAGGAATGGTTCCGTACCAATCTTTTCCGTTTCTTTCTTCAATTGTAGGAATGTCAACGAGAATAAGGGAATATCCTTCTTCGATTTCGATACGCGATCTTTCTTCCTCATCCAAAGATGCCCTTAAATCATCAGGTGCAATTTTGTACTTTGAAGAAACGCTGAACAATTCTTCTGTTGTCGGATTAGTCATTGAAATCCATGAATTATCCTCAAATTCTGATATTTGTAATACACCGCTGTCAGTGGTTTTGAAAATCTTAATCATAAGAACCTCCTGCGCTGGAAATTGTCTCATTAATTATATTGTCAGCTTTGTTTTTTGTCAATTAATTTTCAATTATCATTGAAATTATTTTATCATTAATATATAATAGTAACATTGGTTTTTTCTAAAAATAAATCAACTCAATTTGTAAAGGGAGATGTTTATGAACAATAAATTATACAAACTTGGAATTGATATTGGTTCTACTACAGTAAAAATTGCAATTCTTAACGAAAACAATGAGATTTTATTTTCAGATTATGAAAGGCATTTTGCCAATATACAGGATACACTTGCTTCTTTACTTTTAAAGGCAAAGGAGCTTTTAGGCGATATTAAGGTTAATCCGGTTATTACCGGTTCCGGCGGACTTACTCTTGCCAACCACCTTAATGTTCCTTTTAACCAGGAGGTTGTGTCCGTAGCTTCTGCTCTTGAGTATTATGCGCCAAAAACAGATGTTGCCATAGAGCTTGGCGGCGAAGATGCTAAAATTATATATTTTACAAACGGAATTGACCAGAGAATGAACGGTATATGTGCCGGCGGAACAGGTTCTTTTATCGACCAGATGGCGTCATTATTACAGACTGACGCAACCGGTCTTAATGAGTATGCCAAAAATTATCAGTCAATTTACCCTATTGCAGCCAGATGCGGTGTATTTGCCAAAACAGACATACAGCCGTTGATTAACGAAGGTGCCACAAAGGAGGACCTTGCCGCCTCCATATTTCAGGCGGTTGTCAACCAGACCATAAGCGGTCTTGCCTGTGGTAAGCCTATAAGAGGTCATGTAGCCTTTCTTGGCGGTCCTTTACACTTCCTTTCGGAGTTAAAGGCTGCTTTTATAAGAACTTTGAATCTTACCGATGAATATATTATCGCACCTGATAATTCGCACTTATTTGCTGCGATTGGTTCTGCATTTGCTTATGATGAAAATATATCCGTTGACATAAACGAATTAATTACACTTCTTAAGGCTAATATAAAGCTTGATTTTGAAGTTGAACGTATGGAACCTTTATTTGCAAACGAAAAGGAATACGACGAATTCATAACAAGGCATAATAAAGCCTGTGTTAAAAAAGGTGATTTAGCAACCTACAAGGGCAACTGTTTTATGGGAATAGACGCTGGCTCTACCACTACTAAAGTTGCCTTGGTCGGCGAGGACGGTACTCTTTTGTACTCTTTTTATGAGAGTAACAATGGTAGTCCGTTAGCAACCTCCATAAAGGCTATTAAGGATCTATATGACAAACTGCCGGAAGGCGTTAATATTGTCCGCTCATGCTCTACAGGTTACGGCGAAGCTCTTATTAAGTCCGCCCTTATGCTTGATGAGGGTGAAGTTGAGACTGTGTCCCACTACTATGCGGCTTCATTTTTTGAACCATCCGTTGACTGTATCCTTGATATAGGTGGTCAGGATATGAAATGTATAAAAATAAAAGACGGTACTGTTGACGGCGTACAGCTTAACGAAGCCTGTTCGTCAGGATGTGGTTCATTTATAGAAACTTTTGCCAAGAGTCTTAATTACTCCGTTCAGGATTTTGCCAAGGCTGCTCTTTTTGCGGAGCATCCTATTGACCTTGGAACACGTTGTACCGTATTTATGAACTCTAAAGTAAAACAGGCACAGAAAGAAGGCGCCAGCGTAGCCGATATTTCTGCCGGACTTGCATACTCTGTAATTAAGAACGCTTTATATAAGGTTATTAAATTATCCGATGCAAGGGATCTTGGAAAAAATATTGTTGTACAGGGCGGAACCTTCTACAATAATGCCGTTTTAAGAAGTTTTGAAAAAATAGCCGATGTGCAGGCTGTAAGACCTGATATTGCAGGTATTATGGGTGCTTTCGGAGCCGCATTGATTGCAAGGGAAAGATATGAAGGAGAACCTACATCCATGCTCTCCCTTGAACAGATTATTAACCTTAAATACGAAACATCAATGACAAGATGTCAGGGATGTATTAACCACTGTCTCCTTACAATCAATAAATTTACCGGGGGCAGACAGTTTATATCAGGTAACAGATGTGAGCGTGGTCTCGGAAAAGAAAAAAATAAGGACAAGCTTCCTAACCTGTATGAATACAAAAATAAGAGGCTTTTCTCTTATCAGTCGCTTCCCGCAGATAAAGCGCCACGAGGTGTTGTAGGTATACCACGTTCCCTCAATATGTACGAGAACTTCCCGTTCTGGCACACATTTTTCACGAAGTTGGGATTCCGTGTTATAATTTCGCCTCCGTCTAACAAAAAGATTTATGAATTGGGAATAGAGTCAATACCAAGCGAATCAGAATGCTACCCTGCAAAGCTTGTGCATGGTCATGTATCATGGCTCATAAAACAGAACATTAAATTTATATTCCTTCCATGTATACCTTACGAGCGTACAGAAGATGAAAATGCAAACAACCACTTCAACTGTCCTATTGTAACCTCATACGGGGAAAATATTAAAAACAATATGGAGGAACTCAAGGAACAAAATGTTCATTTTATGAATCCTTTCGTATCATTCCTTAATGAAGAGGTGGCAACTAAAGAACTTGTTAAAGTATTTACCAAAGAATTTAAAATGACTTCATCGGAAGTTAAGGAAGCATGTCATCTTGCATGGGAAGAAATGATGAACTGCCGTTATGACATACAGAAAAAAGGTGAAGAAACACTCCGTTACCTTGAAGAAACAGGAAGAAAAGGAATTGTCCTTGCAGGCCGTCCATACCATGTGGACCCTGAAATCAATCATGGAATACCTGAATTAATCAATTCTTACGGACTTGCTGTTTTATCAGAGGATTCGATTTCACACCTCGGCAAAGTCGAAAGACCTATTATAGCAATGGATCAGTGGACATATCACACCAGACTTTACTCTGCCGCCAGCTTTGTAAAGACCCGTGACGATCTTGATATGATTCAGCTTAATTCCTTCGGCTGCGGACTTGATGCCGTAACAACTGACAATGTAAATGATATCCTGTCTTCAGGCGGTAAGATATACACAGTTTTAAAAATTGACGAGGTAAACAACCTCGGTGCGGCAAGAATCCGTATCAGGTCCCTTATTGCGGCATTAAAAGTCCGTGATAAGAAAAATTATAAGCGTGAGCTTAAATCCTCAGCTTATAAGAGAGTTGAATACACGGAGGAGATGCAGAAGGAAGGCTACACAATCCTCTGCCCACAGCTCTCCCCTATTCATTTTAATATACTTGAACCTGCATTACGTTCCTGCGGATACCGTTTCGTAATGCTCCAGAACTTTGAAAAATCTGCCGTGGATACAGGTCTCAAATATGTTAATAACGATGCCTGCTATCCATCGATTATCATAACGGGTCAGATTATGGAAGCTTTACTTTCAGGCAAATATGACCTTAATAAAACCGCTGTCGTAATTACACAGACAGGCGGTGGCTGTCGAGCAAGCAATTACATCGGTTTCATAAGACGAGCTCTCCAAAAAGCCGGCTTAGAGCATATTCCTGTTATATCCCTCAGCGTTCAGGGAATTGAAACCAACTCAGGTCTTAAATACAATTTTGACCTTATTAAAAAAGTTATCATGAGTCTTCAGTTCGGAGATATTCTTATGAATGTCTTATATAGGACAAGACCTTATGAAGCTGTTCCGGGTTCTGCTAATGAGCTTGCCGCAAAAATGGAAAGCAAATGTGCCGATTTCTTTAAAGAAAAGCGCGTTACATTGGGTAATTTTAATAAAGTTGTTAAGGAAATTATCACGGAATTTGATAAGCTTCCGCTTTTAGATATTAAGAAGCCTCGTGTAGGTGTTGTAGGTGAAATACTTGTTAAGTTCCATCCTACCGCAAATAACCGTATCGTAGATTTACTGGAAAAAGAAGGCGTAGAGGCTGTAGTTCCTGACTTTATTGGATTTTTCCTGTATTGTGCACAGAACTCACACTTTAAAACAGAACATCTCGGTTCTTCTAAAAAGACCAAGACAGTTTCCGACCTTGTTATTTCGGCTATTGAGCTTGTCCGTAAAAAATCTAAGAAATACTTAAGAGACAGTGAGCGTTTTACGGTGCCTCCTACAATCGGAGAATTACAGGCATTGTCAAGACCTTATGTATCAGACGGTAACCAGACAGGTGAAGGATGGTTATTAACAGCGGAAATGATTGAACTGATTAACGGAGGAACAACCAACATTGTATGCTGCCAGCCATTCGGCTGTCTTCCAAACCACATTGTCGGTAAAGGTGTTATTAAAGAAATCAGAGGTGCGTTCCCTCAGGCTATTATCATAGC
>JBNMKN010000097.1:0-7249 GCA_050874365.1 Butyrivibrio sp. | reverse complement strand
TTCCTATATAACGGTTGTCCTTTGCAAAAATAAGCGGCGTCTTTCCTTCATTTGATACTTTCTCGGAAATATTTTTTAATTCCTCCGTATCAGCCGTATGTTCGGAAATAAATCTGTAATTTCCGCCCATAACGCTTACGCCGTCTATCTCTCCTGAAAGACCGTTGCCGGGAAGGGCAGTGAAGTTTTTAACCGTGCTGACGGTTATTTTACGGTTTTCTATCTCCTGATTTACGGCACCTGCCAAAGGATGCTCGCTGTTATATTCAAGGGAACCTGCTATATGGAGAAGTTCCTCTTCCGTTACGTCTTTTGCAGGGTAAATATCTGTTACGACAGGCTTACCCTCTGTTATGGTTCCTGTCTTATCAAGTGCCACAATCTTAAGTTTTCCTGTCTCTTCAATAGCGGTGGCGTTTTTAAAAAGAATACCGTTTCTTGCACCTTTTCCGTTTCCTACCATAATTGCAACAGGTGTTGCAAGTCCGAGAGCACAAGGACAGCTTATTACAAGTACCGATATTCCTCTTGCAATGGCAAAGCCGGCACTCTTACCTATTAAGAGCCATACAACTATTGTTATAACAGCTATAGCTATTACCGCAGGAACAAATATACCTGATACCTTGTCCGCAATTCTTGCTATATGAGGTTTGGTCGCCGAAGCGTCACTTACCATTTTAATAATCTTTGAAAGCGTTGTATCTTCGCCTACCCTTAAGGCTTTGCAGGTAATAACGCCTGACTGGTTAATGGTTGCTGCGGATACTTTGTCATCAGGCTCTTTGTCAACGGGGATGCTTTCACCTGTTAAAGAAGATTCATTGACAGCACTGTGACCATCTATTACAACACCGTCAACGGGAATACTTTCACCGGGTCTTACGATAAATATATCGCCTTTTACTACTTCTTCAACGGATACATTGACCTCCTTACCGTCCCTTATAATGTTGGCGGTCTTTGGAGCTAACTCCATCAAGCCTTTTAAGGCATCCGTTGTTTTACCTTTTGAATATGCCTCAAGCATCTTACCGAGGGTAATCAGGGTAAGAATCATTGCGGCGGATTCAAAGTAAAATTCCATCATGTATTTTTCCACAAGCTCCATATCACCTGCAACCTGGGCTTTAGTCATTGCAAAAAGTGCGAATGTGCTGTAGCCGAAAGCTGCCGTAGCTCCGAGAGCAACAAGGGTGTCCATATTAGGGGCACCGTGTACAAGACCTTTGAAGCCTGATATAAAGAACTTCTGGTTAATTACCATTATAATAACCGTTAAAAGCAACTGGGTAAGTCCCATGGCTATATGGTTGCCATCATAGAACTTAGGAAGTGGGAAGCCCCACATCATATGACCCATTGAAAAGTACATAAGTATCAGTAAGAAAACAAGGGATGTAATAAATCTTGTCCTCATGGGTTTGATAGGTGATTCCGTGGAGGTGTCCTCCGCTTTTTCTTTACTTTTCATGGACGAAGCTCCATAACCTGCATTTTTAACAGCCTTAATAATATCGCTATCCGTTGCACTGCCTTCAACACTCATGGAATTAGTCAACAGATTAACCAAACATGATGTTACGCCCGGTACTTTTGATACCGCCTTTTCCACCCTGGCACTGCAAGCAGCACAACTCATTCCTTTTACGTTATATTGCTTCATATATCAATTATTCCTTTCTTCCGAAAAGTGAAAATTTCTTCTTTTCATATTCTTCTGATGATATTCCGTTAAGAGTATATCCTGTTTCTCCTATTACACTTTTAATCTTGTCTTCATCAAGAGGCTCTTCTGAAATAATTTCTGTTTCTCCTGCCGAATGTGATGAGTTTACTTTTTTTACTTTAAAATTATTTCTAATCGCTGTATTGATATGGCTCTCACACATACCGCACATCATTCCATCAATTTTTAATGTTGTTTTTATCATATTAATTCTCCTTTTCTTTTCCGCGACATATAATTATTGTTTTGTCCGGATTAATTTTATCTTTTTCCAGTATGAGTTCATCTATACTGTCTGCTTTTATTGTACCCATTGAAGGGTTAATTACACTGTCAATTCTGCCTGTAACGTCAACGTCAACGGTTGAGTATTCAAACGCAAGGGTGGTATTTATTAACTTGCAGTTCTTCATTACAAGGTTGTCAATATAGCACATTCCCTGGAGACTTTCAATAGTACAGTTGATAAGCGTAAGATTCTTTGCATTCCATCCGAGATATTCTCCCGAAATATAAGAATCCGTTACGGTTATGTTATCGCTGTTCCAGAAGGCGTCCTTCGACATCAATGTTGAATTGGATATCTTCATATCTTTAACGCCGTCAAAAGAATAATTTCCAACAAGACGCAGGTTGTCAATCTCAAGGTTGCTGCAATTCATTCCAAAATAATCGCCTTTTGCCATGACATTATTGATTTTTACATCATTACAGTGCCATAAGGTCTCTGCAGCATTGACAAAATCCACATCCGTAAGGCTTAAGTTATTACATCTCCTGAAATTCTTTGGAGCCTCAATAAGTGCTTTGTTGACTGTAATATTGTCGGTATACCAGACGCCTGCCCTTGCCATTTCAAACCATTTACAGTTATCTGCCACAATATTTTTACAATACCATAACGGATATTTCCATTTGAACATACATCCGTTAAGTTCAATATCTCCCGATTCCTTAAGCGGAGATTCTCCGTCATCGAAGATAATGTCATATATACTAAGGTTATGACTTCCAAACAACGCTCTTTCTCCTGTAAGCCTTTTATCTTTAATTGTTTCCATAATCATCTCTGCCTTTTCTCCTCGCTATAAAGTTTCACGCCTTTATAAAGACGGTCAAGCCCTTCTGCCAACACTTTCCTGCTGCAGGCAAGGTTCATTCTTACGAATTGTTTTCCGGTATTTCCGTACTCGCTTCCTTCTGTTATATAAAGTCCTGTTTTTTCACGCAAAAATACCGTAAAATCTTCCGAATCTTCAAAAAGCCTGCAACCGTCTATCCATATAAGATATGTGGCATCCGACTTAACTGCCTTTAATTCCGGTATATTTTTTTCAATATATTCTTCTGCAAAACGTCTGTTCTCAAATAGATATTCGTTTAACTCACAAAGCCAGTCTTTACCGTTATCAAAAGCTGTTTTTGCAACATTTATTGCAAATGAATTAGGTTCTGCAACTTCATCCGTATTTAATGCACGCCACATTTTATGTCTCAGGAAAGGATTTGGCACATATATCGCCGCCGTCTGTATTCCTGCAATATTAAAACATTTGGTAGGTGCAATACAGGTAACGCTTATCTCTTTACATTCCTCCGAAGCCGAAGCAAAAGGAACATATTCCATACCCGGTCTTACTATATCACAATGGATTTCATCCGACACAACGGTTACTCCGTATTTTTTACAAAGGCTTCCTACTTTTGCAAGTGTATCCCTGTCCCATATCTTACCACCCGGATTCTGAGGATTACATAATAACATCAGGCTTGCCTGAGGGTCGCTTAACTTCTTTTCAAGGTCAGCAAAATCCATTTCATAATTGTCTCCGTCATATTTTAACGGATTCTCAAGAATAAACCTGCCGTTATTGACTATTGAATTAAAAAATATATTATATACAGGCGTCTGCACAATTACCTTTTCACCGGGTGTTGTAAGCTTTCTTACGGCTGATGATATAGCAGGAATCACGCCTGTGCAGAACACAAGCTCATCTGCCTTCATTAAAAGATTGTGTCTTTCTTTCCACCAGTTAATATATGACATCGCCCATTCATCATCGATTATGGAATATCCGAAAACACCGTGTTTAACACGTTCCTCCATTGCGGATATTATCTCAGGTGCCGTCATAAAATCCATATCGGCAACCCACATCGGAAGTTCGTTTTCCTTAACATCCCATTTTAATGACAATGTATTACGTCTGTTTATTATATCATCAAAATTATATTTTCCCATATTCATCCTTCCTATTAATAAATTTTATCATTTTAATATTAGTATGACAAAAAAGAGGTGTATGTTATACACCCCCTTTACATTCCGCCGAGCAGCTTCATATCCGGTTATCGTCTGGACTTATGAAATTTTAACCATTCTGAACAGGAATTAATAAATTCGGAATTAGTAGGTCTCTTGGTACAGGAACCGAAGATTTCTTTACCTTCACGGGTCTTCATTATACTGGTTCTCTTAGACCACGCTGTCTCTATACCATATCTGATATTACGCTCAACATTGGTAGGTGATGTTCCGTAGCGTTCTCCTATCTTAGGATAAATATCCTTGGTTATGGAAACTATCGCATCAGGTTCCTCCAATGTAATAATTATAGCATCTATGGCATACTTATAACCTATCATCTTAGCAGGTATTCCAAGCTTACGAATCAATGTAGAGGTCTCATTCTCAACACTGTAAGAAATGTCATTCTGGCTGTAGGAAGCCTCTGCGGTGCTCTTCTTAGGTTCTGAGTCACACAACTGTCTGATTCTTCTGATTAATGCGCCTTCATCAAAAGGCTTCATAAAGAAATATGACGCTCCCGAATCAAGAGCCTGTGTAACAATGTCTTCTTTGCCTGCTGCCGACACAATAATAAAATACGGTACCTTACCGTCATTATCCTCTCTTACGGCCTCCATAACGCCAAGCCCGTCCACTATCGGCATAACTAAATCCAGAAGTACAACATCCGGCTCATATTCTTTAATTAAGTCTATTGTCTCCCTGCCGTTAGATGCGGTTGCGACTATCTCAAAATCCTTCTGGTCTGCAATTCCGTCCACTAACATTTCCCTGACTAATGTGTTATCATCAGCCACTATTATTCTTATGTTTTTTCTCATACTACACGTACCCTTAACTATCCTTCTTCTATAGCACTTATGATAACACAAAACATACCTTTATAACAAGGTTTTAATTACATTTATTATATTAAAATAATTGTCATTAACTGTCTCAATCTTTTCTTTAACACCTTCAAGGCTTCCGGCACGGAGAATTTCACATACCTCGCATACCGTATCGGTAATTCCGTCAAAGCCCAAATTTCCTGTAAGTCCTTTAAGTGTGTGGCAGGCATCAAAAGCCGCCTGTACATCGCCTCTTTCAACGGCATTTTTCATATCCTCAAAATTGGTATCTTCCCCGAATCTTTTAAGATACTTCACATATCTGTCCTCACGTCCCGAAAAACGCTCAATAGAGCCGTTTACATCCACGTTAAGATTAATTAGTTCTTTTTTCCAGTCTTCCATCATTCTTCTCCTATCATATGTTTTTTAATAACGGAATAAAACAATTCCAGATTAACAGGTTTGGTTATATGGTCATTCATTCCGGCTTCTTTTGATTTCTGTACATCTTCCGCAAAAGCATTGGCGGTCATGGCTATAATCGGAAGTCTCCTTACATAGTCGTTGTCAAGGGCCCTTATCTTCCTTGTGGCTTCGTATCCGTCCATTACAGGCATCTTAACGTCCATAAGGACACAGTCATAGCTGTGGTCATCCTTAATTCTGTTGTAGGCATCAAGTCCATTTCTGACACTGTCGTATTTTATCTCAACATCATCAAGGTAATCACTTATGATATCGATATTAATCTCATTATCCTCAACAATAAGTATTTTTCTGCCCTTGAATACATTCTTGCTCTTTTTAAGCCTTGTCTTGCTCTTCTTATCAGAAAGCAGTTTTTTCAAATCCGAATTGAAAACAGGTTCGGATATGAATTTTTTAACACCCAGTTTCTCAAATTTAGGAATATCTTCCTCCATATCGCAGGAAGTAACAACTACAACTTCCTTATGGCCTTTGGTTCCTATGTAATCTTTTATCTCATTATATGTGTTATTTTCATCACTTTCAATATAGAATACCTTATAATCGTCAATATCGTATTCAGGTATATCATCCTCGTCGTTTTCGGCGTGTTTAAGAGGAATATTCACGGTAAACACCGAACCTACGTTAAGCTCGCTCTTAACGTCTATCGTTCCGCCCACAATATCGATTAACTGTTTGGTAATGGACATTCCAAGTCCCGTACCTTCAACACCGCTTATAGTTGTGTCCTTGGCTCTTTCAAAAGGTTCAAACATCTTTTTGATGAAAGCCTCCGACATACCGATTCCGGTATCCGATATTCTTATTATGTAATTGGAAAGATTCGGTATCTTGGCAGGCTGTTCTTCAATACTTAACGTTACAAGCCCGTGTTCCTTTGTGTATTTAATAGAATTACCCAGAAGATTAATGATTATCTTATTAAGGGTGGACTTGTCGGAAAGAACTATCTCGTTCTTAACATTTTTCGCATACACTTTAAATTTCAGATGCTTTTCCTTAACTTGTCCCTGAACCATAGTGGAAACGCCGTGGAACAAATCCGCAAGGGACAGCGGGCTTTCGTTTACCACAACTTTACCGCTTTCTATGTAGGACATATCAAGGATGTTATTGATTAAGTATAAAAGAATCTGACCCGAACTTTTTATTTTCATCAGATTACTGTACACACGCTGTCTGTTGTCGATATGATTAATCGCCATCTCCGTCATACCGATGATTGCATTGAGAGGCGTTCTGATATCGTGGGACATATTGGATAAGAAATTACTTTTTGCCGCATTGGCCCTGTTAGCCGCATCCGTTGCCTCCACAAGCTGCTTATTTCTCTTTAATTCCAAATCCCTTTCTTCATGGATATCCTTTAAGGCATAGACAGCTTCCATTGTATGTCCGTCACAGAATTTAATGACTTTTATGTCAAGACGCACCCATTTGTATTCATTGTCAATGAGTCTTCTGAACTCACAGTATATCTCATCCTTGCCGTTTGCCATCATTTCATCAAGATATTCCCTGGAATTGCACCTGCGTATATTCATCTCATCATCCGGATGGGCAATTCTTGTTACATATTCTTCTGTAAATTCTTCGATTCTCTGCGTTTTTTCAAAAATATCGCAAAGGTCAACCGGCAGACGGAGGGTTTTTATCGTTCCTGCCGTGAAATCAAAATAATACATACCGAAATACGCATCACCTAAGGTATAAAGAACGGTTCTTGTCATATCGTATTCCTTATTCAAAGAAATAAGGTTCGCCCTGTTGGCAACACGCTCGTCATTGTCCATTATAAGCAGCAAAAGCCTGTCCCCGCCCGGAAGATGGATATTGGTTGCCATTCCGTCATAGAAATGCTCCGTGTTATCCTCATCCATT
>JBNMKN010000096.1:0-7249 GCA_050874365.1 Butyrivibrio sp. | reverse complement strand
AGCCATGGGTGCAGGAACAGGCTTAAAGAAATTCGAGAAAAAATTTCCTGACAGATTTTTTGATGTGGGAATAGCGGAGGAGCACGCCGTTACTTTTGCGGCAGGTCTTGCAAGTGCGGGTTACAAGCCCTATGTTGCAATATATTCCACATTTTTACAAAGAGGCTTCGACCAGATTCTCCATGATGTATGTATCCAGAAGCTGCCTGTCAGATTTATTGTGGAACGTGCCGGAATTGTGGGAAAAGACGGTATAACCCATCAAGGTATATTTGATATTTCATATCTTAATATTATTCCTGAAATGACGATAATGGCGCCTAAGAACAAATACGAGCTCCGGGATATGCTAGATTTTACATTGGATTTTAATGGTCCGGTAGCAATAAGATTCCCAAGAGGCGAAGCCTTGGATATATACGAGGACAACCGCAGTCCGATTACTTACGGCAAAAGCGAGCTTCTAAAGCGTGGAAGCCAAATTGCTGTTATTGCAGTGGGTGCATGTGTCAAGCTTACGGAAGAAATCGATGATATTCTCCTTGAAAACGGCTATGACGCCACAATAATCAACGCACGTTTTATTAAGCCTCTTGACTGTGTTTTACTTGACGATACAGCTAAAAAACATGACCTTGTTGTTACACTTGAGGAAAACGTTCTTACCGGCGGATACGGACAGTCGGTATTAAGCTATATCAATGAAAAAGGATACAGTACCGACGTACTTAACATTGGTCTTAAGGATTCTTTTATTGAACACGGCGATGTGGGAAGCCTTTGGAAAGCCAACGGATTAGACGGTGAAGTTATTGCAAATAAAATTTTAAAGAGGATAAAACATTAGTATGAAAGAAAGATTAGATGTTCTTCTGGTGAACAGAAAACTTGCGGATTCAAGAGAAAAAGCCAAGGCCATTATTATGTCGGGAATCGTTTATGTAAATGGTCAGAAGGAAGACAAGGCAGGCTCCATGTTTGATGTATATGCAGGTATTGAGGTCAGGGGAAGTACTCTTAAATATGTAAGCCGCGGCGGATTAAAACTTGAAAAAGCAATGGAAAATTTTCCTATAGAGCTTAATGATAAGATATGTATGGATGTCGGTTCTTCAACAGGCGGATTTACGGACTGTATGTTAATGAACGGAGCGTCAAAGGTGTATTCGGTGGATGTAGGCCACGGACAGCTTGCGTGGAAATTAAGACAGGATGAAAGGGTTGTGGTTATGGAAAAGACCAACATCCGGTATATAACACCAGATGACATCCATGACAAAATAGATTTTTCAAGCATTGACGTATCTTTTATTTCTTTAACAAAGGTATTGCTTCCCGTGAAAAATCTTTTGACCGACAACGGACAGATTGTATGTCTTATCAAACCACAGTTTGAAGCGGGAAGAGAAAAAGTCGGTAAAAAGGGTGTAGTAAGAGATATAAAGGTTCATGAAGAAGTCATCAATATGGTTCTTGATTATGCCATGTCAATCGGTTTTGATGTGGAGGGACTTGATTTTTCTCCAATCAAAGGACCTGAAGGTAATATTGAATACCTTGCCTTTTTAACAAAGACTTCTGAGGATAAAGGTACATTAAAAATATCATGTAAACCATCTGAGGTTGTTTTACAATCCCATAAGGTGTTGAACGAGGAATAATATGAATAATTTTTTTATTATAGCTAATGCTGATAAAGATACAGATTTTAGATTAACCAGAACCGTTTGTAATTTTCTAACCCAAAAAGGTGCGGTATGTACATATCAGGAAAAAGATAACTTTACTAAATATAATTATGCCAATCCTGCCAATGTTCCCTCCGGAACGGATTGCATAATTGTCCTTGGCGGAGACGGAACCTTAATACAGGCGGCAAGGGATTTATGCACACTTAATATTCCCGTATTCGGAGTGAATCTCGGCAATCTGGGATATCTGACGGAAATAGACCGTGAACAGATTTTTCCTGCGTTGCAGCTTTTACTTGATGATAAAATTTTTATTGACAACCGAATACTTATAGAAGGAAAAGTAATCCGTGATGGCGAGGAAATATATTCCGGTTTGGCGCTTAACGATATTGTCTTAAACAGGGTCGGCCCGCTTCAGGTAATTAATTTTGACCTGTATGTCAACGGTGAATTTCTGATATCATATCCTGCAGACGGATTGATTGTGGCAACTCCTACAGGTTCAACGGCTTACAATTTATCTGCCGGAGGCCCGATAGTTAAACCTGAAAACGATATTATGGTAGTGACTCCCGTATGTCCTCACACCCTTAATAAAAGCAGCATAATTCTTGACGGCAGTGATGTACTTGAGATAGTTATATCCAAGACCAAAAACGGAAGAGAAGAGCGTGCCGTTTCTTTTGACGGCGGTAAATATTTTAAAGTCAAATCAGGCGACAGAATCGTTATTACCAAATCTTCCGGCATTGCAAGACTTGTTCATACCAAAAAACACAATTTTCTTCAGATATTAAGAAATAAAATGTCATAAGGGAGGCTTGAAAATGAAATACAGCAGACACATGGCTATACTTAAAATAATAAAAGAAAATGATGTGGAGACACAATATGATTTAGCGAGACTGTTGCGGGAAAACGGCTATAACGTCACCCAGGCAACGGTTTCAAGGGATATAAAACTTCTTAATCTTATCAAGGTATCTGAAAACGGCAGACAGAAATACGTTGTATATTCCAATGAAGAAACCGGTAACAACAGTAAATACAACACAATTCTTAAGGAAGGTTTTGTTTCCATGGATATGGCACAGAACATTCTTGTTATTAAAACCGTTTCCGGAATGGCAATGGCTGTTGCAGCTGCTCTTGATGCCATGAATTTTCACGAACTCGTAGGAACAATTGCCGGAGATGACACAATTATGTGTGTAATAAGGACAGTTGAAGATACGAAAATTATCATGGATAAGATTCAGAAAATTATTAAGTAGATATATGGAGACAAAATCTTTCTGCAGGAAGGATAAATTATGATTACTAACTTATATGTAAAAAATCTTGCATTAATTGATGAAATTGAAATTGAATTCAGTAACGGGCTTAACATTCTGACCGGAGAGACAGGTGCGGGAAAATCAATTATTCTCGGCTCCATTAATCTGGCGCTTGGAAATAAAGCAACCTCTGATATTATCGGTCACTACGGCAAAAGCGGACTTGTGGAGGTGACTTTTTCCGTTGATGAAAATAAAGCAAAAGAACTTGCAGCATATGATATTTACCCCGAAAATAACGAATTAACAATATCAAGGCGTATTATGGAGGGCAGAAGTGTCATAAAAATCAATGGCGAGACCGTTTCCAATGCCGTTGTTAAGAAAATAACGGCTCTGCTTATAGACATACACGGCCAGCACGACCATCAGTCCCTCTTATACAAATCAAGCCATCTTGATTTTCTGGACAGATATGCCAAAAACGAAATTTCCGATGTAAAAAGCAGATTAAAGGCTGCATACAAGGACTATAAATTATCTGAGAAAAGACTGGCTGAATTTACAATAAGTGAAGAGGAAAGACTCCGTAACATATCTTTTTTACAATATGAAATTGATGAAATCGAAGCCGCCGACATAAAAGATAACGAGGATATTGAGCTTGAGACTCTTTACAGGCGTATCCTTAATTCAAAAAAAATAACCGAGGAACTTGACTATATATCTAAAAATATATGTGATGACAATAACAGCGCCGGCAATGAAATTTCAAGGGCTTTGCTTGCATTAAACAGAATAACGGAATATGACGAAAATCTTATTCCTCTATATAATGAACTGGCAGATATTGAGAATCTCTTTAATGATTTTAACAGGGATTTAAAAGCCTATATGGATGAAATTGATTTTGATGACAGGATTTTTGATACAACGGAGAAAAGACTGGATAAACTAAACGGACTTAAAGCCAAACACGGCGGAAGTCTTGAAGCTGTTAAAGAAGCGTTAATTACTTCAAAAGAAAAGCTGGATTTTTATAAAGAATACGAAGATAATCTTAAAATTGCAGAAGATGAGTATAATAAAAATTATGATAAGCTTATGGATTTATGCGAAAAATTATCTACCTTAAGAAAAAAATCCGCTAAACACCTTGAAACCGATATAACCAAAGCTTTACTTGATTTGAATTTTTCACAGGTAAAATTTGAAATCAGCTTCAGTCGGACAGAACATCCTACAGATAACGGTTTTGACGAAGCCGAATATATGATATCCCTTAATCCGGGAGAAGAATTAAAGCCACTTTCAAAAATAGCTTCAGGCGGTGAGCTTTCCAGAATAATGTTGGGACTCAAATCCGTACTTGCAGGAAAAGACGATATCGACACACTTATTTTTGATGAAATCGATACGGGAATAAGCGGACGTACAGCCCAGAAAGTATCGGAGAAAATGGCATTGATAGCCAAAAAACATCAGGTAATATGTATAACACATCTGCCTCAGATTGCCTCAATGGCGGATACACATTTTCTTATCGAAAAAAATGTGCGGGATAATACAACCAGAACCTCAATCCACGAATTAAATTCCGAAGAAATTATTACAGAATTATCCAGAATGCTTGGCGGTACCGAAATAAACGGAATCGTGTACGATAACGCAAAAGAAATGAAACGTCAGGCAGACGAATTGAAAAAAATGTCAGTGTGAAACATAGCAGGTAACATATAATAAGAGCAAAGAAATTTGCTCTTATTTTTTTATCGGGAGGTATTTATGACAAAGCAGAAATATAGAAAAATACTGACTGTTTTTTTATTTTTTTCAATTATGACAGGCTGTATATATTATATCCATTTTATAAAAATAAACATTCCGGATAATTTATATATTGCACCTTACGAAAATGAAGAAATTGATTTTAATCTTCCGTTTTTAGGAACTTTTACCGTGGAAGACGAACATAAAGACAGTGTTGCCGCCGCATCCGTAAACCTTATGAATTCCGTTTCAATCGACACCTCCGGTAATACATCTTACAAAATGGACATACGTCTTTTCGGTTTCATAAAATTAAAAGAAGTAAATGTTGTTGTAAAAGAGCCTGAGGCCGTCTATGTTGGTGGAATTCCAATCGGTATACATCTGGAAACAAAAGGAATACTTGTTGTAGATACAGGCAATGTAAAAACAGCAGCGGGAGAGAAGGAATCCCCTTCAAAAGGTATTCTTACCTCAGGAGATTATATCCTTGAAATTAACAACATAAAAATTACCGATAAAGCACAAATGGTAGATATTATACAAAATTCTGATGATGATATTTTAGATATGCTTATAAACAGGAATGGTGAGGAAATAAATGTAAAAATAGCAGCCGTAAGGGATGAAGCAGATGTTCGGAAAATCGGTGTATGGGTAAGGGATGATTGTCAGGGACTCGGTACTTTGACTTATGTTGATAATGATAACCGGTTCGGTGCACTTGGACATGCTATTTGTGAAGAAAACACGGGTTGTAATGTTAATATTGAAAATGGATATCTGTATACAGCCAGAATATGGTCGATAATAAAAGGTCAGAAAGGCAAACCAGGTGAAGTTGTAGGTTCTATAAATTACGGAGAAAAAAACAGTCTCGGCATCATAGAAAAAAATACCTCAAAAGGCATTTACGGAACCGCCAATCAAAGTATTTTCGCATACCTTGACAATAATAAAGTATATACCTCATATAAACAAAATATCAAAACAGGCCCGGCATATATAAGGTCATTTGTAAACGGCGAAATCAAGGATTACAAAATTATGATTAACAATGTTTCCTTCAACGAAAAAGAAAAAAACAAAGGCATAATATTTGAAATCGTTGATGAAAACCTCATTGAAATAACAAACGGAATAATACAAGGCATGTCGGGGTCGCCGATTCTGCAGGACGGCAAAATAATCGGAGCCGTTACCCATGTATTTGTAAATGACCCGGCAAAGGGCTACGGAATATTTATCGAAAATATGCTTGATGAAAACAAAAACTCATAATAAATAGGAAGAATAGTAATATATTCTTCCGTCATAAAGTTAGTCGCAAAATATTAATTTTACGTCATAGTATTGTAGAAAACAGCGGTATATGGTATAATAAATCCTATGGAGGTTACTTATTATGGATTATAAAAAGAATCTTTCGGCAATTCAGCACGAAAAGTTAAAAGTTATATTATCAGACCTGCCGGCATTTTGCCGTGATTATTTTGATTACTGTGACGGAACTCTTAACAGGTCAACCGCAACAATGTTGGAATATGCTTATGATGTACGTTCGTATTTTAAATTTATTGCAGCGGGCAATCCCTTAATTGCATCATACCATGATGTAACTCTTGATATTCTCGATAAAATGACTCCAAGAGATATTCAGGAATACATGTCATACTTACGAAGCCATAAGGATGAATCAGGACGTATTGTTACCAATGATGCCAATGCAAGGGCAAGAAAATTATCGTCTTTACGTTCATTCTATCAATATTATTTTGCTTTTGCAGGCTTACATTCCAATCCTGCAAAGCTTATAAGTTCACCTAAGCTTCATCAAAAAAAACAGCCACGCCTTGATTCCGAAGAAATCAAAGAGCTTCTTACTGACGTTATTACAGTTGGCGCGCTGGATGATAATAAAAGACCTTACGCAATACGTTCCAACCTGCGTGACACAGCCATAATCGCATTATTAGGCGGTACCGGAATCCGTGTTTCCGAGCTTGTTGGAATTGATATAAACGATATTGACTGGGAACATAACTCAATTAAAATCGTAAGAAAAGGCGGGAATGAAGATATTGTATATTTTGGTGAGGAAATCTCAAAATATATGGCAGACTATATAGACAATGAACGTGACCCCGGAGATAAGGATGAAAAAGCCCTTTTTGTAGCTTCAAGAGGCGAAAAAAAACGCCTTACGGTGCGTTCTGTTGAACGTATTGTATCAAAATACAGTGCGGCTTCAATTCCTTCCAAAAAGATTTCTCCTCACGGTTTACGCCGTACCTTTGGAACAAATTATTATGAAGCCACATCTGATTTATATGCAGTTGCCGATGCACTTGGTCATAAAAATATCCAGGTCACAAAAGACCATTATGCCGATATTTCAGACCGTAAAAAGCAACAGGTAAAGAATTTCTCCGATGAATTATTAAAAAATGAATAATCCTAAGATTCTGATTCGGATACAGACTCAGGCTGTGAAACGGAAGGCGTTGT
>JBNMKN010000095.1:0-7323 GCA_050874365.1 Butyrivibrio sp. | reverse complement strand
CCTTAAACCTGATGGTACAATGATAACAGGCTGGTATCAGTATGGCACCGGAGTAGATGACTGGTATTATTCAAATGCAGACGGCACAGTATACGATGGCTGGCTTTATTACGGAAAAGACTGGTATTACATTGATGATGGTAGAATGCAGACGGGATGGATAACCAGCAAAGGAAAAGAATACTATCTTGGAATTGACGGTAGACTTGTATCCGGCTGGTATCATTATAGCTATAAATCTGAAGGATATTCAAATGATTACTGGATGTATATGAATGCCGATGGAAGTAAATATACAGGCTGGGTGTCAAGTGGCGGTAAATGGTATTACATAAACGATTCAAGAATGCTTTATGATACATGTAATTTGTGTGTTAATATTGAACATTACAGAAAGTCCGATGGAGAGATTGATTATGATAGGTACTATGAAGCACGTAACAAATCAAGAGGATATGTGTTTGATAAGACAGGGGCAATGGTAACAGGCTGGTATCATAGAGTTGTTGTGCTAGAAGGTAAGGTATATATTGACCAGTGGTACTATGCAGATTCAGACGGTCAGGCTCATCAGGGCTGGTTATATTATAACGGTTCGTGGTATTATTTTGAAAAAGGTATAATGCAGACAAACTGCATTGCTCCTGACGGAAGCTATTTAGGAGCTGATGGCGTAAGCCGTAAAATCAGATAATTTGGAAATGAAGAAGAGATTTCCGCGTATGTGCGGAAGTCTCTTTAAAATATTAAAATTAAATTATCAGAGATAACAAGGATAGGAAAGGAGCCGGCAGAGCCGGAATGTGACACGGTCACATTGGATTACGTATTAAAAAATAGTGAGGTATTCAATTAGTGGAAGAAGGTATTATTTTTACACTAATGGTGCTATGAAATAAAAAGTGCTTTACAAAATTAAATATAAGGTATATTATGAAAAAGTCCTAGTGGAAGACACTAGGACTTTATATCACCTTAATGTTCACAATAATATATAGGAGAATGTACATGAACATACAAGAAAAAGATATATTAAACAAATTGTTTGAAGAGCCTTTTGTCAATCAGAGGATATTGGCTGAAGTATCAGGATATTCACTGGGGACAGTCAATAAGTCATTAAAAACGTTAATGACGGAAGGATATATTGATGAAAAGGCAGAAGTAACAGATAAAGCCAAAGAGATGATTCGTGAGACAAAGCCGGAGAGGGCTGTGATATTGGCAGCGGGATTTGGAATGAGGATGGTACCCATTAATACAGAATACCCAAAGGGACTGTTAGAAATAGACGGAGAACGTCTTATTGAGAGGATAATTAAACAGCTTCACGAAGTTGAAATTAATGAAATATATGTTGTAACAGGGTTTATGAAAGAAAAATATGAATATTTAATCGATAAATATAATGTAAATCTTGTAGTTAATCCTGAATATGCGGTAAAGAATAATCTTCATTCCGTGAAGTGTGTTGTTAATAAATTAGAGAATACGTATATTATTCCCTGCGATATATGGTGCAGAAATAATCCGTTTAATAAGAATGAGATGTATTCATGGTACATGGTAAGTGATTATGTGGATGATGAAAGTTCGGTAAGAATTAACAGAAAAATGGAGCTGATTAAAGTCCCTGATGAATCTGCCGGCAATGCTATGATAGGTATCAGTTATCTTACAAGAGAGGACGGAAGGATAATATCTGACAGGATAAAGGAACTTTGTAACGAGAGCAGATACAATAATTCATTTTGGGAAGAAGCACTTTATATTAAAGATAAAATGATGGTATCGGCAAAAGTCGTAAGTTCCAAGGACGCCATAGAAATTAATACATACGAACAGTTAAGGGAAATAGACGAGAATTCTGACCAGTTAGATACGGATGCGATAAGCGTTATTTGTGAAGCATTCAAAATCAATAAAAATGATATATGCAATATTACAGTGTTGAAAAAAGGCATGACCAACCGTTCATTCCTGTTTGAATGTAAGGGTAAAAAATATATCATGCGTATACCCGGTGAAGGAACAGATATGTTAATTAACAGACGGGAAGAAGCAGAAGTATATAATGTGGTTAATAAAGAAAAGATATGTGACAATGTTATATATATTAATCCTGACAACGGCTATAAGATAACAGAGTTTATAGAAAACTCAAGAGTATGTGATCCGTTTAATGAAGATGATGTAAGAAGATGTATGGATAAGCTGAGAGCATTTCATAATCTTAAGTTAAAGGTAAATCATGAATTTAATATTTTAGGACAAATGGAATTTTATGAATCACTGTGGAACGAAAAGTCAGTATATGATGATTATGAACTTACTAAAGCCAATGTGTTATCGTTAAAAAAATATATTGATGAGAATGCTTCGGAAAAAGTATTAACGCATATAGACGCAGTACCTGATAACTTTTTATTTGCAGGAGACGAGATTCGTCTTATAGATTGGGAATATGCAGGAATGCAGGATCCACATGTAGACATAGCTATGTTTGCAATATATTCATTGTATGACAGGGAAGAGACGGACAGGCTGATAGATGCATATTTTACCGGAGGCTGCGATAAAAGAACAAGGTTGAAGATATATTGTTATATTGCAATGTGCGGGTTGTTATGGAGCAACTGGTGCGAATATAAGAGACAGCTTGGAGTGGAGTTTGGTGAGTATTCTCTGAGACAATACAGATATGCAAAAGACTTTTACAGGATATTTATTAACGAATCAGAAAAATAAAAGAGGAACTGAAATGAATAAAGTAAAACGTTCAATTATAATGGCTGCAGGCCTTGGTACAAGAATGAATCCGGTAACACTTGAAACACCCAAGCCGTTAATTAAAGTTAACGGAATAAGAATGATAGACACCGTAATAAATGCATTACATAAAAACGGAATATATGAAATACATATCGTGGTTGGTTATCTCAAAGACAGATTCAGTGAACTTCTGAAAGATTTTCCGGATGTGGATATAATAGAAAATCCATATTATGATACATGCAACAATATTTCATCTTTATATGTGGCGAGAGATTATATTGAAGATTCGGTTATTCTTGATGGCGACCAGATAATATATAATCCTGATATTCTGGCTCCTGAATTTGATAAATCAGGGTATAACAGTATATGGACCGATGAGGAGACAGATGAATGGTTACAGACCGTTGAAAATGGCATAGTTACGTCCTGCAGCAGGACAGGAGGCAAGGGCGGATGGCAGTTATACAGCGTTTCAAGGTGGAATAAAGAAGACGCAGTAAAACTGAGAAAGCATCTGGAGATTGAATTTGAACAAAAGAAAAACAGGCAGATATACTGGGATGATATAGCAATGTTTTGTTACCCTGAGGAATACAGGCTTGGAATACGACCTATGAAAAAGGGAGACATTGTTGAGATAGACAGTTTTGATGAATTGGTATCAATCGATAAAAGCTATAGCAGATATAAGGAGAATCAATAAGATGAATGAAGAAATTAAAAAGGAAAAAGGAAAAATTGACTGGGGAATTACCCTCATACCACTTGGTATAATAATAGCACTGTGTATATTGTTCTTTGTATTTCCGGAAAGCTCTAATAAGATACTTACAAAAGTAAGATTTTTCTTTGGAGATACATTCGGCACATATTATCTTATAATCGGACTTGGTATTTTTATACTTTCAATGGTAATTGCCTTTTCAAAAGTTGGTAACATTGTATTAGGCAAGCCGGGAGAGAAACCTAAATATTCATTTTTTGCATGGGGTTCAATGATGTTTACATGCGGACTCGCAGCTGATATTCTTTTTTACTCATTTTCAGAATGGATATTATATGCTACAGACCCACATATAAGTGAACTTGGCAGTATACAGGAATGGGCAGGCGTGTTCCCACAGTTTCATTGGAGTTTTATTCCATGGGCATTTTATCTTGTACTTGCTGTTGCGTTTGGATTTATGCTTCATGTCCGTAAAAGAGACAAGCAGAAATATAGTGAAGCATGCAGACCTTTACTTGGTAAATACACGGACAAACTCCCGGGAAGGCTCATTGATTTATTAGCGGTATTTGCTCTTATTGCAGGAACGGCTACAACATTCAGTGTGGCAACACCGCTTATGGCAGAGATAATCGGTAACTTATTCCATATCGAAGTCAGCAGAACAGTAATTAACATAATTATTCTTGTAATTACATGTTGTGTATATACATATTCACTTTTACATGGATTTAAAGGCATCAGTATTCTTGCTAAAGCATGTATTTTCCTTTTCTTCGGATTGCTTGTATTTGTATTGTTATTTGGTGGAAAAACAAGATATATAATTGAAACAGGATTTGAATCATTTGGCAGAATGATTCAGAATTTTATCGGATTGTCAACATATACTGACCCTAACAGGACAACAAGCTTTGCACAGAACTGGACAATTTATTATTGGGCATATTGGATGGTATGGTGTGTTGCGGCTCCATTCTTTATCGGAAGTATTTCAAGAGGAAGAACTGTTAAGCAGACTATCCTTGGCGGATATGGATTTGGTGTTGGTTCGACATTATTAAGCTTTGTAATTCTTGGTAATTACTCAATGGGAATGCAGACATCAGGTGCGGCAGACTTTATTGCAACATATAATCAGACAGGTGATTTATACAGCCTTATCGTTTCTATTATAAAGACAATGCCATGTGCGCCTGTAATCATGGTTGTAGTGCTTGTTACAATGATAGCTTTTTATGCAACCTCATTTGACTCAATAGCATTAACGGCATCATGCTACAGTTACCGCAGACTTGGTAAAGACGAACAGCCACATAAATTAATTCAGTTGATGTGGTGTATATTACTCATATTACTTCCAATTGCACTCTTGTTTGCAGGAAGTTCCATGAGCAATCTTCAGTCAGTAAGTATTGTAGCGGCGTTCCCGATAGGAATAGTCATTGTTATGATTGCCATAAGTTTTATGAAAGACTCCAAGAAATATATGAAGGAAGTCGAAGGCCTGAAGGATAAGACAGAAGTAAATATTGAAGAATAGAAATGAATAAAGTCCGCTTTACAAGGCGGACTTTTTCTTTACTTTATAGGAAATTTCTCAAATCGTCAGAAATGGTGTATAATGAACTGGAAATAAAAAATGACATGACAAAAGAGCGAATGTGTTGGATTCGCCATGACGTTGTTTATGAAGTTTTTTGTTTTGGTTTAGGGTATCTGCACTATCTGACTATGGAGAAAGAATAATTATGAGTATGGATTTATCCATATTTCATAACCTTTCGATATTGTTCAAATAGTGCAGTTTTTTTGTGGTAAACTTCTAAAACCAACATAGAGGTACCACATTTGGAACAACAGAGAGGGTCGTATCCGAAAGAGAGCAGAATGGACTGCCGCCAGTCCTGAATAGAACGTATGAAACGTTGTTTTTCAGCAGAAACACATTTACGGAGCTTCTTTTCCTGCTTATGATGTTTTGCATATATCCCATAGTAGCGGAGCATTTTGAAATGTTTTTCGGGGATATGGACAATCAGTTTTTTGATAAAGTCTAAAGCAGGGATGGTTTCGGTAACAGTTTTGTCATCTTCGTGTCTGGTATAATGAAAAGTTACATTTTCACCGTCATAATGATCAATACGGGATGTAGCAATAACAGGTCTGCCGAGATATCGGCTGATGTATTTAATGGTAATATCAGGGGTGCAGAGATTTGGCTTTGCACGAACATAAAACCCATCCGCGTGCTTCGTGTACATTTCATTTTTAACTTTACGAAAAGATGGGCCAATACAGGAAACAAGCTGCTCAAGCAGTACTTTACGGAAGGCATTCCGAAGAAAGTTATAATCAAAATGTTTGACAGGGCGCCATGGGGTGATATAGCCGGCGCCGCCTTCGGAAATGAGGGCGTGGATGTGGGGATTCCATTTTAGATCACGCCCAAAGGTGTGAAGGACACAGATGAATCCAGGGGTAAAGTTTTCAGCTTTATTCATTTTGGAAAACATGCGGAGGATAACATCGCGGACAGAATGGAATAAACAATTTAAGAGAGATCTGTCCTTAAGAAAATAATCACGAAGTTCTTTCGGGATAGTGAATACACAATGGCGATGAACACAGGCAACGAGCTTGCAGGACATATGGAAAGAACGGAGCTGATTGTATTTGTTTCCGCAGGAAGGGCAAAAACGGCTTTTACAGCGAAAGGGAACAAATTTAAGATTGCCACAGTGAGGACAGCCATACATAGCACCACCGTGGGAAGGGTCGCCACAATGGATCATCTTGTTGACATTTTCAATGACAGCAGGACGAGGATGGAGTTCGTAAATGATATGTTCATAATAATCGGTAAAAATGGATTGTAATATATTCATAATAGAATTTTACAATAAAGAAGAACATAAGAAAACCCCTTCCCCTCATGAATGAGGGGCTAGGGGAGTTGAGAGTGTCGAAGACACTTTTTTACGTGGGTAAAAGATATCCTGAACAATAAGGTCATATCCTCAACTGATTTGAGGAAGGCACTGACCTATTCTGTGAACCAGGAAAATATCTTCGAGTCTTTCTAGAATCAGCGATTATTCCGATGGATAATAATGACGCGGAACGCAGCATCAAAAAATTCTGCGTGGGGAAACATAGCTGACACATCATAGATTCCGATAAAGGAGCAAAGGCAAGTGCAGTCCTGTATTCTATTGCAGAAACAGCGAAAGCCAATGGGTTGAATCCTTTTGAGTATTTTAAGTTTCTGATGGAACAGCTGAAAGAGTATCCCCGAAATGATGTTCCAGAGGAAGAACTGAAGAAACTTATGCCATGGTCGGAAACGCTTCCTGACTGCTGTAAACAACTGAAGAAACAGAGTTAACAATGCCATCTGATTTCAGGTGGCATTCATTTTTAGTTAGTGCGGGTTATTTACCTGATACATAATAATCTAAATCAATTGCAAGAATACAAATATACTTAATGGGAGATAAATTTATTTAAGTATATGGCTATATTTTCTGATAATCACTATCAGAACCAAAGCTATTTGGTAATTTCATTAATCATCATTTCTTTTGTAACTCTCTAAAATCTCTTGGATTTTTAATAAAGAATGACTTTTTAAAATACCTTCATCTATTAATAATACTCCATAATTATCACGATAAAATCCCAAGCAATTGGGAATGTTGATATCTTCATATTTTACTTGTTCTGCAGAGTCATTAATATAATGTGCTATGCATGGGTGCCATGTATCATCAGAAATAAAAATACGTATATTTGAAAACAATGCAATTGCTTTATCT
>JBNMKN010000094.1:0-7403 GCA_050874365.1 Butyrivibrio sp. | reverse complement strand
TCGATATGTTATGTGCTGTTGTATTGATTGCCGCATTGCTTGCAAAAAGTCCTGATGAACCTATTGTAAGTCCAAAAAAAGTATTAGCCATTTAATCACCTGACTCCTAAATTGTTAATCAAAGTTTGTATCATATCATCTATTACATTAATAAATCTTGAAGAAGCATTGTATGCCTGCTGGAACCTTATCATATTGGAAAGTTCCTCATCAGATGCAACACCCATAACCTGCTGCCTCTGGTTATCAAGCTGGCTTGCAAGGGTTCCTTCATTAGTGCTCATGCTGTTGTAAATCTTGCCGGTATTGGCAACATCGTTAACCATGCTTTCGTAAAATTCCTCAAAAGTCATTCCGTCAAAGCTGCCATTATACTGCATTATCTTCTTTGAAAAAACATCTACCAGTTCTTTCGCCGTATTGTATGCGTCACCGCCGTTACCGCTTAACGGTATCTTTGAATAATCCTGGACTATATCCTTATTAACGGATAAATTCATAATAGTATAAGTAGATTTGTTGCCAAATGTATTGGTATCGTTTCTTACATAGTAATCTACGCCGTTAATATTTGTTACCGTATATCTGTCGCAGAAATCCCTTGTAAAAAGCTCTATTCCGTATTCACCGTCCACCGTCTTAGGTGCCTTATCGGTATCAAGCACCGTATACTCCTGTCCGTCAATGGTAATTGTCTTTTCCGGGCAGAAAACATTATTGATTTCCTGTACCATTGAGCTTATCAGTTTATCAAAATTAGCAATTGTATTCACAAGTGTTGACGTGTCAACGGACTGTGTATACAAATCATATTCATTCTTACGTCTCAGATACTCAGGATTACCGGTTCCGTCAGGATACTGTGCTGTCACATAATCATCCGCAACAGGTTCTTTCATATCCGCATGTTCATATGTAGGTGTGGATGCACCCCTTGCTATGAATAATCCTTTTAATCCGCCGATATCTGTATTTCTGGATGTGGCAATGACCTCGCTGTATGAATATAAGGATTCATCGTTAAATCCCGGCCATACAATATCCACAAGGTCCGTTCCCTGAAATGCCTTACATTTAAGACTGTTGTAGGACATCTCATCGGCAAATTTATTGCCCTCTATATATACTTCAACCGAGCCGTTATCGCTTTCGTTATATGTTATTTTACAATATGAACTAAGCTCATCCAATAACATATCCCTCTCGTCCCTTAAATTAGAGGCTGTCTCGTAACCGCCGGTCTCAATCTTTGATATATTTCTGTTTAAAGTCACTAACTGACTTCCTATTTCATTAATTCTGCTGACTGTGGCTTTAATTTCTTCGTTAAGGTTGCTCTGGTATTTTACCAGACCCTTATATATGGTCTGTGCACTGTCAATAAACTGTACCGCACTCTGTACCAGTGCCGACCTTGCGGTATTATCTCCCGGTGTCTTAGCCACTTCGTTAATTGATTGAAGGAAATCACTTATATTCTTCTGAAATCCAATTCCAGTAATATAGTCGGTCTCACCCATCTGTGTCTCTATTTCAAGAACCGAATCGTATAATTTATCGTAAAAGCCCTGTCTGCCATATTCCTTACGATATGCGGCATCAAGGAACATATCCCTGACGTGGTTAATCTTCGCAACAGAAACACCAAGACCCTTCTGTCCTGTGGTTGTTGCAGCAGTAGTTCCTACGAAATTATATGATTTGTCTCCGTTTACTACCTGTTGTCTGACATATCCGCTTGTATTAACATTTGCAAGGTTGTTGGCTGTTGTATTAAGCGAGTTGCTGCTTGTCTGTAACCCGGATAAGCCAACATATAAGCCTGCCATACCCATATCATATTCCTCCGTTAGTTATTACTGTTTTGCATCAAAGGAGCCTGTCACTCCGTAATTATTATCCGCATATTCACTGCCCGAATAATTGGCAGTTGCAGGTGCCTGTTTCATTCCTCTTAAAATGTTCATCTCGAACTCTACCATATCGAGAGATTCCTGTAACAGAACCTTATTCTGTTCGTTTACCTGTACCATCTGTGACATTGTGCTCTTAAGCCTGCCGTGTACTTCCGAAAGAAGCTTTGATTCTCTTTCCTGCCCTTTCAGATATTCAATCAATAAAGGCAGCGTAAGCTTGCGGTAGTCCTTATTAAGGACGATTGCAATGTCCTTAGTACATTCTTCACGTTTTTTTTCAAGAACAGTTATCCGCTCAATGACTTCCTGCTCACGCTCTACCATATTATTAAGACCGTCAACATCACCTTTTACGATTATACCTGTCTTCTCGATTGATAAATTAAGGAGTGTAGTATATTCATCATTTTCTGTATTCAATGTTGTAATCAGGTTGTCAATTAAGCTTGCCACTTGTTCCGTCTCCTGTTAATTAAAATAATGTTGTTCCGTATTTCTCTGCGAGCTTTGCAGCAAAATCCTCACTGCTTACCTCATAACTGCCGGCATTAATCTTTGCCTTTATATCTGCTACTTTATCAGCTCTTACATCCGGTGCAGCCGCTACCGCCTGTTTCGCAATCTGGTAATCCTTTCCAAACTGTGAAATCTCTACCTTGTCGCTTCCATATACAGAATTTTTCTTTCCAACAGTACGTCTTCCTGTTGTCTGGTATATCTGACTAATCTGGTTATAAGCGTCAATTCTCATAATCTTCTCTCCTTCCGTGAACAGATTATAAACCCTCAAACACGGGTTCTATACTATTTATCGGATATTATTTAAAAATCCTAACCCTTTTTTATAAAAAAATAGACAGACGCCGCCACATGCGGCATCTGCCCATATCTCACGCTTTATTGCTCTGATAATAAAGCTTTTTCTTTTCGTACATTAATTTATCAGCTTCATTTAACATATCAATTACGTTGGTAACCGATTCTTTCCACAAATATCCCATTGAAATACTTACGCCTTTATTCTGCATCTCATCCTGCAGTTTAAGTATCTCACGTTCAAATATGTTTTTATTAACATCCGGTATAATGACAACAAATTCATCACCGCCTATGCGGTAAGCATTTTCCGGGAATTTCTTAATAAGTGTTCCTGCAGCAAGACAGATATACGCATCCCCTGCCTTGTGACCCTTTTTATCATTAATCTTCTTAAGTCCGTTTAAATCAAAAAATGCCACACCTGCATCATTAATTTTTCTGTCCTGATATTCATCAAGGACATCCATATATTTGTTACGGTTATACATTCCCGTAAGTATGTCTCTGTAGCTCAGGTATTCAAGATTTTCCTGCTGTTTTTTCATATACACGGTTTCCGTGATAAAATACTGGATTGAGGATAACAGGGTAGCATCATCACAATGTTTTCTCGGATTATCAACCCCAAGGAAACCAATAACCGTATTATCTTTAATAAGGGGTACCGCAAGAAGCCTGTCTATATCCTGTGCATCAAGGACATCATAAGATTCTGTTCCCTTTTCCTGATTAAGGTTGGAAATGTAATATGGCTTGTTCTGTTTAAAATTAACCATCCACTCCGAAATCACACTGATTGGTATATTCTGTAAGTTGTCAATCTGGGAAGTTATTCCCTCAACAAAATATTCATCCGTATTATTAATGACGTTTTTGTCATAATCAATATCAAATGTATAACTTCTGTCCCCATCAAAATATCCATTCACTATCTCAAGCAGATTATGGATTGATTCATGGATATCACTTATTCCCATAAGCTCTGATACGCACTTATTGAGGGTTGTGGATATTTCAAGCTGTTCTTCGGTCTTGATATTGTCTTTTATAAGTTTTCCAAGCTTAATATTCTGTTCTTCAACCGACGCAAACAACACAAAAAACATAGCTACTCCTATTGAAAAATCCACAAGAAGTACTCCATAGAAAAACACCTGTATAAAGGCAGCTACAAGTGGCAGCACTATATAAGAACACATAGCAAGACGCAGCCTTATACCAATCATTTTTCTATATTGTATTATCACAGAAAAGTCAATAGCCATTCCGATTCCCGGAATCAAAACCGAAAGCCAGTACATATTACTTCTATGATAGAGATTGTGACTGTCTATATAGTAATACAAATCGGTAAACTGTGACACAATCACTAACACAATTTCCACTATGCACAAGGCATATACAATTTTTCTGCGTGTATCATAATTCACGTCATCTTTATCCTTAAGGAATTCGTAAAGATATGTATGAAAAAATAATAGTACCGCAATCACACACATATATACTATCAGGTTACTTATCCTGACAATAATATGTCCGCCGTTTCCCACCATGCCACGACACATTAAGGCAACTGTATCTGCCGCAAGAAGTATGGCTGCCGATGCCTGCATACATATCATCCATTTTCTTTTATTTTTCTCATAATTCCTGTTAAAAAACATACATAAAGACGCTACAGCCTCTAGTATGCTTCCCCATAAAAGTATTGCAATCTGTAAACATCTTCCATCAAGCATTATATTTCACACTTTCCGTCCGTATTTATCTGTCAAGATACCTCATTCTGTTGCCATCCCTCAGATTCTTTCTGGCAGTCTCTGTTCTGTCTGTCTTATACATATCACCCAGCGACTTCTGTAATTTATCTTTACATGCCTGGCAGAATCTTCCTGATTTAATCATTGCACCGCAGTTCTCACATTCGATTCCTATAGGAGAATCATCCGCAAATGTAAGTCTCTCCTCTCTGACCCATCTTTCAATCTGGTTAATTGAAACATCATTGTCCTGTGAAATCTCTGTCATTGTGGCTTTGGGATTATCCTGTATATATTTCTTAACCACCTGGAATTTCTTATCCAGTTCTTCCATACAGGCAGGACACAAAAGATATCCGCCTCCTATGTAATTAAATAATCTTCCACATCCTCTGCAGTTCTTTACATCCATTATAATTCCTCCAATCGTATCAAAAGCCCCTGCCGATACACGCCGTTATAAAATATACTTCCTCGACTCCGCTTCTTAACAGGGTCCCTGCACATTCATCAACTGTTGAACCCGTGGTATAGATATCATCCACAAGTATTATTCTCTTATATTTTAATTTACTTTTATCAGTTTGAAAAGCATTTTTTAAATTAGTTATTCTGTCTTTTTCTTCAAGCTCCTTTAAAGGCACTGTATTCCTCGTACGGATAAGCATTTTGTTATCCATGGGTATCAAAAGCTGTTCACTGAGTCTTTTTGCAAAAATCTCCGCCTGATTGTAACCCCGCTTTATCAATTTATTACGGTGTAACGGTACAGGTACCAGTGCCTCACAGTTCCATGAGGAGATTACCGTTTTAAATTCCTTCGTTATTACGGAAGCATAATACTTCGCATATTCTCTTCTATTGTTGTATTTAAAAGCACACATGGATTTTTTCATCCCATGTGAATAGGAAAACGCCGCCACTCCTCTTTTAAAATTATGTTGCTTTGCCACACAGTCATGGCAATATTCCTGTTCATCGTCCTCAAGCTGTTTTCCGCACCTGTAACATACAGGCTGTTTTATATATGTGATTTTACTGCGGCATCCGGAACATATATCAGGTGTAGCAATGCTGTTTCTATCAAAAAGTATATTGTCACACACGGGACACCTGTCCGGAAAAATAATACTGTTTATCTTTTTTAATATTTCTATGTAAATGCCTCCTTAATTCTTACATCCAGCGTGGTAAATCTTTTCTGTTCATTAACATTTTCAATCATATTGTAAAAAACATTTTCGTCACCCACAATACATATACACTTCTTCGCTCTTGTTACAGCTGTGTATAAAATATTACGGTTCATTAAAAGCCTTGGGCCGTCAAGCACCGGCATAACCACAGCGGGATATTCGCTTCCCTGTGATTTATGTACCGTTACGGCATAGGCGTGTTCTATCTCGTCTGTTTCCTTAAAGGAATACTCCACATATTTGTTGTCATCAAAACGTACTGTCATTTTATTAAGGTAAAGATTAATATTATCAATAATACCCATATCTCCGTTAAAAACGCCCAGTCCCGTTTCCACAGGTATACCGTGATATCCACGGATTTCCCAGCCTATTTTGTAGTTATTTTTTATCTGCATCACCTTATCGCCCTCACGGTATATTACACCTGAGATTTCTTTTTCAACCTTACCGTCTGACGCCGGATTAAGATACTGCTGCAATACCGTATTAAGATTAACGGCACCCAGTCTTCCTTTTCTTGTAGGCGTAAGAACCTGTACTTCTTCTGTTTTACAGTCCGTGTATGCGGGAAGTTTGTCCTTCACAAGTGTAATCATGGCATTAATAACAGATTGTGCATCTTTTCTTGTGATAAAAGGAAAATCCTTGCTTCTTGTGCTTACTGCCACAGGTATTCCCTGATTAATTTTATGGGCATTAATGACAATGTCTCCCGCCTCTTCCTGCCTGAATATCTTAACAAGCCTTACCACATTAAACACATCGGCCTTAATTATGTCCTTTAACACCGCACCAGGTCCTACTGACGGAAGCTGGTCGGCATCCCCCACAAGAATAAGTCTTGTTGGCTTCACTACTGCTTTCAAAAGACTGTTCATAAGGAAAATATCCACCATGGACATTTCATCAATTATAACCACATCCGCTTCTAACGGATTGTCCTCATTACGTTCAAAATTAACGCCTGCACTTTCGTCCGACGGCATACCCGAAAGTTCCAGTAACCTGTGAATAGTCTTTGCTTCATGTCCTGTTGCCTCAGTCATTCTCTTTGCTGCTCTTCCCGTAGGTGCCGCTAGAAGAATTTCGCTGCCTTTTTCTTCAAAATACTTGATAATAGTATTGATTGTTGTTGTCTTACCTGTTCCCGGTCCACCGGTAATAATTAAAAGTCCCGATTCCGCCGCTTCTTTTACGGCTTCTCTCTGGTAATCGTCAAGCTCGATTTTTTCACGGTATTCTATTGCCGCCAGTATTTTTTCCGCTGCTTTCTCGTCAACGGGATATTTACGGTTAAGGTCTGTAAGTGCTGCGGCTACCGCCACCTCCGTATTATACATTGAGGCCGGGTACACAACGCTTTCGTCATTTACTTTTTTAACAACTATCTTTTTGGCAATTATAAGGTCCATTATGAGGTCTTCGTCCTCTTCTATTTCTGCCTGTAAGATGTTCTTCGTTCTCTCCATTAAAAGATTAAGAGGAAGATAAGCATGTCCCGCCGCTACTGCCTGTGACAAGGTATACAGGATTCCGCTTTTGATTCTATAGGGTGAGTCAGGCTCCATTCCCAAGTCTTTGGCAATATCATCGGCTATTTTAAATCCTACACCGTCTATATCGTCGGCTATTTTGTAAGGATTCTCTTTGAGAATTTCATACATATCGTTGCCGTAGGTTTTGTATATTTTTACGGCAAGATTCATGCC
>JBNMKN010000093.1:0-7679 GCA_050874365.1 Butyrivibrio sp. | reverse complement strand
TTGTAATGGTACGTGCTATGAAAAAACTTATTGTCATACCGGCTTATAATGAAAGTGTAAATATTGTCAGAACCATTGAGGACATACAAAAAAAGGCTCCTGATTTTGACTATGTCATAATTAATGACTGCTCCACCGACGATACTGGCAGCATATGCAAAGATCATGGTTTTAACGTGATTAACCTGCCTGTTAATCTGGGAATCGGCGGTGCGGTACAGACCGGTTATAAATATGCGAGATTAAAAGGATATGATATTGCCGTACAGGTGGATGCCGACGGACAGCACGACCCTGCATTTCTTGGCAGGATGGCGGATATCATTATCAATGAACATGCAGATATGGTTATCGGTTCACGTTTCCTTGAAAAAGAAGGCTTCCAGTCGTCAAAAATAAGGCGTGTGGGAATCGGCTATTTTACCGGACTTATTAAACTTCTCACAGGTACGAAAATTACGGACCCCACATCAGGACTTAGAATGATTAACAAGTCGCTTATAAAAGAGTTTGATGAAAGCTATCCTAAGGATTATCCGGAGCCTGAGAGTGTAGTCCACGTTCTTAAGCTTCAGAAAAAAGTTAAAGAAATTCCTGTCATTATGAGAGAAAGACAGGGTGGAAGTTCCTCCATTAAATTTTTTGGCTCAATATATTACATGATTAAAGTTACACTTGCCATTCTTACAGAGAAAATGAAGAGCGTTGACAGAAAGGAGAAATGATTATGAGTACCAGAATACAGATTATAATACTTGTAGCATTAGTTCTTGTTTTTGCACTTATGATTTTTCATATTAATAAGAAGAAACTGGATTTCAAATTCTGTCTTCCGTGGATGCTTTTTATACTGGTATGTATAATACTTACCTGCTTCCCTGTCATTCTTGATAAGGTTGCATGGTTAGTGGGAATTGCGTCTCCTATGAACATGCTTTTTATATGCGGCTTCTGCATTGCATTGTTTATAATATATGTATTGACTGTGGCGATAAGCAAACATTCGGCAACAATCACACTTCTGACGCAAAGAGTAGCAATTCTTGAAAAAGAACTTGAGGAGAAGGAGAAAAAGAATGAGCAGAATTAACCATCTTTTGGTTCTTTGTGCATACAAAGAAAGCGAGTACCTTGAGGAATGTCTTTTATCATTGCTTAATCAGACAGTTAAAACGGATATCGTGATATGCACATCCACACCTAATGATTTTATTGACAATATAGCGGCTAAATACGGCATAAAAGTATTTTCCCATGATGACGGTAACAAAGCACAGCATAATTTCAATTATGCCCTCAGGAATTTTAAAGCGGATTACATTACTCTCTGTCATCAGGATGATGTGTATGAACCATGGTATGTGGAAAATATAAAGAAACGTATGAGACCGGGCAAGGACATCATTTTATTTACCGATTATTATGAGATAAGAAAAGAAGGCAAAGTATACAAGAATAAGCTGTTAAAGATAAAACGTCTTATGAATATCGGTTTTAAGATGTCAAAGAGCAGCCGTTTTATAAGAAACAGAGTATTGTCACTGGGTAATCCCATATGCTGCCCTTCCGTGACTTTTGCAATGGATAAGTGTGCAGGCTTCCAGTTCAGCCATGATTTTAAAAATTCTTTTGACTGGGACGCATGGTCAAGACTTGCAAGAAAAAAAGGCAGATTCGTATATATCGGGGAACCACTTGTGGGACACAGAATACACGCAGCGTCAGGAACAACGGAAAATATTGCGGACAACAGCAGATATAATGATGACATAAGAATATACAGAAGATACTGGCCGAAATGGTTTGCGGATTTTCTTATGAAAAAATATGCAAAAGGAATGGACAGCAATAATTAAAAATAAAGGAGAGCAGTTGGCTCTCCTTGTTTATATTGACGGTTATCTGCTCCATCTTCCGCTTGCACCGCAAGGCAGCACAAGTCCTGTTGATGTAACGGGAAGTCCGATTTCATCGGATTCAACATGACCGCCGTGGTTTTTACAAATTGCGGTTCCTATCATATAAGTAAGAACTGCAGGTGCAAGTCCGGTTGTGTATGAATTAATAAGGAAGAAAAGCGGGTCATCCGATAAAAGCTTTTCGCAAAGTTCAACGAATGGGAAAATGCTTTCTTCAATTTTCCATATCTCACCCTTAGGGCCTCTGCCGTAAGATGGTGGGTCCATGATAATTCCGTCGTAGTGGTTGCCACGGCGGATTTCGCGTTCAACGAATTTTACACAGTCATCCACAAGCCAGCGTATCGGAGCTTCTGAAAGTCCTGAGGATGCGGCATTTTCCTTTGCCCACATAACCATGCCCTTAGAAGCGTCAACGTGGGTTACGCTTGCACCGGCAGCAGCGGCGGCAAGTGTGGCACCTCCCGTATATGCAAAAAGGTTAAGCACTTTAACGGGTCTGCCGGCATTTTTTATTTTATCCGAAAACCAGTCCCAGTTCACAGCCTGCTCAGGGAAAAGCCCTGTGTGTTTAAAAGAGAAAGGCTTAAGGTTAAATGTAAGCTCCCTGTAATTAATCGACCACTGTTCAGGAAGATTGAAAAACTCCCATTCGCCCCCACCCTTATTACTGCGGTGGTAATGACCGTTATGTTTTTTCCATCTGCTATCGTTCTTGTCGGTATTCCATATTACCTGAGGGTCCGGACGGACGAGAATATAATCCCCCCACCTCTCAAGCTTTTCTCCCGATGAAGTATCAATGACTTCGTAATCTTTCCATTTATCTGCTATCCACATAAATTATAATCCTGCTTCTTCTATATTATATGGTGATTCGTATGATGTAACCGGGTCACCTATATGATATAATAAAGTAATGTGAGAAGAAAAACAATATTTTTTCTATTGTATTAAAAAAAATGCAATAAAAATAATTGATTTTTTCCCTTATCTACTATATACTAAACATTGCTGTGACATGATAGCTGTGAAGCGTGAGGTTGCTGTCGCAAGACAGGTTTTCCGTGGAGCGAATGTCAAGTTAGGAAACTGACGACAAGTCACTGTACAACTTACCATCTGCACATGGCAGAGATGACCGTTTGAGGTTGCATTATAGAAGAAGGTTTTTCCACTTCTTTTTTGATCAGTCAGATGCGACACACGCGGGGATGTGTACAGTCACCACTTGTTGTACTGAGATACGAGATAACAACGTATCATTTTTAAAAGTACGAAAAGGAGGCGGCTTTTTTTATGGCAAGTCAAGTAATGAGAATTACACTTAAAGCTTACGATCATCAGATGGTTGATCAGTCAGCTAAGAAAATTATCGAGACTGTTAAGAAGACAGGATCTCAGGTGAGTGGTCCGGTACCTCTTCCAACTAAGAAGGAAGTAGTTACAATTCTCAGAGCTGTTCATAAGTACAAAGATTCAAGAGAACAGTTTGAACAGAGAACACATAAGAGATTAATCGATATCATCGAACCATCACAGAAGACTAGAGACGCATTAACAAGATTAGAAATGCCAGCCGGTGTTTACATCGACATCAAAATGAAAAACAAATAAGTCTTCACAAAGCAAAGTAGGAAAGTCCTGAATGGTTTAATATAGAAGCAACAGATAGTTCCACTTATATTTAACTTTCTAGGATGTTCTCGTAAATGAGAACCGCTGTAGATTTAAACAGGAGGAATTTATTAATGAAGAAAGCAATTTTAGCTACAAAAATTGGAATGACCCAGATCTTCAACGAAGACGGAGTTCTTGTTCCAGTAACTGTATTGCAGGCCGGACCTTGTGTAGTAACACAGGTTAAGACAGTTGAGAACGACGGTTATGCAGCAGTTCAGGTTGGTTTTGTTGACAAGAAAGAGAAAATCGTTAATGTTGACAAGAACGGCAGCAAAGAAATCAGAAACAGACATGGAGTAACAAAGGCTGAAAAAGGTCACTTCGACAAAGCAGGCGTATCTTATAAGAGATATGTAAGAGAATTCAGATTTGAAAATGCAGCTGATTACACAGTAGCAGATGAAATCAAAGCTGATATCTTCGCAGCAGGCGATAAGCTTGATGCAACAGCAATTGCAAAGGGAAAAGGTTTCCAGGGTGCAATTAAGAGACATGGTCAGCACAGAGGACCTATGGCCCATGGTTCTAAATTCCATCGTCATCAGGGTTCAAACGGTTCTTCATCAGATCCAAGCCGTGTATTCAAGGGAAAAGGAATGCCTGGTCATATGGGAGCTAAGAAGATTACAGTTCAGAATCTTGAAGTAGTAAAAGTTGACGTAGAGAATAACTTAATCTTAGTTAAAGGCGCAGTACCTGGACCTAAGAAATCTTTAGTAACATTAAAAGAGACAGTAAAATCCGGTAAGTAATCGGATTTTAAGGAAGGAGGACCACACAGATGGCAAAAGTATCTGTTTACAATATTGAAGGCAAAGTAGTTGGAGATATGGAACTTAATGATGCTGTATTCGGTGTTGAAGTTAATACACACCTTGTACATCAGGCAGTTGTACTCCAGCTTGCTAATAAGAGACAGGGCACTCAGAGTGCAAAGACCCGTTCAGAAGTCAGCGGTGGCGGAAGAAAGCCATGGAGACAGAAGGGAACAGGTCATGCAAGACAGGGTTCTACAAGATCTCCACAGTGGACAGGTGGCGGAGTTGTATTCGCACCAAAGCCAAGAGATTATTCTTTCAAGATGAATAAGAAAGAAAAGAATCTTGCCCTTAAATCAGTTCTTACAACTAAAGTAGCTGAGAACAAATTCATCGTAGTTGATGGACTTAACTTTGATGAAATCAAGACAAAGAATATGGTAAATGTATTAAAGAATCTTGAAGTTAAGAAAGCATTGGTAGTAACTGATGACGACAACAAGAACGTAACATTATCATCAAGAAATATTCCTGGTGTTAAGACAGCATTTACTAACACAATTAATGTTTACGACATCTTAAAATATGACAAGATGGTTGTAGCTAAGGATGTAATCTCAAAGATTGAGGAGGTGTATGCATAATGGCAAACGTACAGTATTATGATGTAATCCTTAAACCGGTTATTACAGAGAAGAGTATGGAAGACATGAGCGCTAAGAAATACACATTCCTTGTTCATCCGGAAGCAAATAAGACTCAGATTAAAGAAGCTGTTGAGAAGATGTTTGAAGGAACAAAAGTAGCAAACGTTAACACAATGAACTTAGAAGGCAAGACTCGCAGAAGAGGAATGACTTTCGGTAAGACAGCAGCTAAGAAGAAAGCAATCGTACAGCTTACTGAAGACAGTGCTGATATTGAAATCTTCGCAGGTCTTTAATATCTGAGACCACTTCAGAGTATCCGCTCTGACGGTGAAGTCCGGCGCAGAAAGAGTGATGAAAATATTGCGTCGTGTGTAACTTGAAACATCGAAAGGAGAAACAACAATGGGAATTAAGACTTATAACCCATATACCCCTTCCAGAAGAAACATGACTGGCTCAGACTTCTCTGAAATCACAAAGAAGACACCTGAGAAATCACTTCTTGCTTCAAAGAAGAAAAATTCTGGTCGTAACAATCAGGGTAAAATCACTGTAAGACACCATGGCGGTGGAAACAGACAGAAATACAGACTTATCGACTTTAAGAGAAATAAAGACGGTATTCCTGCAAAAGTAATCGGTATCGAATACGATCCAAACAGAACAGCAAATATCGCATTAATCTGCTACGCAGACGGCGAAAAAGCATATATTATCGCACCACAGGGATTAACTGACGGAATGACAGTTATGAACGGTGCAACAGCAGAAATCAGAGTAGGTAACTGCTTACCACTTGAAAATATTCCAGTAGGTACAGAAATCCATAACATAGAGCTTTACCCAGGCAGAGGCGGACAGCTTGTTCGTACAGCAGGTGCAAGTGCTCAGCTTATGGCTAAGGAAGGCAAGTATGCTACATTAAGACTTCCATCAGGCGAAATGAGAATGGTTCCAATTATCTGCCGTGCAACAGTTGGTACAGTAGGTAACGTAGAACACAACCTTATCAACTATGGTAAAGCAGGACGTATCCGTCACATGGGTATCCGCCCAACAGTACGTGGTTCTGTTATGAACCCTAATGACCATCCACATGGTGGTGGTGAAGGTAGAGCTCCAGTAGGACGTTCAGGACCTATGACACCATGGGGTAAACCAGCACTTGGTCTCAAGACCAGAAAGAAGAATAAATCTTCTAACAAGCTTATCGTAAGAAGAAGAGACGGTAAAAGCATCAAATAGTTAAGGAGGTCAAAAGATGGCACGTTCATTAAAAAAAGGACCATTTGCAGATGAGAGTTTACTTAAGAAAGTAGACGCTATGAACGCAGCAGGTGATAAGTCAGTTATTAAGACATGGTCACGCCGTTCAACAATCTATCCTCAGATGGTATCACATACAATTGCAGTTCATGATGGCAGAAAGCATGTTCCTGTATACATTACAGAAGATATGGTTGGACACAAGCTTGGCGAATTTGTTGCCACAAGAACATTTAGAGGACATGGAAAAGACGAGAAAAAATCTCGTTAATTAACAGATTCGGAAGGAGGTTTAATCCATGGCAAAAGGACATAGATCCCAGATTAAAAGAGAGAGAAATGCCAATAAAGATACAAGACCATCTGCTAAGGTTTCTTACGCAAGAGTGTCTGTACAGAAGGCATGCTTTGTTTTAGATGCAATCAGAGGAAAAGATGTTACAACAGCACTTGCTATTGTTTCATATAACCCAAGATATGCTTCAACAGTTATAGAAAAACTTTTAAAATCAGCAATTGCTAATGCTGAGAACAACAACGGCATGAAGGCTGAAAACCTTTACATTGAAGAATGTTACGCAGGCGAAGGCCCAATCATGAAGAGAGTCAGACCTAGAGCACAGGGTAGAGCTTACAGAATCGAGAAGAGAATGAGCAATATCACAATCGTGCTTAACGAAAAGTAGAAAGGAGAACACACATGGGACAGAAAGTAAATCCTCATGGCATGAGAGTCGGTGTTATCAAAGACTGGGACTCAAAGTGGCATGCTGAGGCAGATTTTTCTGACAATCTTGTAGAAGATTACAACATCAGAAAATTTGTAAAGAAAGAACTTTACAGTGCCGGCATTTCAAAGATTGAAATAGAAAGAGCTTCTGACAGAGTGAAAGTGTTCATTTATACAGCAAAACCAGGTGTTGTTATTGGTAAAGGTGGAGCTGATATTGAAAAGCTTAAAGCTAAGATTCAGAAACTTACTACAAAGAAAGTATCAATTGATATTAAAGAAATTAAGAGACCGGACGGAGATGCCCAGCTTGTAGCTGAAAACATTGCACTCCAGCTTGAAAACCGTGTTTCTTTCAGAAGAGCTATGAAGTCAGTTATGTCAAGAACAATGAAGACAGCAGGTGTTAAAGGTATTAAGACATCAGTTTCAGGACGTCTTGGCGGAGCAGATATGGCTCGTACAGAATTTTACAGCGAAGGAACAATTCCTCTTCAGACATTACGTGCTGACATCGAATATGGATTTGCAGAAGCAGATACAACATACGGAAAAGTCGGCGTTAAAGTATGGATCTACAAGGGTGAAGTTCTTCCAACAAAATCAGTTAAGGAAGGGAGCGAACAGTAATGTTATTACCTAAGAGAGTTAAACATCGTAAGCAGTTCCGTGG
>JBNMKN010000092.1:0-7836 GCA_050874365.1 Butyrivibrio sp. | reverse complement strand
TTTTACTTCCGAGAATCTCCTCGTATTCGGCTATCCTTGCAAGAGTCTCCTCGTATTCTTTTTCGAGAGCCTCTATTTCAAGTCCGATGAGTTTGTAAAGTCTTAATTCAAGAATTGCAGTTGCCTGTCTCTCCGTAAAATGAAGTTTTTTAGCTTCTTTTTCGGATTTGTCAGACTTAAATCTGATACCCTCGGTATCGCCTGATATGAGACAGTTTTTTGCCTGTTTAAGATTAGTGCTTCCTCTTAAAATCTCTATGATAAGGTCAATGATATTGCACGCCTTTATAAGACCTTCCTTAATCTCCTTATTGTCATATTCTTTTTTAAGAAGAGTTGTATATTTCCTTGTGTTGATTTCATACTGGAATTCCACATTGTATCTGATTATGTCCCTGAGTCCCAGAACCTCCGGTCTGCCGTCGGCTATGGTAAGCATATTGACGCCGAAAGTATCCTCTAACTTGGTCTTTTTGTATAAAAGATGTTCAAGTTTCTTAATATCGGCATTTTTCTTAAGCTCAAGGACAATTCTTATGCCCTCTTTAGAAGATTCGTTGGAAATATCTGTGATATCCTGCGTCTTTTTTGTCTCTATAAGGTCCACAACATCGGATATAAACTTGCCGATTCCGGCACCAATCATGGTATAAGGAATTTCCGTTATGACAAGCTTGTCTTTATCGGTTTTCTTTTTACCGGGCTCAAATACAACCTTGCCTCGTATCTTAACCTTGCCCACACCGCTTTCATATATGTCCGCTAACTCGCTTTTATTAATTACAATTCCGCCTGTAGGGAAATCAGGTCCCGGAATATATTCCATAAGTTCTGCGGTTGTGATATCTTCATGGTCAAGATAAGCCTCCACACCGTTAATTACTTCCGTAAGGTTATGCGTAGGAATACTTGTTGTCATACCTACCGCAATTCCTTCCGCTCCGTTAATAAGCAGATTAGGAACTCTTACAGGAAGTACGGAAGGTTCTTTTTCCGTCTCATCAAAATTAGGGACAAAATCAACCACATCTTTGTCAAGGTCTTTAAGATATACGTCCTGTGTAAACTTCTTAAGTCTTGCCTCCGTATATCGCATTGCAGCGGCTCCGTCACCTTCTATTGAACCGAAGTTACCGTGTCCGTCCACAAGTGCCATTCCTTTTTTAAAGTCCTGTTCAAGTACAACGAGTGTCTCATATATTGAACTGTCACCGTGAGGATGATATTTACCCATGGCATCACCTACGATACGTGCCGATTTTCTGTGAGGCTTATCGTAGTTAAGTCCCAGTTCGTTCATGGCATACAATACACGCCTCTGGACAGGTTTTAATCCGTCTCTTACATCCGGAACTGCTCTTGCGGTAATAACGCTCATGGAATAATCTATATATGATTTCTGCATTACGTCAGAATATTCTGTTTTTAAGATTGTCTCAGCCATATTTTAAAATATTCTCCTTCTAAATATCCAGTTCCGCATCATGGGCATGGGCGTGTATGAATTCACGTCTCGGAGGTACATCCGTACCCATAAGCATTGAGGTGATGTCCGACGCCATCTTGGCATCTTCGATTTCTATCTGTTTCAAAATTCTTGTCTCAGGATTAAGTGTTGTCTCCCAAAGCTGGTCCGCATCCATTTCTCCGAGACCTTTGTATCTTTGGAGTGTAAAACTGCTGCCTTCATGTTCTTTACGGTATTTTTCAAGTGCCTTGTCATCATAAAGGTACTGCCCTTTTCCTTTTTTAGGAACCGCCTTGTAAAGAGGAGGCGTAGCAAGATATACATGTCCTTCCCTTATAAGGTCAGGCATAAACCTGTAGAAAAATGTAAGCAGCAATGTGTCTATATGTGCTCCGTCAACGTCCGCATCCGTCATAAATATGATTTTGTTATATCTTAATTTACTGATGTCAAAATCATTGCCGTAGCCCTCGGAAAATCCGCAGCCGAAAGCCGTTATCATTGTCTTGATTTCGGCGTTGGCAAGAACTTTGTCCATTGACGCTTTCTCTACATTGAGAATCTTGCCTCTGATTGGAAGGATGGCCTGCGTCTTACGGTTTCTCGCCGTTTTGGCAGAACCGCCCGCCGAATCTCCCTCTACTATAAATATCTCACATTCTTCCGGATTACGGCTCTCACAGTTGGCAAGTTTGCCGTTGGTATCGCAGGAGAATTTCTGCTTGGTTAAAAGATTGGTCTTGGCTTTTTCCTCCTGTTTACGAATCTTGGCTGCCTTTTCCGCACATGCGATTACTGATTTAAGAGTCTCAAGATTTCTGTCAAAAAATCTTACAAGCTCTGCTGCCGTAATATCGGCAACGACTTTACCGGCATCCTGATTATCAAGCTTGGTCTTTGTCTGTCCTTCAAATCGTGGTTCAGGATGTTTTACCGCAACAATCGCCGTCATTCCGTTTCTTACGTCACTTCCGGTAAAATTAACGTCTTTTTCTTTGAGTATTCCAAGCTCTCTTGCATACTTATTAATAACCGTCGTAAACTGGGTCTTAAATCCTGTAAGGTGGGTTCCGCCCTCTGCGGTATAGATATTATTACAAAATCCGAGTATCTGTTCCTGAAATTCGTCAACATACTGAAATGCACATTCAACTTCTATTCCGTCCCTGCTGCCCTTATAATATGCCACATCATGTACCGCCTCTTTATTTTCGTTAAGAGCTTTTACGTAAGCGGTTATACCCTCTTCTTCATGGAAAGTTACCTTTTTTTCTTCGCCTTTTCTTGCATTTTCAAACACGATAGTAAGACCGGGATTAAGATATGCCGTTTCATGGAGACGGCTTTCTATGCTCTCAGCCTTAAATTCAGTCTTTTCAAATATTGTGTTATCGGGTAAAAAGGTTACGCTTGTACCCGTGTCATTCTTACGGCAGGTACCGCACTCACGCAGTTTATATACAGCCTTGCCTCTTTCATAACGCTGTTCGTACACAATTCCGCCTTGTTTAATTCTTACCTCCAACCACTCTGAAAGTGCATTAACAACAGAAGCACCTACACCGTGAAGTCCTCCCGATATCTTATAGCCTCCGTCTCCGAACTTTCCACCGGCATGAAGTACGGTAAATACTACTTCGACTGCGGGAATTCCTGCCTTTGGATGAATACCTGTTGGAATTCCTCGTCCGTTGTCCGTTATTGTAGCTGTCCCGTCGTTGTTAAGCGTTACATATATCGTATCGCAATATCCTGCCAGATGCTCGTCCACAGAGTTATCCGCTATTTCATAAATAAGATGATTAAGTCCCTTTGTTGACACGCTTCCTATGTACATTCCCGGTCTTTTTCTTACTGCTTCAAGACCTTCAAGAATAGAAATAGATGACGCATCATACACGTTATTGACCTTCGTTGCCATTAATAATTCCTCGCTATACAAAATATAGGAACATTTTAACACTTTTTTATGAAATATTCTACTTTTATTATTTTTCGGTGATTTCGCCGTCTTCGATTCTCACTATACGGTCCGCATATCCCGAAATAAATTCATCATGGGTTACAAGAATTATTGTTTTATGCTGTTCTTTTAGCTTATCAAATATATCCATTATATTTTTACCGTTAGTCTTATCAAGGGAACCCGTAGGCTCGTCTGCAAGAATTATGTCATTATCTGCCACAAGTGCCCTCGCTATGGCACACCTTTGTTTTTCACCGCCTGAGATTTCTGACGGGGTTTTCTTCGCCAAATCAATAATTCCCACATCCATAAGGGCTTTCTCCACCATGCTTTTACGTTCTTTTTTCCTGATGCCTCTGGCTATAAGCGGCACTTCCGTATTTTCGTATACGGTATAAAAGTTCATTAACGCATAATTCTGGAATATAAAGCTTATATGTTCTTTTCTGAACCTGTTAAGTTCCTTATTATCCATTGCTCCTACATTAATGTCATTATAAAAATATGTACCCTGCGATACCTTATCAAGACCTCCGAGAATATTTAACAGAGTAGATTTACCTGAGCCGGAAGCTCCCATCACGGCAACATATTCGCCGTCCTCTATCCTGAGATTGACATTTTTCAGTGCACTTGTTACAACTTTTCCCGAATTGTAATCTTTCTTTATATTTTTTAACTCTATCATCTAAAAGATACCTCCTCGAAGATAATCTACCGTCTGTTTTTTGTTAAATATAATTACCGGTGCGGCTGATGAAATCACAGAAACAGCCAATGAAATTAATACAGCAGGAGCCAGAACTTTCTTTGTGAAAACTTCATTGATTATCATATGGTTTATCATATTGGTACAGTAAAACTTATGCCATAAAACCATCATAAGTACGGACGCAAGTATTACCGAAATTAGCGACGAATACAAATTCTTCAAAAAGATTATTGTATTGACACCTTTTTTATCAAGTCCGTTTGCAATCCATATTCCATAAGTTCCCGACTGCCTGATACAACTGCAGGTCTGGTTAAAGCTAAGTGAAACAACCATAAAAAGCACAAATACAACAGCAGCTTCAAAAAGTCCTTTGGTGCTTTTTTTACTTTCTCTATCCATATAATCAATGACCGATGAAATTTTTATAATTCTTACCCCACTGTTATTTAACTTGGCGGCAGCTTCTATTTTATCCGATACAGTCCGGTAATCTTTTGGATTGCAATATACATACATATCCTCCGGGCTTACCGTAGATACAACTTCAACAACTCCGTATTTCAGGGAATAGCTTCCCTTTTTCTCACTGTTGCCCGTGGAATATATCATATTATCTATAATAGCCGATTTCTTATCAATGAAACCTGCCACAATGTATTTTCTGACTGTCTCGCCTTTAATATTTTGTTGTTCAAAAGTATCTCCGCAGGATATTTTTCCACGGTATGCCTCACTTACATATATAAGAGTATCATCTTCCGAAGTCTCACACTCTGACGGCTTTTTGCCTTCTGTAAGCTTCAGGTTCATGATATCCCACATGCCTTTTGACATAACCACAGTCTCTATGCCATCGTATTCCTCATATTCTTCTTTTGAATAAAAAGCCTGATGACCTTCCTGAACTTCCCTTAATTTCTTAAGTGCCGGCGTGCTGTTCATTCCGGCAAAATATACGTTTCCGTAGTTTTCAATCTCCGGAATTGATTCTATAATTTCTTTGCCATTGACATCCTCTGATTTAAACTCCACATATAAAAGGCCTTCTATATCTTTTGAAAGTGCCATATTGACTCTGGATTTATAAATGCCGGACGTTGACGTCATATAGATAATCTGCATTACGATACATAAAAACGCCACCGTAGTAATAATTGCTGCCCTGAATTTCCATTTATCGTTAATGCACATATCCAGTGCAACTTTTAATTTGGATTTAAACTTCATTATATGCTTCCCTCCCTGTTAATTTTATTGATAATCTTATCTGATTTACAATAATAGATAAGGGATGTTAATAGCAGAATAAATACAATTAAAACAAACGATGCACCTGTTGAAACCATTGTGTATTTCATTACGGATATTTTTTCATATCCTAAAACCAGATAATCAACTATGTACTGGAATACAAATGAAATAACCGAACCGGCAATCCATGCAATCAACGTGACAATATACATCGGAAAATATATTCTGAATATATTGATTCCGTATATTTTCTTTATGATTATTGTTTCTTTTTCCCTGTCTATAAACCATAACATCGTCTGTACCAAAAGTCCGAAACATGCTATTGACAATAATGCAAAAAGAATTGGTTTAAAAATTCTGTTGGTAACATCATGGCTGTATACAATTCTGCCGTCCTCTGCCTGGTCATCTTCTTCACGCAAAACCATGTTATATTTCTCTGCGTCAGTTCTGATAAGTTCTTTTATATTACTGTCTGCAGAAAAGATTGTGAAGGAATTATTTCCGCTTGACGAAACCGTCTGCTCCACAATATAATCTGCTATCTCTTCTTTTGAAGCATCCGAAAAGTCCCCGTATCTGGCATATATCATTGAATTTTTCTCAAACCCGTCACTGTCAAGATACCCTGATACATCAAACTCCTCTGAATATATTTTTATCCTGTTGTTTTCACAATAATATTTTATATCATTGCCTACATACACTCCTTTGCCCTGGTTAAAATATTCACTGTCCTCTTTTGTTCCAAGGTACAACCTGCACAATACATTATCGCCCTCGGCTGCCTCTACCGCCACAGGATATACCCATATCTCACAGTCTGCCTTTGACATTTCATCAAAAAAACCTTTAACACTTTTCTTAACACTGTCTAAATACTCCTGATATTCTATATCACTGTCTGAATAGTCATTAACCGCTACATAATATATTTCATCCTGTGAAGCACTACCGCCTTTTTGAGCATAAAAAGCTACTGCTGCCCAGACATTGGTAAGGGCTGCAGTAGCTATAGCTATTTCAAATATTAAAATTAGAATTACAGGAAACATTCTGGAATATAACTTTGTCATTTCCAATTCCCCTCTTTGTCTTTATTTAATTCCCAGTATATCCTTAACAACAGCTTTCATTTCTGTCTTATCGCACACTCTGTCGTGGAGAACAGGTGCTGTTCTGATATCTTCGATTGCCTGTGGAACTGCAACATTGGCAATTCTGCTAAGTTCGTCAACGAGCTCAAAATCTGTCATTGAGTCATATTTTGCCTTATCAATAGCATCCATTACGCTTCTTGTGAATTTGAATGGGCTGGCTGTTGATGCAATTACAGTCTTGGTCTCATCGGATGTCTCTGCAACGTATTTCTTATATACGCTTGCGGCAACGGCTGTATGTGTATCTATTACATAGCCTGTATTGTAGTAAATAGACTTAATAACTTCCGCGGTCTCTGCTTCACTTGCGTAGTTACCGTAGAAATCGTCAAGCTTGGCTCTCATATCATCGGTAATTGTATATCTGCCGTCTTTCTTGAGGCTGTCCATAAGCTCTTTATTAGCGTTGGCATCGTCACCTGCTATTCTGTAGATAAGTCTTTCAAGGTTGCTTGAAATAAGAATATCCATAGATGGAGAAGATGTAAGGACAAATTCTCTGTTTCTGTCATAGGTTCCTGTTTTGAAGAAATCAAAAAGGACTTTATTTTCATTGGATGCACAGATAAGCTTTGCGATTGGAAGTCCCATATTCTTAGCGTAATATGCGGCAAGAATGTTACCGAAATTACCTGTAGGAACTACAACATTGATTCTGTCACCGCTCTTAATCTCGTTATTGGCAAGAAGTCTTGTATATGCATATACATAATATACAACCTGTGGAACAAGTCTTCCTATATTGATAGAGTTAGCTGATGAGAACTGGAATCCGTTAGCATCAAGTTCTTTAGCTAATTCGCTGTCTCCGAACATTGTCTTAACGCCTGTCTGGGCATCGTCAAAATTACCTTCAATTCCTACAACGTATGTATTGTCGCCCTTCTGGGTAACCATCTGCTTCTCCTGAATTGGGCTTACACCGTGTTTTGGATAAAATACGATTATTTTGGTTCCCTTAACATCCGCAAATCCTGCAAGGGCAGCCTTACCTGTATCACCTGATGTAGCTGTAAGAATTACGATATCGTTCTTAATATTGTTCTTTCTGGCACTTGTTGTTAAAAGATGTGGAAGAATAGATAATGCCATATCCTTAAAAGCGATTGTTGCACCATGGAACAATTCAAGGAAATATGCACCGTCTGCATTAACGAGCGGAGCTATTTCATCTGTATCAAATTTACTGTCATATGCTTTATTAATACAATTTTTAAGTTCTTCCTCTGTAAAGTCAGTAATAAATAATTTCATTACTTCATAAGCTACTTCT
>JBNMKN010000091.1:0-7836 GCA_050874365.1 Butyrivibrio sp. | reverse complement strand
GTGGTTATCATTAATAACTTTGTTCTTGATTAATGTAGACCATATAAGCTGTTCGGCAGCACGTGAGTCAAATTTATCCACCTTTTTCAAGGTATAATTATTAGTAACAACATTACTTGAAAGTCCGTTTTCATCAACGATAATTACAGAGAAGAAAAAGCTTCCTTCAGGCATAACAACGGGTTCCGTGTACTCCGTACTGTCTGTGGTAGGTGTAACTGCTCCGTCATGGGATATTTCATAATATGCCTTAGCGCCTGTAGGAATATTTCCCACAACTATAAGCTGCTCAGATGAGGTTGAATAAGAACCGCTCGTAGGTGTTACCTTAGGTCCGTCAGGTGCTTTAAAAGTAATGGTATATTTGGTAGTAAAAATATCTGACTTAAATCCGTATTCATTAGTCATATAATACTTAAATTCATAAGTGCCCTCTTTATCAAGGGTAACGTCCTGGGTATAAAGGCTTCCGTTCTTAACAGGGTCACTGCCGTCCATTGTGTAGTAAATCTTACATCCGTTTACCTGTAAAAATCCTACTGTCTGGCTCTTTGAATAGTCACCCTCGGCAGGTGTGATAACAGGATCCTGACATACATAACTCTTAAAAAGACTTAATACATCCTTGGTTACATTCTCATCGGCACTTACTGTATCGTAAAGTTCTGACATTGCTTTGTAATTCTTGTCATCACCGTACAATTTAATAAGATAATATATAACATTTGTATTAACGCTGTCATAAGTAAGAGCTTCATTAAGAATTGTAACTTCTTCGTCCGTCTTACCTAACTTATCATAACAATCCCTGAGATTAAGCATATCCTTTACAAGAATTTCCGATGATTTAACAGACTTGCCGTCCACCGTAACATGTTCATCCTTTAAAAGAGTATCTTTATATTTTAAGGCTTTATTAAAATATTCTACCGCTTTGTCATAATCCTTATCGGTATCTTTTGCCTCGTATGCAAGGTTCTGATAGTATCCGTAATTATTCTTGCTCTTATTAACGGCAGATTTGAGTAAAAGCACGATTGCCGTTACGATTAATACAACTGAAACAGCTACCGCTCCGATAATTATAAAAAGCTTACGCTTGTTATTGTTATTATCGCCTTCGTCTTCTTCATAATCATCGTCATCATTATCCACAGGTTCAGCCTTAGCTGTTTTACCGTTAAGCTTATCCCTGTACATATCTTCTGCTTCAGATGTTTCTTCGTCTATAATCTGTGCGATTGAATTGGCTAATTCATCTTCCATATTAAAATCGTCATTCATAATAATCTCCTCTTGCTAATTAACATTAGCCTAAATATAGCATAGCAATTATGTAAAATCAACAAGGTAAATATTTAAGTTTTTGTTACGAAATTATTTTCTGCTGTTTATAAATTTGCCCGGATCCACAGCATATATCTTAACGAAGCAAGATACAGTCTTGCCATCGATTGTTGCCGTAATTGTACATTCTCCAGGCATACGTCCTGTTACAACACCGTTTTGTGTAACCGATGCAATCCTTGGATTAGAGGTTCTCCATGACACGTTTCTAGGAGCACCGTCTACATAAAGATTGAAGGTATCATACTGTTCCATCTTAAGGTCCGTATGGCTCATGGCAATGGAATATATTGTACAATGGTCCTCAACGGTTCCTGATGAACTGTATGCCACAACGTCACATGAACCTGCACCTACCGTTACAATATTACCGTTTGCGTCAACCTGTACAACGGATGTATCCGTTGAAAGCCAGTTGACTCCTTCGTTGGAGTTAAGCGGATATAATCTCGCAGTAAGTTTTCTTGTCTTGCCTTTAAGCATAATAATTTCAGATGAATTAATCGAAATAGAGGATGCATTAATAATAGGTTTGACAATTACCGTACAATGTGCAACAACCTCATTGGTATCGGTTGAGGTGGCATTTACAATTGTTCTTCCCGGTGCTATACCCACAACATCACCGTCTGAATATACTTTTGCTATCGTAGGGTCATCGGATGTCCACTCGATACCCTTGATAGAGGCGTTTTCAGGATGGATGGTCGCTACAATATTATGTGTATCACCAACATATATGGTTATTTTACTTTCGCTTAAAGTAATTGAGGTTACAGGATTAATAACCCTTATTGCAACCGAATCGCTTACTCCGCTTCCGTCGGCAGCAAGTGCTGTAATAACTACGGTTCCGGGATTAACACCTGTTACTTTACCGCTCTGGTCTACCGTTGCAATACCTGAATTACTTGTTGACCAGATTACATTTCTGTTAGATGCACTTTCTGTCTGCACATCTGCACTGAGCTGCAATGTATCGCCGATATTCATTATTTCTTTTGAATTCTTAATTTCAATAGATGATACATATTCTTTTACCTGTATTGTACAGGTTGCCTTAAGTGAGCTTTCAACGGTTGTTACAATAATCTCACAGCTTCCGCCTTTAAGACCTGTTACAACACCGTTTTCATCAACTGATGCAATTTCAGGATCACTTGATACATAAGTTACTCTCTTATCAGGTGCCTCAACAGGAAGAACGGTAGGAACTATAACGAATCTTGTTCCTTTTACAATTTCTTCGTAGTATGAATTTAATGTAAGACCTGTAACAGGTTCTGTGATTTCAACAACACAATATGCAACAACACCTGTATCTTCACTTACACAGGAAATTGTAACGGTTCCTACGGCAAGGGTTGTTACTTTTCCGTCAGGGTCAACCGTGGCAAGGGATTTATCGGAGGTATTCCAGGTAATCTTCTTATTATCGGCGGTTTCAGGAAGTACAGTCGCATTCAGCCAGAATACAGTACCTTTCTTTACGGTCATTTCAGTCTGGGAAAGAACGATTTCTTTTACAGGCTGTAAAACGGTAATATTGGTCATATCAATAAAACCGCCGTCCTCGGTCTGTATAATTACTGTTGCGCTGCCGCTTGAAATAGCTGTAACCATACCTGTATCATCAACTTTGACAACATTTTCATTGGATGAAGAAAATGTAACATTCTTATTGGAAGCATTGGCAGGAGTAATCACATAAGTAAGTCTGTATTCATCGTCAACATTCATAGTAATTGACTTAAAGTCCATACTTACGCCCTCTACCTGCTGGGTAATTATGAAATTACAATATGCAACCTTGCTTGTGTCGGCTGCTGATGTTGCGCTTACATAAGTCTCGCCGGGACCCACAAAGGTTACAAGTCCGTTCTGGTCTACGGTAACAACCGCAGGATTAAGGGATGACCATATAACAGTATTGTCAACACCGTCTGTCTCAGGTGTTACAGTTGCCTTTAACTGATATTTTTCCAAAGACATCTGTGCCGTAACACTTTCTTTATCAAGGTAGATTCCCGTAACACCTTCCGTTACATAGAAATCTGCAGTTGCTATAAATAAACCATCATCGGATACAACCGTAACAGTTGCTTTACCGCCTGATATTGCCCTGATTTCGGCTAACTGCTGCTGTCCTTCTGTTGTGGCAGGCGTAACCGAAATAATTCCGTTATCCGATGATACCCAGCTAAGTTTAGTGTTATCGGGAACTGCTGATTCACCAAGGTTTAAAAATGCTGTGATATATATGCTGTTTCCTTTTTCAATAGAAATTTCTTTGGTAATCTGTGCACCGTTATACATAAGTGTCAGACTGTTTACAGGATTAAGTACATTGACACGGCAGGAATAAGTCTTAACAACACCGTTTATTTCCTGGGATGCAATCAGGGTTGTATATCCTGTACTGCCCTGTGACAATGCTGTAACCGTTACGGTAAGACCGTCCTCTTCAACATTAAAAGATGCCACAGCAGGGTCAGCGATTGACCAATGCACAGGTGCGGTTGTATTGGTAACAGTAGCAGTTACCTTCTGTGAATCCCCGATGTTAAGGGAAATCTCAGATGTAGAAAGAGAGATACCGTCAATAACACTTACTGTAATGGTTCTTGTATCACCACGCCATGTAACGGAAATATCCGCTGTTCCTGTTCCTACGGCGTTGAATTTCCCGGTTGTCTGGTCATAATATATTACATTATTATTGCTTGAAGCATAATTAACTTCTGATGGTTTGGCAGATGTTGTAAAAGATAACTTATCACCCACAAGACCTGTTGTGCTTGGTGAATTTACAACATAAGGTACCGTTACGGTAATCGAATCACCCGCATTGCCTGAATAATCGCCCTCTTTACAGCTTGCATATACAGTTGTTGTACCTGCATAAATACCCTGTACAATACCGTTGCTTACCGTAGCAACTTCAGGATTGTCTGTCCACCAGTATACATCAGAAGCCGAATTACTGTTTGTGGCAATAGTCTTTGATTCGTTCTGGTTAACAGTAATCTCATCATCGATAATAGAAACACCCACAGTTACCTGAAAACTGTAGGACAAAGAGTCCGAAGGTATTGAAGCTGTTATCGTAGCGGTTCCGCCACTGACTGCCGTTACCGTAGCAACGCTTCCGTTAGGTGCCTGTCCCGCATCTTTTGCAACAGATACAATATTGCTGTTAGATGAAGACCACTCTACATTTTTGGTAGAAGCCGCATTACATGTTACGGTTCCGTATGCACCGGCTGTAAGTATACCGTTTATGGAACTGTAATTAACAACAAGAGGTACTGTTACAGGAACGGATTTACTTGCACTGGTTCCGTCCGTTAATGAATACTTAACAACAAGGTTAGTCTTTCCGGCTCCTTTGGAATATACCATACCGGAACCTTCGTTATTACTTACCGTAGCTACTTCAGGATCATTCATGGACCAGTTCCATCCTACAATTCCCGCATCATTGTCAAGATTTAAGGATACGCTGGCTGTAATTGCCTGGGAATTCTGTCCTTCCGTAAAATTAATACTTGCAAGATTAACTGTAAGCTGTACGGTACTTGCTTTAACAATTACTACAAATATGACTGTAAGAACTGCTATCGCAACCAATGCAGATGACGCTTTCCAGTGTTTTTTTATAAGATTAAGAAATTTCATTAAAAAACCTCCAAATGTACATAGTTATACTTATGTATTTTCTATCGGCATAACCAAAGTTAATATTAACACTTTTTTACAAAAATGACCACATTAAATATATATTTTCTTGCTTTTTTTGTGGGAATAAAACATAATAATGTAAGATTTAGTAAAGTAAGGAGGGATTGATGTGAATATATATGACATTGCGGATAAAGCCGGCGTATCAATCGCCACCGTTTCAAGAGTAATCAATAATGATAAAAAAGTCAGCAAAGCTACAAGGGATAAGGTCCAAAAGATTATTGAAGAAAATAATTTTATCAAAAAGAGTGATTACAGCAGACATACCAATAACACGGTTGTGTATATGTGTTCCGGTACGGGAAGCGAGGATATGGCAGATAAAATCACCTATTTAAGCGATGCTTTGCAAAAAAACGGATACAAAACAGCCATCGCCTGTTGCAATCAGGATGAAACAGCCAAAAAGAATATGCTTGAACGTTATTTAAGTGAAAATTTTTCGGGAATCATAATTGACGGTCACGATTTTCTTACATATTCTATCGAAGAAAATATCAGCCTGCTTAAAGAAATAACTATACCTGCGGTAATTATTAACGGTTATTTCGATAATGTAGATAATGAAAATCTGTGTTACGTTAATAATAACATATCCTCTTTTGTTGAAGACATATCTAAAGAATATATAAAAAAAGGAAAAAGCAAAATACTTTTTCTCTTTGAAAGAATGTCTTTTGGCGTAAAAAATATACTTACAGGACTTCACAATGCTTATGACTTTGCAGGAATAGATGCGGACCCCGACTTTACGCAATTGAGCCGTGATATGGCATATGTTGAGAAATATATCAATTCCCTTATAGATAAAGAAAAAATACCGGATGTTGTTTTATGTAAGAATGAAAAACTGGCAGCTTATGCTTCTATTGTATTGCAAAAGAAGAATCACAAGATACCGGAGGATATTGAGGTTCTTTGTATCGGTAATTCAGAGATATGCAGCCTTGTAAAACCACAGATTACATCGGTTGATATTAAGTCAAAAGAGATATGCGATACTGTTATTAACGTACTAATCGGTAAAATTAATAAAAAGACAGTTCCGATAATCAGTATAATTAATGTTGAGTTATTAAAAAGAGAGTCCACACTGTGAACTCTCTTTTATAAAATGAATTTCTATTCGTCAAATTCTACTTTCACGAAAAAACCTCTGTCAGTCCTGTCAATTCCAACTACTGTTCCGCTTCTTGATTTTATTCTTTCGGGGAATTTGTAATTTCTTGACATTGCAACCGCAGGCTCTATTGTGTAATACCAGCTTGAAGGAAGAACACCTTCTGTTATGTTTACTATATCTCCTGCTTTAACGAGATTCTCCCGTTCCATTTTAAATTCTTCAACTCTCAAGATTATTCCTCATCCGGCATATCCCAGTTATGGTATACTGCCTGAACATCGTCATCATCATCAAGAAGATCAAGAATACGGTTCATCTGCTTAACATCGGCAGGGTCTGTAAGCTCTACCCATGTCTGAGGAATCATGGTTACTTCAGCCTGATCAAGCTTAAGTCCTGCTTTTTCCAAAGCTTCTCTTACTGTACCACAATCATCAGGGTTAGTAAGAATTTCAAAAGCATCCTCATCTTCATCGTTAAAATCATCGGCACCTGCATCAAGTGCTAACATCATAAGATCATCGGAATCCATGCTGCACTCTTCTTTGTTAATGAGAATCTGTCCCTTTGTATCAAACATAAAAGAAACACATCCCGGAGTACCGACATTACCGCCGCCCTTTGTAAAAGCATTTCTTACATTAGAAGCTGTACGGTTCTTATTATCTGTTAATGTTTCTACAATAATTGCTGTACCGTTAGGTCCGTATCCTTCATATGTAATTGCAGTAAAGTTAGCCGCATTGGCGTCTCCGGCAGCCTTTTTGATACTTCTGTCGATAGTATCATTAGGCATATTGTTTGATTTAGCTTTTGCAATTACATCTCTTAACTTACTGTTATTGTTAGGATCTGGTCCGCCCTCTTTAACAGCAACCATTAATTCCTTACCAAGACGTGTAAAAATTTTACCCTTGGCAGCATCATTTTTTTCTTTTTTATGCTTAATATTTGCAAATTTTGAATGTCCTGACATAAAAACCTCCTATTTATCTTCAGGTTTTAAATCTTTAATACTAAAGCTGTAACGTCCCATCTTGTCTTTTCCAAGGCATACACACTTAACAACATCACCAAGTGTAAGGACATCTTCAACATGCTCGATTCTTTCTTTGCTTATTTTGGAAATGTGAATCATTCCTTCTTTGCCCGGTGCAAACTCAACAAAGGCACCAAACTCTTTAATGCTTATTACTTTACCTTCAAGGACAAGTCCTTCTTCGTAATCTGTAACAATGGTCTGGATGTATTTAATTGCCTTATCCATTGCAGCTTTATCTGTTCCGCAGACAGATACCGCACCGTCATCTGTTATATCAATCTTAACGCCTGTCTCTTCGATTATGGCATTAATTGTCTTACCTCTCTGGCCTACAACATCACCAATCTTAGCAGGGTCAATCTGTATCTGGATAATCTTTGGAGCATATTTGCCAACTTCTTTACGAGGTTCTGCGATTGCTTTGCTCATGCAGTTATCCATAATAAAGAATCTTGCTTCACGACATCTTGCAATAGCGCCTTCAACAATCTGTCTTGTAAGACCGTGAATCTTAATATCCATCTGGATAACTGTGATACCGTCTTTTGTACCTGTTACCTTAAAGTCCATATCTCCGAAG
>JBNMKN010000090.1:0-7840 GCA_050874365.1 Butyrivibrio sp. | reverse complement strand
GTAATGGCATTGGTTAGCATATTTAAGGATTCTGTAGTTACTACATTTACGGTATTTACAGCGATAGTTGCGGGACTTGGACTTGTATTTACTGTAGCGGGATGTTTTGCACCACGCAGAAAAGCAGATACACAGGCTTACAATTAATAAATTTTAAAGACAGTTCGTTTGTACCATCCTGTCTATAAATAAAACCAGGGCTCCTAAAGGGACAGCTCTGCTGTCCCTTTTATTTATATTTTTAATTTTAAGAAAGAAGGCAAATATGTATTCGTTAGTATCTGAACACAGTTTTGATGCGGCTCATTTTCTTAAAGGATATGAGGGCAAATGCAGTAATATACACGGACACCGCTGGAGGGTGGTTGTTGAAATTAAAGGCGATGCCTTGAAAACAGACAGCCACACAAGAGGGATGTTAATTGATTTTGATGAGTTAAAAGAGACAATAAAAAAAGAAGTGGATTATTTTGACCACTGTCTGATAATTGAAAAAGGTTCATTGAAAGAAAATACTTATAATGCACTTAAAGATGAAGGTTTCAGGATTGTTGAACTTGATTTCCGTTCAACGGCAGAGAATTTTTCAAAATATTTTTATGATAGAATAAGTGAAAAAGGCTATCAGGTGAAACGTGTGTCTGTATATGAGACGCCAAACAACTGTGCCGTATACGGAGAATGATATGGCAGAATATAAAGTTGTTGAAACATTTGTAAGTATTAACGGTGAAGGAAGAAAAGCAGGTGAACTTGCATTTTTCTTAAGACTCAAAGGCTGTAATCTTGACTGCTCCTATTGCGATACCAAGTGGGCAAATAAAGATGATGCATCCTTTGAAATCATGGATGAAAATGAAATCTACGGGCTTATTAAAAAATCAGGAATCCGTAACGTAACCATTACGGGAGGAGAACCTCTGTTCCGCAAGGATATGGCAATATTGTTAGGACTTCTTGATAACGATAAGGAATTATCCGTTGAAATAGAGACTAACGGGAGTGTGAGCCTAAAACCTTACCTCCCTGTGTGCAAAAATATAAGTTTTACCATGGACTATAAACTTCCCACAAGCGGAATGGAGGAGAAGATGTGCCTTGGTAATTTTGAGATATTAAGGGACATTGACACAGTTAAATTCGTATCGGGCAGTATTAAAGATCTGGAAAAAGCAGAAGAAATTATAAAAAGATACAATCTTTGTGAAAAAGCAAAAGTATATATAAGTCCTGTCTTTGGGAATATAGATCCTGCTGACATAGTAGAATTTATGAAAGAAAGAAAAATGAATAAAGTTAGGTTACAGTTACAGCTTCACAAATTTATCTGGGATCCGGATAAAAAAGGTGTGTAACAGGAAAAGAGGCAGAAATGGCTATTGATAGAGAAGCAATTAAAGAGCATATAAGAGGAATACTTATTGCGTTAGGTGATAATCCCGACAGGGAAGGTCTTAAGGACACACCCGAAAGAGTGGCAAAGATGTATGAAGAGGTCTTTGAGGGAATGAATTATTCCAACAAAGAAATTGCAGAAATGTTTAATAAGACCTTTGAACAGGGACTTGATACCGTAACCGACAGCAAAGATATGGTTTTGGTAAAGGATATTGATATTTTCAGCTATTGCGAACATCATCTTGCTCTTATGTATGATGTGAAAGTTTCCGTAGCATATATTCCCAACGGCAAAGTAATCGGTTTAAGCAAAATTGCAAGAATTGCCGATATGGTGGGAAAACGTCTGCAGTTACAGGAAAAGATTGGCAGTGACATAGCCGAAATTATGGAAATGATAACTGAGTCAAAAGATATTGCCGTTTACATTGAAGGCTGTCACAGCTGTATGACTGCAAGGGGTATCAAAAAGAATAACAGTAAAACAGTCACCACAACATTCAGAGGTGAATTTTCGGAGGACAAATTCCTTCAGATGAAATTCCTTATGGGAATTAATAACAGGCTTGCAGATTAAGAAAGGAAAAATTATGAGAGCATTGGTATTATCAAGCGGTGGAGTTGACTCTACCACGTGCCTTGGCATGGCAGTTGATAAATACGGTAAAGAAAATGTGGTATCTTTATCTGTATTTTACGGACAGAAACATACAAAAGAACTTGAAGCAGCTGTAAAAGTGGCAGAATATTACGGAGTTGAACATCTGGCAATAGATTTATCGCTTATTTTTAAAGACAGCGATTGTTCGCTTTTATCACATTCAACAGAAGAAATTCCACATGAAAGCTATGCAAAACAGCTTGAAAAGACGGATGGAAAACCTGTATCAACTTACGTTCCTTTCAGGAACGGACTTTTTCTTGCAACAGCGGCAAGCATAGCCTTATCAAAAAAATGTGATGTGATATATTACGGAGCACATGCGGATGATGCTGCCGGCAACGCTTATCCCGATTGCAGTGAGGTATTTTATAATGCCATGAATACTGCTGTTTATGAAGGAAGCGGCAGACAGCTTAAGATAGAAGCACCCCTTGTTACATGGAATAAGGCGGCAGTTGTTAAAAAAGGACTTGAGCTTAAGGTACCTTATGAACTTACATGGAGCTGTTACGAGGGCGGGGATAAACCTTGCCTTAAGTGCGGTACATGTATAGACAGAATGAAAGCATTTGAAGCAAATAATGTAAAAGACCCGATTTTAGGAGAATGAATATGAGTGGCAGAAGCAAAGAAGAAACAGAAGGCGTAACACTTTTAGGAAATCAGAAGGTAAGATATGCCGATAATTATGCACCTGAGGTACTTGAAACCTTTATTAACAAACATCAGGACAATGACTATTTTGTCAAGTTTAACTGTCCTGAATTTACAAGTCTTTGTCCTATAACGGGACAGCCTGATTTTGCAACAATAACAATATCTTATGTACCTGATGTAAGAATGGTGGAAAGCAAATCCCTGAAGCTCTATCTTTTCAGCTTCAGAAATCACGGTGATTTCCACGAGGATTGTGTTAATATAATCATGAAAGACCTTATTAAACTTATGGAACCGAAATACATAGAAGTATGGGGCAAGTTTACTCCAAGAGGAGGAATAAGTATTGACCCTTACTGCAACTACGGAAAGCCGGGAACAAAGTGGGAAAAGGTTGCATGGGACAGAATGGCAAACCATGATATGTATCCTGAAAAAATCGATAACAGGTAGTGTTAATTAATTCCGGCTTTTAACCGATATAAAGGGTATAACAGGCAAAAGGATTTGCACACATAATACAAGGAGGTCATATATGGACGTTAATGTTTCAGGTGGTGTATCATCTGCAAGTGCGTATTCAGACTATTCTTCTGCAAAGACTGCAGAAAAGAAAACGTCTGGGACAAAGGAAGACAAGGCTGCGGTATATGAGAAATCAGAGGCGAAGTCAAGCGCTACATACTCAATAAGCAAGATGAGTGAGAGCGACAGAGCCGCTCTTGTACAGAAGCTTAAGCAGGATCAGGAAGACAGACAGAACCAGCTTACAAGTCTGGTGCAGAAGATGTTTAACAATCAGGGTACTACTTATGACAGTATCTGGAAGATGCTTTCAAGCGGAAAGTTTACAGTGGATGCCGAGACTAAAGCACAGGCACAGGCTGATATTTCCGAGGATGGTTATTACGGAGTCAAGCAGACATCAGAGAGAATGTTTGATTTTGCTATGGCCCTCGCGGGTGATGACGTTGATAAGATGAAGGAAATGCAGGCTGCCATTAAGAAGGGTTATGATCAGGCAGAGAAGACATGGGGTGGTAAGCTTCCATCAATCTGCAGTGAAACACTGGATGCGGTTAATAAGCTTTTTGATGACTACTATAAATCAAAATCTACAACAACAGAATAATATGCATGAGGCCACTTTAATGTGGCCCTTGTTATATACGGAGGATAGAGATGTCACGTTTAATAGGATGGAATGTGTTCGGAGTAATACTTAGTATAATAATAGGGTTTATACCTTCGATAATCGCATTCGTAAAACAGAATATATACAAAGGACAGGTTGTTCTGTATCAGGGAATAGTATTTGTTGTCAATCTTGCAATATGTATTCTCTTGAATATTTTACCTAAGATTATTATTTTTAACATCATAAGAAATATATGGGATGTTGTATTTGCCATAATCTGGATATATTTTCTTGTGCATGCAATCAAGGATAAGGAAATGCCAAGACCATAATACTCTTTTGCTTGACTTTTTTTTAACATACTATAAAATTAATACTATAAATATTTTAGAGGTAACAGGCAATGAGTAAGATTATTTTAACAGGTGACAGACCAACCGGAAGACTTCACATAGGTCATTACGTTGGCTCACTTAAGAGAAGAGTTGAATTACAGAACTCCGGAGAATATGATAAAATTTATATAATGATTGCAGATGCCCAGGCATTGACAGATAATTACGATAATCCGGACAAAATCAGGGAGAACATTGTGGAAGTAGCGCTTGATTATTTATCATGTGGTATTGACCCTGAAAAATCAGTTATATTTATACAGTCAATGGTTCCGGAACTTACGGAATTAACTTTTTATTATATGAATCTGGTTACGGAAGCAAGACTTCACCGTAATCCTACAATCAAGAGTGAGATAGAGATGAGAGGCTTTGGCGGGACAATTCCTGCCGGATTTTTATGCTATCCTATCAGTCAGGCTTCTGATATTACAGCATTTAAAGCAACAACGGTTCCTGTAGGAGAAGACCAGATGCCTATGCTTGAGCAGGCAAGGGAAATCGTTAATAAATTTAATACAATTTACGGTGAGACACTTGTCGAACCACAGATTCTTTTACCTGACAACAAGGCTTGTTTAAGACTTCCGGGTACGGACGGCAAGGCTAAGATGAGTAAATCCCTGGGCAACTGTATTTATCTTGCAGACACAGAAGAAGATGTACGCAAGAAGGTTATGTCCATGTATACCGATCCTAACCATCTTAAAGTTGAAGATCCGGGACAGGTTGAAGGCAATACAGTATTTACTTATCTTGATGCTTTCTGTAAGGATGAGCAATTTGCGGAGTTTTTACCTGATTATGCCAACCTTGATGAGTTAAAGGCACACTACCGCAGAGGCGGACTTGGAGATGTCAAAGTAAAGAAATTCCTTAATAATGTAATGCAGGAAGAACTGGCTCCGATAAGGGAGAGAAGAAAATACTGGGAAAAGAATATTCCTGAGGTATACGATATCTTAAGGAGAGGAAGCGAGGTGGCGCAGAAGGCCGCAGCAGAGACTCTTAAAGAGGTTAAAGCAGCTATGAAAATCAATTATTTTGATGACGGCGCACTTATCAATGAGACAATGAAAAAATATATGTAAAAAATAACACCGTGATTAGTCTTTGTGAGGCTTATCACGGTGATTTTTTATCTTTTTAAAGGAATTGTGCAGTCAAGACCGCTTGTATATGAAAGATTACCTAATTCTTTAAGAACAGCAGGGGAATTATCAAGTGTTCTGTTATAAGAATCCAGTAACGCACAGTCCATAAGTTCCATGGCGTTCACATATTTAGGAATTTTTTCATCCATAATATCAAAAACGGACTGGGTAGAGGTGATTGTGTCATCCCATGGATTATACCATTCTTCGTGGGCTTCATTGCAGGAATCCGTAGAATGGGTTACATCATTAATCAGGAGAGGGGATAAAAACGGATGGCGGAACGTCATATCCTCGATTTTACTGATTACTTTGTGTTTATTGGATTTTTTATCCATGATTATGCTGCTTTCAATTTTAAATGAAATAACGGCAGCTTTAATCATTCTTATAGAAATATCAACATCGTATGTAGCTAAGATTGCTTTGTGGAGAAGCCTTGCAATGGCATCCTGTTCTTTTGGTGTGATATCTATTGCTTTTTTGTGGTCAAGCTCGGTTAATTTTTTACCCTTGTAGTGCATGAGGACTTCACGGTCAATATCCGTTTCAAGACCGAAATGCACGCCGAGAACTTCTTTGTTAGGCTTTGTGGTTACCCTGCAATATACATAAGGATGAATGGCGGAATCCAACAGATAGTGTCCTATAAAACCTTGGATATATGCGTTGCAGGTCTCATAGTCATCAAGTTCTTTTATGGTTGAACAGGCAACTATAAGCTGGTTAAAAAATTCGCCTGTATTTTCCTTGTGCATCCTGTTGGCAATGTTAGGGAAAAGACCTGATGAAGTGGGAAGAAAATAAAAAAACAGGTCAGGTCCCTGAAGCCCCAGTGCATAGGCTTTATTATGTTTTCTTATAATATCTTTGGCATTTCCCTTAGGTAATCCGTGAAATGCGTTAATTCCAAAAATATGATGTGTTACAAATCCGGGCATATCTTGCCTCCTTAATATTTTTCTTATAACAGTATAAACCTTTTACTTATTTTGTAAACACTCATTTACTTGAATTATTTTATATCATTTGATAAAATGTGGACTTGAAATAAATGAGATTGTAAAGAGGAAAAAATAATGGCATATAAAATTCTGGCATTTGATATTGACGGTACATTGACCAATTCTCAGAAAATAATTACGGAAGAGACCAAGAAAGCAATTTTTGCCGCAATGGATAAAGGATGTAAGGTTCTTATCGCATCAGGACGACCTGTAAAGGGATTAAGAGGATACGCAGACGAACTTCACCTTAAAGAGAACGGCGGATACATTCTTTCGTTAAACGGCGGATATATAATGTCCTGTGCTGATGAAAAGGTACTTTATGATGTAAAAATCCCAAAGGAATATTATAAGGAAATATATGAACTTTCAAAGAAACATGGCGTTAATCTTCTGACCTATCAGGGTGAAACCGTTGTTTCGGAAGATATAGATGACGAATATCTTGATATTGAAGCAAGACTTAACGGACTTCCTAAAAAGAAAGTGGACAATCTGTATGAATATCTGGACTTTGAAGTGAATAAGTTCCTGATGACAGGAGAAGGCAATTATCTTGCCGAGGTTGAGAAGGACGTATACGATAAACTCCACAATAATCTTGATGTATACAGGTCAGAGCCTTTCTTCCTTGAAATCCTGCCAAAGGATGTTAATAAAGGAAAAGCTCTTGAAGCACTGCTTGGTATTCTGGACGTAAAGCGTGAAGAACTTATGGCGTTTGGTGACGGCTATAACGACAAAACAATGGTGGAATACGCAGGACTTGGCGTTGCAATGGGTAATGCCAAGGATGTGGTAAAAGAAGCCGCAGATTATGTTGCACCTACAAATGACGAGGACGGTATCGTAGAGGTCATCAATAAATTTATACTGGACTAAAATGCTTTAAAGTGTTAAACTGTTGTAGTAAAATAATTAGAAACAGGTGGACATTATGAGCAGAAATGTAAGAACCAGCCAGGTAGACCATTTGTATGAAGCTATACTGTGTCTGAAAGACAAATCGGAGTGTTACGCTTTTTTTGAAGATATATGTACCGTCAAGGAAATAGAGACGATTTCACAGCGGTATGAAGTGGCTAAGATGCTTAGAGAGAACAGGACATATATTGATATTGCGGAAGCTACCGGGGCGTCAACAGCTACCATAAGCAGGGTGAACCGTTCTCTTAACTATGGCTGTGACGGATATGTTATGGTTTTTAAACGTCTTGACGAACAGAAGAAAGACGAAGAAGCCGGTCAGGAATAAATTTTTAGTGACATTTTATATTATATAGGTTATAATTTAACGGAAATAACTAATTAATGTGTGGAGGTACAGTTAGATGGGAATTATTTCAAGATTCAAAGATATTATGTCGGCTAACATCAATGCGTTGCTCGACAAGATGGAAGATCCTGAGAAGATGGTAGACCAGTAT
>JBNMKN010000089.1:0-7960 GCA_050874365.1 Butyrivibrio sp. | reverse complement strand
CTATATAGTATATCCTATTTTTTAAAGACTAGCATGACATGTTCTTGCAATTACATCATCCTGCTGTTTCTTTGTAAGACTGATGAACTTAACAGCGTAACCAGATACACGAATTGTAAAGTTAGCATACTCTTCTTTCTCTGGATGAGCCTGTGCATCAAGTAACTTATCCTTTGTGAATACGTTTACATTAAGGTGATGAGCACCCTGATCGAAGTATCCGTCCATTACCTGTACAAGGTTGTTAACCTGTTCTTCTTTGCTATGTCCAAGAGCATCTGGGTTAATTGTCTGTGTATTAGAAATACCATCAAGTGACCAGTGATATGGAATCTTAGCAACTGAGTTAAGTGAAGCAACAAGACCATTCTGTTCTGCACCGTAGCTTGGTGATGCACCAGGGCTGAATGGAGTGAATGCTGCACGTCCGTCAGGCATAGCACCTGTAGCTTCTCCGTATACAACGTTAGATGTAATAGTAAGAAGTGATGTTGTAGGTTCTGAATTACGATATGTGTGACGACGTTTAATCTTCTCTAAGAATGTCTTTAATACCCAGATACCGATATCATCAGCACGGTCATCATCATTACCATATTTAGGGAAATCACCTTCAACTTCAAAGTCTTTTGTAATTCCTTCTTCATCACGGATTACTTTAACCTTAGCATACTTGATAGCACTAAGTGAATCAATAACATGAGAGAATCCAGCGATACCTGTTGCGAATGTACGACGTACATCTGTATCGATTAATGCCATCTCTGCTGCTTCATAGTAATATTTATCATGCATATAATGAATGAGGTTGAGTACGTTAACATAAATATCTGCTAACCAGTCAAGCCAGATTTCATATGCGTCACGAACCATCTTGTAATCTTCTTCACCGCTAAGTACGTCCTTATCGATTTTCTGAAGCTTTGGTCCACACTGGATACGATGCTTCTCATCAAATCCGCCATTGAAAGCGTAAAGTAATGTCTTACCAAGGTTAGCTCTTGCACCGAAGAACTGGATTTCCTTACCTGTCTGTGTAGCAGATACACAGCAGCAGATTGAGTAATCATCGCCCCATACAGGCTTCATTACATCATCGTTCTCATACTGGATTGAGCTTGTCTCAATTGAGATATGAGCTGCATACTTCTTGAACTGTTCTGGTAATGCACTAGAATATAAAACTGTAAGGTTAGGTTCTGGTGAAGGTCCCATGTTCTCAAGTGTATGAAGGAATCTGTAGTCAGTCTTTGTAACCATTGAACGACCATCCATTCCGATACCACCGACTTCAAGAGTAGCCCATGTAGGATCTCCTGAGAATAACTGGTTGTATGAAGGGATTCTTGCGAATTTAACCATACGGAATTTCATTGTCATATGATCGATGATTTCCTGAGCTTCTGATTCTGTAAGAACGCCATTAGCTAAATCTCTTTCAAAGTAAATATCAAGGAATGTAGAAACACGGCCTACAGACATTGCTGCACCGTTCTGTGTCTTGATAGCTGCAAGGTAACCGAAGTATAACCACTGGCAGGCTTCCTTAGCATTCTTAGCTGGTAATGAAATATCATAACCATAGCTCTTAGCCATTTCTTTCATTCCCTTTAATGCTGTAATCTGCATAGCGATTTCTTCACGAAGTCTGATTACATCATCATACATGTTACCGCATCCACAGTTAGCCTTATCAGCTTCCTTCTGTGCAATAAGGTAATCAATACCGTATAATGCAACTCTACGATAGTCGCCTACGATACGTCCACGTCCGTATGTATCAGGAAGACCTGTTACAACGTGTGTCTTACGAGCTAATTTCATTTCGTTAGTATATGCTGCGAAAACTGCATCGTTATGTGTTGTCATGTAGTTCTCGAATACATACTTAAGTTCAGGATTGATTTCATAGCCGTAGCTTTCTGCTGCCTGCTCTGCCATTCTGATACCGCCGTATGGCATAAACGCTCTCTTTAAAGGCTTGTCTGTCTGAAGACCTACAACCTGTTCAAGATCCTTTAATGATTCATCAATATATCCAGGTCCATATGCAGTAAGTCCTGATACAACTTCTGTTTCACAGTCAAGAACGCCACCTTTTTCACGTTCTTCTTTCTGTAATTTCTGTAATGCACCCCATAACTTATTCGTTGCTTCTGTTGGTTCAGCCAAGAATGACTCATCGCCATCGTATGGCTTATAATTCTTCTGAATGAAGTCACGAACGTTAACTTCTTCTCTCCAGATACGGCCTTCAAATCCAGCCCACTGTTCCATATCTAACATTAGTATATCCTCCTTAATAGTAGTAACTTTTATGTTCATAAGAAGTATAACATTATAAAATATCCCGTGCAATATTTATTTCAGAAAAAAGTGTATTTTAGTAAATACAATTTAATACAATTTTTGCTAATTGTACTATTTTGAATACATATTTTTACAAAATAAAAAAAACAGCCAAAAGACTGTTTTTCAAAAGCTCCCTGAGTAGGGCTCGAACCTACAACAACTCGGTTAACAGCCGAGTGCTCTACCATTGAGCTATCAAGGAATATCAACTTCGTGTATTATACTAACACACTCCGGTTAAAATATCAAGTATAAAATACCGGAAGTTCTTATGAACCTCCAGTATATTATATTCATAAATTACTTTAAGTTAGCCTTAGCTGTATCAGCAAGCTTTGTGAATGCTGCTGCATCGTTGACTGCTAATTCCGCAAGCATCTTTCTGTTCATTTCGATTCCTGCTGTCTTAAGACCGAACATAAACTTGCTATATGAAAGTCCGTTCATTCTTGCTGCAGCATTGATTCTTGCAATCCATAACTGTCTCATCTGTCTCTTCTTCTGCTTTCTGCCAGCGTATGCTGATGTTAAAGCTCTCATTACAGACTGTTTTGCAATTCTATACTGTTTAGATCTGGCTCCTCTGTAACCTTTAGCCAGTTTTAAAACTCTGTTATGTTTTTTCTTAGCGTTTAATCCGCCTTTAACTCTTGCCATTATATTTTCCTCCTAAAATTAATTGAACCATCAAATTAGATGTATGGTAAAATCTTCTTCATGTTCTTTTCATTTGTTGAGTCAACAAGAGCTGCTTTTCTAAGATTTCTCTTTCTCTTTGTTGTCTTCTTTGTTAAGATGTGGCTCTTATAAGCTTTGCTTCTTTTTAATTTGCCTGAACCGGTAACTTTAAAACGCTTAGCTGCGGCTCTGCTTGTCTTCATTTTTGGCATAATAAAAATCCTCCTTAAAAATATCTGATTTGTATTTTAACGTTTCTCAGCTAAAATCATTGCCATGCTTCTGCCCTCGACTTTGGCAGGTTTCTCTATTACTGAACAGTCAGCAAGCTGCTCTGCAAAATCATCAAGGATATGCTTGTTTGATGACATATGAGCTAATTCCCTTCCTCTGAATCTCAAGGTTACCTTAACCTTGTCACCCTTTTCAAGGAATTTTCTTGCGGCATTAACCTTGGTATTAAGGTCATTGCTTTCGATATTAGGTGAAAGACGTACTTCTTTGATTTCAACAGTCTTCTGTTTCTTACGTGCTTCCTTTTCCTTACGAATCTGTTCGTACTTATACTTTCCGTAATCGGCAATCTTGCATACAGGTGGCTGTGCTGTAGGAGCAATCTTAATCAAATCAAGTTCTGCTTCCTGTGCAAGCTTATATGCTTCCTTAGACGACATCACACCTATCATCTCACCGTTTTCGCCAATCACACGAACTTCTTTGTCTCTGATCTGTTCATTAATCATTAACTCGCTAATGGTAGTGTACCTCCAATAAAAAAGTGCGGATAGAATAATATCCGCACACAAATAACACACTTAATGTCTGATGTATATAACCCGTGACCTTAGGCTGGGGTGAGAGCGGATACTCTTCTTTCTTTTTACAACTTCTACAATATATCATCGTTTGTATTGTATGTCAAGAAGTTTTTTTGGCTAAAATATAAAAAAAATCAGGAGGCATATATGAAATATATAATTACCACAGACAGTAATTGCGACCTTCCGGAAACTTTTTACAAAGACAACAACATTCCGGTTCTCCCAATCTGTTATTACATGGACGGAGTTATTTACGGTAAAAGAAATACTCTGCCCCTGTCGGAATTTTACCACAAAATGCGAAACGGCGAAAGTGCCAAAACAGCGGCACCCAATATCGCCGAGACAAAAGCTTTTTTTGAGAACTGCATTAAGATGTGTAAAAACATTATCCATATTGCTTTTTCTTCCGGTTTAAGCTCAACCTGCCAGAATGCCGTAATTGCCGCAGAGGAAATACAAAATGAGCATAACGACGTTAAAATTACCGTAATCGATTCCCTATGTTCCTGTATGGGGGAAGGCATGCTTTTATATAAAGCGGTATCAAAGAAAAATAAAGGTATGTCCTACGATAAGCTGATTGAATATCTTGACAAAACCAAAATGCACATAATACATCTTTTTACGGTTGATGACCTGCACTATCTTCATAACGGCGGACGGCTTTCAAAAAGTGCCGCAGTTTTAGGAAGCCTTATCAATATCAAGCCTATATTGTTCGTAAACAATGACGGAGAGTTAAAACTGACTGATAAGGTAAGAGGCAGAAAAAAATCCCTGTTATATCTTATCAGTAAAGCCATATCCGATATATCTCCCGAAGGAAAAGATATTGTGATGATTAGCCATTGCGACTGTGAAGATGACGCCATGTATATATACAACCATCTTAAAGAAAACCTTGATATAAAAGAAATAATAGTAAACCAGATAGGTCCTACAATCGGTTCCCACTCCGGTCCCGGAACCCTTGCAGTCTATTATGAAAGTGCTTCAAGAGAATAAAAGAAGTGCTGTGAAAACACCCTTATACGGTATTTCACAGCACATTTTTATTTTATTATTTTAAATCCTTTGTAATACCTGAGCCATGCTTTGGCAAGTATCGCTTTTCTTGTTACGGTTCCCCATACCCTTGAATCCGATGAGTGGTTACGATTATCGCCCATCATAAAGTATTCGTTGTCGCCAAGAACTATTTCCTGATAATTTTTCACATCATTGGCGTTGGGTTCCTCGTTCCACCAGTCAGGATTGTCAATAAGTTCTCTGCTGCCGTCTTCTTTCTTAAGGTATGCAACACCGGCGTCAATAATTATTGTCTCGCCCGGAAGTCCTATCACTCTCTTTATGTAAAGCTGCCCTGCATCCTCGCCGGTAGCTTCAGGAGCTTTGAATATGACAACATCGCCTCTTTCAGGGTCCGTAAAATAATACGGTATTCTAAGTCCTATAAGACGGTCACCCACATTAACAGTACTGGCCATTGACCTTGTAGGAATAACGGCGTTGATGATAACAAACTTGCAAAGTAAAAAAGCTATAAGTGCACCAATCGCAATAACCCTGACATATTCCAATGCAACCTTCCATCCGGGTTTTGTTTCATCTTCTTTTTTGTTCTTACGTCCGGTTATTTTCTTTTCATTTTCTTCATTCGCTTCTGCTTTTTCAAGCATTTCTTCCACTTCACTGAGTTTTGCCATTATCTTTCACCTTATATTATTTAAAATATTCTACACCTGATTCAAAAATCTTAAGATCCTGGTCTCCGTAGATATTAATTGCAACAGAATCTCCTCGTCTTTCAGCATGTGCCATCTTACCGAATATTCTTCCGTCAGGGCTTGTAATACCTTCGATTGAGCAGTAAGAACCGTTTACGTTCCACTCTTCATCCATTGTTGGATTGCCGTCAAGGTCTACATACTGTGTAGCAACCATTCCTTCCGCAAAAAGCTTATCAAGCCATTCTTTATTGGCAACAAATCTTCCTTCACCATGTGAAGCAGGACTGCAATATGTTCCGCCAAGTGTTGCTTTTGCAAGCCAAGGTGATTTGTTGGAAACAACCTTTGTGTATACCATCTTGGAAATATGACGTCCTATTGTATTCATTGTAAGTGTAGGCGAGTCTGCCGACTGCTCTGTAATCTTTCCGTAAGGAACGAGTCCAAGCTTGATAAGTGCCTGGAAACCATTACATATACCGAGTGCAAGACCGTCACGTTCATTGAGGAGCTTCTCAACCGCTTCTTTGATTTTGGCATTTCTGAATGCCGTAGCAAAGAACTTAGCTGAACCGTCAGGTTCATCACCTGCGGAGAATCCGCCAGGGAACATGATAATCTGTGCTTTATTTATTGCTTTTTCAAATTCTTCTACAGACTCTCTTATATCGTCTGCTGTAAGATTTCTGAATACCTTTGTAATCACATCCGCACCGGCTCTTTCAAATGCCTTTGTGCTGTCGTATTCACAGTTAGTACCAGGGAATACAGGAATAAATACTGTAGGCTTTGCAACTTTATTTTTACATACATAAATTTCTTTTGCATCGTATACAGGTGTATCAAGCTTTTCTCCGCCCTTAACCGCAACTGTTGGAAATACCTTCTCAAGAGGCTTCTTCCATGTGTCAAGTGCTGTCTTAATATCTATTGATACATTTCCGTATTCAAAAGTTGCCTTATCGTTGACATATCCTATTACACGGTAATCTCCTGTAAGATCAGACACCTTATCGGCAGGTACTTCTGCAACTATGCATCCGTATTTTGGTGCAAAAAGTTCTGTTACGTCAACATCTCCGTTAATTGTTACACCTAACATATTACCGAATGCCATTTTGCTGACTGCAGGAACAATTCCCTTGGCATCAAGTGTATATGCACTGACAATGTTATGTTTTGCAATAGCATCGGCAACGTTTGTGAACATTTCCATAACCTGTGTATATACAGGTATATCGAATTTATCTCTCTTAATCTCGAAAAGAACAAGTGCATTACCGGCTTTTTTAAGTTCAGGAGTAATAACATCTTTTTCACTTGCGGTATCAACTGCAAATGATACAAGTGTGTTAGGTACGTCAAGGTCATTAAAGGTTCCTGACATACTGTCCTTACCGCCGATTGAAGGAAGTCCGAATCCCATCTGGGCTTCAAAAGCACCGAGAAGGGCTTTCATAGGCTCGCCCCAGCGTGTCTTATCTTCTGTCATTCTTCTGAAGTATTCCTGGAATGTAAATCTTATCTTTCTGTAATCACCGCCGGCACATACAATCTTTGCCATAGATTCAACAACGGCATATATTGCGCCGTGATAAGCACTCCATGATGAAAGATATGGATCAAATCCGTAACTCATCATTGTAACCATATCTGTCTTACCCTTTAATACAGGGAGTTTGGCTACCATTGTCTGTACTTCTGTAAGCTGGTATTTACCGCCGTATGGCATATATACGGAACCTGCACCGATGGAGCCGTCAAACATTTCAACAAGACCCTTCTGTGAACATACATTAAGGTCTGAAAGTGTTTCAAGCCATTTTGCCTTAACATCCGTAACAGGCTTTGCATTGAAAAGATTATCTTTTTCTGATGGCATTTCAACCACAACGTCTGTTTCCTGATGGGCACCGTTTGTATCAAGGAATGCCCTGCTTATATTTACAATGTCCTTGCCTCTCCATGTAAGCACAAGACGTTTTTCTTCTGTTACTACGGCAACTTCTACCGCTTCAAGGTTTTCTTCGTTGGCATATTTTAAGAAATCCTTAACATCCTTAGGGTCTACCACAACTGCCATTCTTTCCTGTGATTCTGAAATTGCAAGTTCTGTTCCGTCAAGACCTGCGTATTTCTTAGGAACTTTATCAAGAGATACCTTAAGTCCGTCTGCAAGTTCACCGATTGCAACGGATACTCCGCCTGCACCAAAGTCATTACACTTCTTAATAAGCTTTGATACTTCCGGTCTTCTGAAAAGTCTCTGTATCTTACGTTCTGTAGGTGCGTTACCTTTCTGTACTTCGGCACCGCAGGTATCAATGGATTTTTCTGTATGTGCCTTAGAAGAACCTGTAGCTCCGCCACAGCCGT
>JBNMKN010000088.1:0-8055 GCA_050874365.1 Butyrivibrio sp. | reverse complement strand
GTATGTAGAAGAGTTAAAAGGAAAGACTCCTGCAGAATTAAATGAAGAATTAGTAGCTGCTAAAAAGGAGCTTTTCAATTTAAGATTCCAGAACGCAACAAATCAGCTGGATAATACAAGCAGAATCAAAGATGTTCGTAAGAACATTGCAAGAATTCAGACAGTTATAGCTGAAAAGACAGCTCAATAATCCGGGAAGGAGGAATTTGTTGTGGAAGAAAGAAATTTAAGAAAAACACGTACCGGTAAGGTCGTAAGCAATAAGATGGATAAGACAATCGTAGTTGCAGTTGAGGACCATGTAAAGCATCCTCTTTACAACAAGATCGTTAAGAGAACTTATAAGTTACAGGCACATGATGAGAATAACGAATGCCAGATCGGTGATATTGTAAAGGTTATGGAAACAAGACCTTTATCAAAGAATAAGAGATGGAGATTTGTTGAACTTATCAGCAGAGCTGAGTAATTTTTATCTAATATTTGAAGGAGGATTACCTGCATGATTCAGCAAGAGACAAGACTTAAGGTCGCTGATAACACAGGTGCAAAAGAACTTCTTTGCATCAGAGTTATGGGTGGCTCTACAAGAAGATATGCAAATATCGGCGATGTTATCGTTGCTTCTGTTAAAGATGCAACACCAGGCGGTGTTGTTAAGAAGGGCGATGTAGTAAAGGCCGTAGTTGTACGTTCAGTAAAAGGCGCTCGTCGTAAAGACGGATCATATATTAAATTTGATGAAAATGCTGCTGTAATAATTAAAGATGACAAGACCCCTAAGGGAACACGTATCTTTGGACCAGTAGCAAGAGAGTTAAGAGACAAACAGTTCATGAAGATTGTTTCATTAGCTCCGGAAGTATTATAAGGAGGTGTTACTGTGTCAACAATGAAGATTAAAAAAGGTGACCTCGTAAGAGTTATCGCCGGTAAGGATAAAGACAAAGAAGGCAAAGTAACTTCTATTGATGCTAAGAATCATAAAGCAATCGTTGAAGGCGTAAATATGATTACAAAGCACACAAAACCAAGTGCACAGAACCAGAATGGTGGAATTGTACATCAGGAAGCTCCAATTGATATTTCAAACCTTATGTATGTACACAATGGAAAAACAACCAGAATCGGTTTCAAGATTGAAGGAGATAAGAAAGTTCGTATCGCTAAATCTACCGGTGAGGTTATAGACTAATTTAGGAAAGGAGGTCTGTAACGATGAGCAGGCTCAAAGACTTATATAAAAGTGAAATAGTAGATGCTATGGTAAAGAAATTTGGTTACAAGAACATAATGGAAGTACCAAAGCTTGATAAAATCGTTATAAATATGGGTGTTGGAGAAGCTAAAGATAACTCAAAGGTTCTTGAAACAGCAGTTAAGGAACTTGAGACAATCACTGGCCAGAAAGTAGTTACTACTAAGGCTAAGAATTCAGTAGCTAACTTCAAGATCAGAGAGGGTATGCCAATCGGATGTAAAGTAACACTCCGTGGCGAAAAGATGTACGAGTTCCTTGATCGTCTCGTTAATCTTGCTTTACCTCGTGTACGTGACTTCAGAGGCGTTAACTCAGCATCATTTGATGGAAGAGGAAATTACGCTCTTGGTATTAAGGAACAGATCATCTTCCCTGAAATCGAATATGATAAAATCGATAAAGTCAGAGGTATGGATGTAATCGTTGTAACAACTGCTAAGACAGATGAAGAAGCACGCGAATTATTGAGATTATTCAATATGCCGTTCAAAAAGTAATTTAGGAGGGAAATTCAATGGCTAAGACCGCGATGAAAATTAAACAGCAGCGTCCTGCAAAATTCTCTACAAGAGAATACACAAGATGTAAGATTTGTGGACGTCCACATGCTTATTTGAGAAAATATGGAATTTGCAGAATTTGCTTCCGTGAATTAGCATACAAGGGACAGATCCCTGGTGTTAAGAAAGCAAGTTGGTAAGATTAACCTAATTGCGTAGGTAAGACAATTAAGTTTGTCTTACCGATGTTAGATGATGATATAAATAGGAGGACGAATCAGATGACAGATCCAATTGCAGATATGCTTACAAGAATTCGTAATGCGAACACATCAAAGCATGATACAGTAGATGTTCCTGCTTCAAAGATGAAAAATGCTATTGCTGAAATCCTTTATAAAGAAGGCTTCATCCAGAAATACGAACTTGTTGAAGATGGCAATTTCAAAAATATCCGTATTACATTAAAGTATGGAAAAGACAAGAACGAAAAGATTATAACAGGACTTAAGAGAATTTCTAAACCTGGTCTTCGTTTTTATGTAAGTAAAGATGAATTACCAAGAGTTCTCGGAGGACTTGGAATAGCAATTATTTCAACTAATCAGGGTATCGTTACTGATAAAGAAGCAAGAAAGCTTAACGTTGGTGGCGAAGTTCTTGCATATATCTGGTAATCAGATAAAAAATGTAACTAACTAATAAGCAGATTTTCAAATCTGCAATACTATTAAGGAGGTAACGGCATGTCACGTATCGGAAGAATGCCTATCGCTATACCGGCAGGAGTAACTGTCACTGTAGCAGAAAATAATAAAGTGACTGTAAAGGGACCTAAGGGAACACTTGAAAGAGTATTACCTGAAGGAATCGAAATCAAAGTTGACGGCGATGTTGTCAACGTATCAAGACCGGACGAAACAAAGAGAATGAAATCTTTACACGGTCTTTCAAGAACATTGATTAATAACATGGTTATTGGTGTAACAGAAGGTTATGCTAAGAAGCTTGAAGTAAACGGTGTAGGTTACAGAGCTCAGAAGAATGGTAAGACATTAAATCTCAGCCTTGGATACTCACATCCGGTTGATATGGTTGACCCAGAAGGTATTGAAGTAGAAGTACCTGATCAGGCTACAATCATTGTAAAAGGTATCGATAAAGAAAAAGTTGGCCAGTATGCAGCTGAAATCAGAAGCAAGAGAGAACCAGAACCTTACAAAGGTAAAGGTATTAAGTATGCTGATGAAGTTATCAGACGTAAAGTTGGTAAGACTGGTAAGAAATAATTAAAGGAGTGTATCGAAGATGGTTAGTAAAGAATCAAGAGCTGAAGTTCGCATGAACAAGCACAGAAAAATTCGTAATCGTTTCAGCGGAACAGCTGAAAGACCAAGACTTGCAGTATTTAGAAGCAACAATCATATGTACGCTCAGATTATTGACGATACAGTTGGAAAAACTCTCGTTGCAGCTTCAACAACAGAAAAGGCTGTTAAGGCTGAATTAGAAAAGACAAATGACGTTGCAGCAGCAGCTTACTTAGGAACAGTTATTGCTAAGAGAGCGCTCGAAAACGGAATTTCAACTGTTGTCTATGATAGAGGCGGTTTCATATATCAGGGCAAAATAAAAGCATTAGCAGAGGCAGCCAGAGAAGCTGGCCTTGAGTTCTAAGCAGGGAGGAGAAACGAATGAGACATGAAATAATTGATGCCAGCGCATTAGAAATTACTGAAAAAGTAGTATCAATCAAGCGTGTAACCAAGGTAGTAAAAGGTGGACGTCATATGAGATTCTCTGCACTTGTAGTAGTTGGAGACGGAAACGGACACGTTGGTGCCGGAATTGGTAAAGCTGTAGAAATTCCTGAAGCAATCCGCAAGGGAAAGGAAGATGCTATAAAGAAACTTGTTTCTGTTCCTGTAGATGAGAATGGAACAATTCCACATGATTATGTTGGAAAATTTGGAAGTGCTTCTGTACTTTTAAAGAAGGCTCCAGAAGGAACCGGTGTTATCGCCGGCGGTCCTGCTCGTAGCGTAATTGAATTAGCAGGAATCAAAAACATCCGTACAAAATCATTAGGATCAAACAATAAACAGAACGTTGTTCTTGCTACAATTAACGGCTTAGCTGAGTTAAAGACTCCGGAAGAAGTTGCAAAACTTCGTGGTAAGACTGTAGAAGAGCTCTACAAATAAGGAGGTAGCGAAGAATGGCAGATAAGTTAAAAGTAACATTAATAAAGTCAACAATTGGTGCTGTTCCAAAACATGTTAAGACAGTTGAAGCACTTGGACTTACAAAACTTCACAAAACAGTTGAATTACCTAACAACGATGCAACAAAGGGCATGATTGCACAGGTAAGACACTTAGTTAAGGTTGAAGAAGCATAAACATTATATCTGAATAAGGAGGTGTAAAAATGGATTTATCAAATTTACAGCCTGCAGCAGGATCTAAGCAGAGTGATAATTTCAGAAGAGGCCGTGGACACGGTTCAGGAAATGGTAAAACAGCCGGCAAGGGACACAAGGGTCAGAAAGCTCGTTCAGGAGCACCAAGACCAGGTTTTGAAGGTGGCCAGATGCCATTATATAGAAGATTACCAAAGAGAGGCTTTACAAACAGAAACAGCCTTGAAATCGTAGGAATTAACTTAAAGGCATTAGAAAGCTTTGAAGATGGTTCAGTTATCACAGTTGATTCATTAATCGAATCAGGAATTGTTAAGAATCCTAAAGACGGCGTTAAGATTCTTGGTAACGGCGAGTTAACAAAGAAGCTCACTGTAAAGGCTAACGCTTTTAGTGCAAAGGCTCAGGAAAAGATTGAAGCTCTTGGCGGAACCTGCGAGGTGATTTAATGTTTAAAACATTAGCAAATGCGTTCAAAGTGAAAGATATCAGAAACAGAATCATATTCACTTTTATAATGTTAATTGTTGTCAGAATAGGAAGTATTCTTCCTATTCCTGGCATAAATCGTGATCAGCTGGCATCAATCTTCCAGGGCGATGGTTCAGCATTGGCTAATGCATTCACAGGTGGTGCATTACTTCAGATGTCGGTGTTTGCATTAAGTATTACACCATACATTACATCATCCATCATAATACAGCTTCTTACAATAGCTATTCCAAAGCTTGAAGAGATGCAGAAGGATGGAGAAGACGGAAGAAAAAAGATACAGACAATCACAAGATTTGTTACAGTAGCACTTGCTTTAATCGAAAGTATTGCGATGGTTATCGGATTTGGAAGGAGTGGTCTTATTGAAGGCTATTCAACAATGGCAGCTCTTGAAAAAGTAAGAGTTTCTGTTATGATCGTGGCAATTCTTACAGCTGGTTCAACACTTCTTATGTGGCTCGGTGAACGAATCACAGAAAGAGGCGTAGGTAACGGTATATCTATTATACTTGTTATCAACATTGTGTCACGTTTACCTGAAGACTTCGTAGCTTTATACAAGTCTTTTGTAAAAGGACAGAGTGTTTTAAATGCAACAATCGCAATTGTTGTAATTCTTGCAGTAGTAGTAGGAACGATACTGTTTACTGTTCTGCTTTGCGGCGGCGAACGCAGGATACCGGTACAGTATTCAAAGAAGGTTCAGGGAAGAAGATCTTATGGTGGTAATTCTTCAAATATTCCACTTAAGGTAAATACAGCAGGTGTTATTCCTGTAATTTTTGCCCAGTCCTTAATGACATTCCCACTTATTATAATGCAGATTGTTAAACCTAATTTTGACTACAGCTCAGTTGGTGGTAAAATCATCAGAGCATTATCATCAAACAACTGGTTTAACAGAAATAACATGATATTGACATTAGGTGTGATTTTATACATCGTACTTATTGTATTTTTTGCATATTTCTATACATCACTTACATTCAATCCGTTAGAGATTGCAAATAACATGAAGAAAAGCGGTGGTTTTATCCCTGGTATAAGACCTGGTAAAGCTACATCAGACTATTTAACAAAAATTCTTAACAGAATTATCTTTATAGGAGCAATCGGACTTACAATAGTGGCACTTATCCCTGTTGTATTCTCAGGACTGTTTAATGCAAACGTTTCTTTCGGTGGAACATCAATTATCATCATAGTCGGTGTTGTACTTGAAACAATGAGACAGATTGAGTCACAGATGGTTGTTCGTGATTATAAAGGCTTCTTAAATGAATAAAGGAGAGTGCAATATGAAAATAATCATGTTAGGTGCTCCTGGAGCAGGAAAAGGTACTCAGGCAGATAAAATATGTGCAAAGTACAACATTCCTCATATCTCAACCGGAGATATTTTCAGGGCAAATATTAAAAACAATACCGAACTTGGTCAGAAAGCCAAATCATACATGGATAAAGGCGAACTTGTTCCTGATGAACTCGTTGTTGACCTTGTAGTAGACAGAATAAAAGCTGATGACTGTGCAAACGGTTATGTTCTGGATGGTTTCCCAAGAACTATTCCACAGGCAGAAGCATTAGATGCAGCCCTTGCGGCAATCAACGATAAAGTTGATTATGCAATTAATGTTGAAGTCCCTGACGAAAACATAATTAACCGTATGTCAGGTAGAAGAGCATGTGTTGCATGCGGCGCTACATATCATATTGTTCATATACCAACAAAGGTTGAAGGCATTTGTGATAAATGTGGAGCAGAGCTTATATTAAGAGATGATGATAAGCCTGAAACGGTTAAGAATCGTCTTAATGTATATCATGAGCAGACACAGCCTCTTATTGATTACTATACAGCTAAAAATGTTCTTCATGAAGTTGACGGAACTAAAGCGATGGAGGATGTATTTTCATCTATCGTCTCAATTTTAGGAGAATAATATATGTCTGTAACAATAAAGACACCAGGTGAGATTGAGCTGATGCGTGAAGCCGGAAGGATTCTCGCATCGGTTCATGAAGAACTTGGAAAAATAATAGAACCGGGAATATCAACGTATGAGATAGATAAAGAAGGCGAAAGACTTATAAGAAGTTTTTCCTGTACACCTTCTTTTCTTAATTATAACGGATATCCTGCGTCGATTTGTGTTTCAGTAAATGAGGAAGTTGTTCATGGGATACCTTCCCGTAAAAGAATATTAAAAGAAGGCGACATCGTCAGTCTTGATGCAGGTGTTATCTACAAAGGATATCACTCTGACGCAGCTAGAACCTACGGAGTAGGTAAAATCAGTAAAGAAGCAGAATTACTGATAGAAAACACAAAGAAAAGTTTTTACGCCGGTATAGAACAAGCAAAAGCTGGAAATTATTTACACGATATTTCCAATGCAATAGGTAAATATGCCGGAAACCTCGGATATGGTGTTGTCAGGGATTTGTGCGGTCACGGAATCGGCACACATCTTCATGAAGACCCGGACATACCTAATTTTATCCAGAAAAAAAGAGGTATAAAACTTGCTGCAGGAATGACATTAGCAGTTGAACCTATGATTAACATAGGAACATATAAAGTCTGTTGGCTGGATGACGATTGGACAGTTGTCACATATGACGGCTCTTTGTCAGCACATTATGAAAACACGATTCTGATAACTGAAGAAGGATGCGAAATCCTTTCAATCTTATAGTATCTGACAGGAAGTGAAGAAATGGCTGATATAAAAAAAGGAAGCATTTGCAGATCTTTAGCCGGACATGATAAAGGAACCTACTATATTATAGTAGAAACAGAAAACGTGATAAAAGTCAGCGACGGAAAGTACAGACCGTTATCTAATCCGAAAGTCAAGAATTTAAAGCATCTTGAGATTGTTAATTATGAAGATGAAGAGATAATCCGGATGATTGAAAATAACAGACTGCAAAACGAAAACATTAAATATTCTATAAAAAAATATCTGGCTCACTTAGATAAATAGCAGGAGGAAAAGATGTCAAAAGTTGATTCAATAGAAATTGAAGGAACAGTAGTTGAAAAACTACCAAATGCAATGTTTCAGGTAGAACTTGAAAACGGACACAAAGTTCTGGCACACATCAGTGGAAAGCTTAGAATGAATTACATTAGAATAATTCCCGGCGATAAAGTAACACTTGAGTTGTCACCTTATGATTTAACCAAAGGAAGAATCATTTGGAGAGACAAATAAATTTATAAAATACTACTTGTATTAGTTGTACCCTTGTGATATACTATCACTCGGACGTTTTTTTCAACTTTTATTTTGGTATAAAAGTTGCTTTTTCGTGGAAAGGAGGATTTACCATGAAGGTTAGATCATCAGTAAAACCTATTTGTGAACAAT
>JBNMKN010000087.1:0-8061 GCA_050874365.1 Butyrivibrio sp. | reverse complement strand
CCTTTTCCACCTCGATGTTGTGCAGAAAATTCATCAATGTTTGTGCGCTTGCCCATGCCATATTGAGATACTAATAATATATTTTCACCCTGGATATTCAACTGCAGTGCCACAACTTTATCGTCTTTTTCTGCCATAGAGGTAATTGAGGAAGAAAAAATATCTGAATAGGTGGTTACCTTTTCATTTGATACGGGCCTGCCTGTTTCGATGTCAAAAGGATCAACACCATGGAAAAAAGACGGTCTCCTTTCGGCAAAAGGATAACCCTTGCCCTTAGTGGTGTGGATATGGATAACAACGGCATGATTAACTTTTTTTGCCATGTTGATGGTCTTAACCAGTCTTTCGATATTGTGACCATCAATAGGTCCGAGGTAAGTGAGCCCCATGTCTTCAAAAATCATTCCAGGAACGAAAAGCTGTTTTATGGAGCTTTTCGTTTTGTGTATTCTTCCGATAATATCTTCACCGCAGCCGGGAATTTTGGAAAGTGTATTTTTAACGTTGTCTTTTAATTCGTTATATCTGGCACTTGTCCTTGTGGTATTGAGGAGTTTGGAGATTCCGCCTACATTACGGGATATGGACATTTCATTATCATTAAGGATAATTATCATGTTGCTTTTCAAAAGACTTGCGTTATTAAGTGCCTCATAAGCCATTCCTCCGGTAAGTGCTCCGTCACCGATTACTGAAACAACGGTGTAGTTGTCCTTTGAAAGCTCTCTGGCTTTAACATAACCCAGTGCCGCAGAAAGGGAGGTTGAAGCATGTCCCATGCCGAAAGCGTCACATTTACTTTCATTAAGAGACGGAAAACCGCTTAAACCGTTAAGCTGTCTTAAGGTGCTAAAAGAATCCTTTCGTCCCGTAAGAATCTTATGGGCATACGCCTGATGACCTACATCCCATAATATCTTGTCTTTTGGAAGATTCATGGTAAGATGCAGTGCCATAGTAAGTTCCACAACACCGAGACTTGAGGAAAGATGTCCGCCGTTAGTGCTTACGTTCTCAATAATGCACTCTCTTATCTCATCTGCCAGTTCGCCGTAGTCTTCTTTATTAACTTTTTTTATATCATTTGGTTTTTGTATCGAATCCAATATCATAATATTCATTCTTTCCATAATATTAAATTAATAGGTTCTGTCAGTAAGATATTTAATGAGTTTAATAATAAAATCACGTTCTTCCACGTCATTTCCAAGAGAAGAAACAATATCACACGCTTCTTCTGACATAACTTCAATATCGTGTTCTGACTTTTCGATGCCATTAATGGTAATATATGTCTTTTTGTTATTTTTTTCGTCGCTGTGGAGAGGCTTTCCTATCTCATCTTCATTACCGCAGACGTCAAGAATATCGTCCTTAATCTGGAAAGCAAGTCCCACAAGTTCACCGGCTCTTTTGATTTTAGCCAAATCCTCATCCGAACAGCCTGCCAGTGCAGAACCGGTAAGCATGGCACCTTCGATTAAAGCACCTGTTTTTTTCTCATAAATATAATATAAAAGCTCATCGCTTATAAGCTCACCTGTGTGGAGTACATCAGCGGACTGACCGCCTAACATACCGTTGATACCTGTCTTATCTCCGAAAATTTTTAAGGCTTTAACGGTGCGTGGCGAAATCTCTGTATCAAAAATCTTTATAAATGTCTCATACGCCTGATGCAAAAGCCCGTCACCTGCAAGAATAGCCGTTGCCTCCCCAAAACGTGCGTGTGTTGTCAGCATGCCACGTCTGTAGTTGTCATTGTCAATGGCAGGCAAATCATCATGGACAAGTGAATAGGTGTGTAACATTTCGTAGGCTGCCATACAAGGCTTAACTATATCGGAATCACCGCCAAACAGCCTGTAAAATGACTGGAGAAGTATCGGACGGAGCCTTTTTCCGCCGGCATTCACACTGTAATTCATTGCTTCACAAAGCTCTTTATTAAACCCTTTTTCTTCAGGGAGAAATTCTTTAATAACACTGTTTGCGTAATCGGTTCTGTTCTTTAATTCTTCCTTAAAATTCATCCTCATCCACACTTTCAAAAGTATTTTCATCCTGTAAAATCTGTATTTTCTTTTTTACATCATTTAAAGAATTATTGGCTTCATTAATAAGTCTTATACCTTTTTCATATTCTTTAAAAGCGTCTTCAAGAGTTGTGTCTTTATTTTCAAGAACTGAAATTGTGTCTTCAAGAGACGCAAAAGTTTCTTCAATCGTCATTTTTATTACCCTCTTTTTTGGTTATTTCTGTTGCCTTTGCGGTTATCGTGCCGTCGGTCACATATATATTCAATATATCCTCCGGTCTGATACCCTCAACAGAACTGATATTGTTGCCGTCCTCATCACACACATAGGAATATCCGCCTTTTAATCTGGCTATCGGAGAAAGTCCCTCAAGCCTTGTACATAATATCTGAAAAGCAGAGGTGTAGTTTTTCATAACCGCATTAATACTGTTATTTAACCTGTAATAATAGTCTTTTAAGCGGTTCTCCCTTGCTTCAAGTATATTGGCAGGCGAAAGGTAATTAAGCCTTACGTTATATGATGTTATCCTGTCGCTGTAATTTTTCAAAAATCCGTTAATGCGGATGTTAAGTCCTGCATTGAGTTCTAAAAGTCGGTCACGGATTTTGGAAACATCACTAACAGCCAGTTCAGCCGCCGCAGACGGTGTAGGTGCACGCAAATCCGATACAAAATCAATGATTGTAAAGTCTGTTTCATGACCTACCGCAGATATAACGGGCGTATTACAGTTAAATACCTCTCTGGCAACACATTCCTCATTAAATGCCCACAAATCTTCTATAGAGCCTCCGCCCCTGCCTACAATTATAAGGTCAACACCGGCATTATCAAGAAGTCTTATTCCGGTGCATACGGACTCTGCAGCACCTTCACCCTGAACCTTGGCAGGATATAAAACAATATCAATCCCGGGATTACGCCGTCTTGAAACACTTATTATATCATGGACGGCTGCTCCCGTTCTTGCGGTAACCACGCCAAGTCTTTTAATGTTCTTAGGAATAGGCTTTTTGTAAATTGCATCAAACATGCCCATTTCTTCAAGCTCTTTTTTAAGATGGAGAAAACGTTCATACAATTCCCCGCTGCCTGTCTCTTTAATTTCTTTAGCGTATATCTGGTACTTGCCTGAGGCTTCAAATACGGAAATATTGCCGGTAACGACAACCTCCATTCCGTCACGCAGCCTGAAATTAAGTCCTTTCATACGGCTGCCGGCAAACATAACGGCAGAAATGGTGCTGTCCTTATCTTTAAGTGTAAAATAAATATGCCCCGAAGTATGGTACTTAAGGTTACTGATTTCGCCCCGGATATTAATATTCTTCAGGACAAAATCGGTATCAAACATATTCTTTATATAGCTGTTAATCTGTAAGACTGTATAAATGTTAGCCATAATAATCCTTTATTTAACGATTTTTGCCAGTATGCCATTGACAAAGCCGTATGCCTTTTCGTCGCCGTACTTCTTGGCAAGCTTGACAGCTTCGCTTATCGAAACCGCACTTTCTATATTGTCATCATATAATATTTCGTATACTGCGATACGCATAATGGAAAGTTCGGCCTTACCTATACGGTCAATGTCCCAACCCTCTGATTTTTCGGAAATGACTTTATCTATATCATCTATATGACAGAGAATATCCGTTACCTTACCGGTAATTTCTTCTGCTGCCTTACTGTCAAGTGCAGGCCAGCTCTCTTCTTCGTCACCTGATTCAGGATATTCCGCGAAAAAAAGATTCATCTGACTGGCAAATGATTCGCTGTCGTGGAATTCATAACGAAAAAGTACTTTAAAAACGGTTTCTCTTAATGCTGTTCTATTCATGGATATTTCCTCTCTTTGGATTATAAAATTAAGAGTGCCATAAAATACATTATAGCACTCTAATTATACAATAAATGTTAAAATATAAAAAGCAAAAGTTTAATAATATGCAAATTATTTATCTTCCGTGGTAATATCATTAACGTTTACATTAACTGCCGCAACAGACATTCCCGTCATTGATTCTACCGACTGGATAATCCTTTCCTGTATTGCCTTACAGGTCTCAGGAATATTGTAGCCGTAAATAAGGTTTACGGTTACCGAAATGGTAACGGTATCTTCAGCCATATCAACCTTGATTCCCTTTGAAAGGTTCTTAATGCCCATCTTACTTACGATTTCGTTGGTTATATTGCCGATGAGCGAATATACCTCCGGTCCCTCCGTAGCCGCAATTCCTGCAATTACAGCAATTACCTCTTCCGAAATATGTATATTACCTATATCTGTATTCTGAATATGTGCTTCTTTTTCCATATATTTCTCTCCTTGTGCCAGATTGTCATAAAAATATCTTATGCCATTATTATAATCAATCATATAATTAAATGCAAATGCTATTTATCTTTGGACTCTACAGGGGTAATTGTAAGATTGGTTACGGGAACGTCCGTTTTTCTTGTTACTATGTCTTCAATCTGGGCTATTTCTGTTTCGGTAAGGGATTCACGTTCCACAACCACATCTACTTTATCGTTAAGGATTGAAACAATTACGTTATTAAAGCCTTTGGCTTCAAGCATCAGTTCTGCTGCCACTTCTTTTTCCGATGAAGTTGTAATGGCAATCATTTTCTCCGAGGCTGCAGCTTTTTCCGCTTCTGATATATTGACATTGTTGATTATATCCAAAAGTGTCTGTTTGTTACTGGCGCGCATCTGTTCGCGTTCGAGTTTGGCACTTACAATGAACTGTGAGGTGCTTCCGGATGTAAATACCGTATTGCCGGGCTCCGTTATATCTACGTCATTAAGGTCCTTATCCACGTCTGTTCCCACAACCTCTTTAGTTTTATTGGCTGCCGCATTTTTTTTCTTAACACCGTCTGCGTAATTTATGTATCCTGCAACGGCAATCATTAGTGCAAGTACCGTAATAATAATTTGATTTTTTTTGAAAATTTTCTTCAAGACTATGCCTCCATTTTTAATACTCTTATTTTATTGGCGGAAATCCCTAACAGCGCACTTACCGCATCCGTAATTTCGGATACAACCTTCATATCGCCTGCACCTTTTGCAACGATTAACACCCCCTGAATTTCCGGATAATCGTTGTTTTCTGTTTTTTGCGAATAATTTTCCCCTTCCTTTACATTCTGCATATTTTTACCCGAATCTTTTAAAGTAACGGCAACTTTAACATTCCCCACCCCTGTTACGGAGGAAAGCAGTTCTTCAAGCTGTTTCTCTATAGACGTGCCATAATCTGTTGTCACTGAGTCAGATGCAGAGCTTTGTATATTATATTCAGAACTTTTTGTTTTGACAGTATTTTTAGCAGGAAGTTTAATTACTACAAGCAGAATACCTGCCAAAAGCAAAAGAATCAGTTTGTCTTTTTTCATTGTTTTAAATTTGTCAAGCCACTTCATTAATCTTCCCCTTCCTTTGAATCAGCAAGTTATATTTATATGTATATTGTTCTTATTAATTTTATATACGTTGGAAATATATTTTTTTAATTCAGTTACCGCTACGGAATAACTGTTATTGTCATCAAATCCTTTTGCCGTAATTTGAAGGGAGGTTATTCTCCCATAATCGGAATCAGTCCTGTCAAACTCAACTTCCGCTTCCGCATTTTCAAGGGTTATGCCGTATTCAATGAATTTATCGCTTAAACTGTTTTTCAAGGCTTCATTAAACTCATTTAGTATAAGCTCCCTGCCCTGATTTCCCGCAACGGATATTTTATCCGCCATTTCCCTTGACATATTGTCTGCTTCGTTGGTTTTTAAAAGCGTCTCAAAATGTTTTTCGGAGGAAAACATATTAATGACCGGCTTCATGATGAGAATTATCATAATCAGTCCCGTAAACATATTTATGTATTTCTTATAGCGTTCGTCATTTACAAGGTTAAGAATAAAAGAAGCAAATACATAAAAGCAGGCAATTTTTTTTATTATATCTATTAAATAATCCATTTTTTATCCCACATTCAGATTGGTTGACGCACATATAATCGCTATTGTCAGCATGAAAAAAACAGTTGCATACAATAAAGTCTTTAACATAAGGCAGAAGCTTATATGAATTGTGTTAATGCTGTTGACTATCCTTTTGTCCGATACAGGCTCAAGAATAGCCGATACTCCCTTGTAGCTGATTGCTATTACCGAGGTCTTGACAACGGGTATAAAACATATCACAAGAATGGCAATCATAGCGGAAATTCCTATACCGTTTTTTATAAGAGTTCCGGAGGCAAACACAACGGAGGAAACGCTGTTTAACGTATTGCCGATTCCGGGAATGGACTGCATGACCTTCCACATTGTTCCTACTTTCATGGAGTCAACGATGGGGTTTATAAGGCTTCTTATTACATTAATTCCGATTACAAAGGTCATAAGTGATTTTAACGTCCACTCAATAATCGTTTTTATTAATTCACCCGCTTTGGTAAAAAGCGTGCCGTTAGCCATATTGTTAATTAAACCTGTAATCATATAGGTATAAATCATCGGGATTATAAAATTAATAAGCACCTTTTCAATCAACGTTATTACCATTATTACAACCTGATAAAAAGCTGTTGCCGTACTTTCTCCCGTTGAAAAACCTATCGACAGTATATACACAGGCGTCACCGCTTCCATAAAAGCCGAAAGTCTGTCCATGGTGTTTTTAACGATTTCCGCCACAATGGTATATCCCGATAACATACATACAATAAGTGCAAGATAAGTTATGTAAAAGCCTGTCTCCGATATCTTTCCTGACAATACAGTAAAAGCTATATTGGAAAATAAAGCTGCCGTAAGTCCCACAACGATGAGTTTGATTATGATTGCCTTTTCATTGGCAAGCTCTGAAAATATTGCGGATGAAAACATATCAAACAACCCGGAAAATCCCGTGTCAAAATCACCTTTTATAATCTCCCTCACACAATCCTCAAAATTAAAGGAGTTGTCCTCCTTCAACACATAATTTACATCACTGAAATCATACATGGAAAGCGGATCGGATTCCTCTTCGGCTGCAAGAGTTCTTACAGGAACAAGCAATATCAGTAAAAAAGAAATTAATAGTATTTTCATATTACAGCCCGCCTATCGTCTCAAGAAGTGTGATTACTACAGGAAGTGAAATAACAAGCATGGATATTCTTGCAAATATTTCAATCTGTGATGCTACGGCGGAATATCCGCTGTCTTTGCATATACCGGAGGCAAACTCCGAAACATAAGTAATCCCTGCCATTCTCAGTAACAGTCCGACATAATTGCCTTTGGTATCAAGGAATTTATTGAAGGTATTAAAAGCATTTATGATGTATTGTATCTTGGAGCTTACAAGTACAAAAATCAGAAAAGACGTAGCTATTGATATGTACATTGAAAAGTCGCTTTTCCATTGTTTAAGTAAAATTGCAAGAATCACTCCCGTAATTCCTATTAGTGTAATTTTTAATATTTCCATACCCTTATTTATAATGAAAACATATCCTTTATTGAACTGAATAACTGACTTATATAGGGAATAATCCAGTACAGAACAAGTAACAGTCCCGCAAGACTTGTGAGGAATGCGTGTTCCTCCCTTCCGCTGTGTTTTAATATCTGGCTGATTACCGAGACAAGTATTCCTACTGCCGCAATCTTAAAGATTAATTCAACTTCCATTTTATATCCCCTATATTATTATTATCGATAAAATAATGCCCGCACCTACCGCCAGACATCTGTACATCCTGCACTTTTTTGGCATAACATTTTCGGTATTATTTATTTCAGTCTGTAAACGTGATAAAAACAAATCTATCTGCGAAAGTTCTCCCGATTTATCGGCAAGTCCCAGAACATCCTTAAAATTAATGATATCGGTTTTTATATTTTTGGAGAGGTGCATATTTAAAAAGCCGTCATTCCATTTCTGCTCCCAGTTATCATAGAAATTACTCTCGGTATCTGAAGATATATTGTTTAAAATACTGTCTATATT
>JBNMKN010000086.1:0-8103 GCA_050874365.1 Butyrivibrio sp. | reverse complement strand
CTTTGTAACATGCGTAGAGCATATCCGTTACCTTAACGTCCTCTGCAAATCTTTTACCTGGTGCAAATGGCACAACGTATCGTCTTGCTTCATCTGCGAGTATGATATCAGCTACCTTTTTAAACTGTTCTGCACTTGCAAGGGAGCTTCCACCAAATTTAGTTACCTTTATCATTTCTATTTCCTCCGGGATTAATAAACGTTACTGTGATTTATATTACTTTTCAAACAATTTGTCAATGAGCTGATGACCGTTTGCAACATAATTTTTTGATGCTTCTGCTTCAGCTTCGTTGTAATTCCATGTTCTGTCAAGTTCTTCTGTGCTGTCATAGAGAAGGTATGGAACAGGTTTTGCAACATGGGTTCTGAGTCTTATAGGAGTAGGATGGTCAGGTGTTACAATAACACGGAATGGCTCACCGCTATTTTTAAGTCCCTCAACAACCGTTTTGATAACACGTCCGTCAAGATTTTCAACTGCTTTTATCTTACGTTCAATGCTGCCCTGATGTCCCATTTCATCCGGTGCTTCAACATGGATATATGCAAAATCGTAACCATCTTTTGTAAGTGCCTTGATTGCCGCATTGGCTTTGCCTTCGTAGTTGGTATTAAGTGTTCCGTCTGCTCCCGGAACGATAATATTATCCATTCCGGCACCTACAGCTATTCCCTTTAATAAATCAACGGCGGAAATCATTACGCCTTTTTTGCCTGTCTTTTCTTCAAAAGATGAAAGTGCAGGTTTGGTTCCCGCGCCCCAGAACCAGCACGAATTGGCAGGGTTAAGTCCTTTTTTCTTTCTTTCTATGTTAAGAGGATGGTTCTTAAGAATTTCGTAACTCTTCTTCATCATCTCCCTTAAGCTTTCTGTCTCAGGAAGGTTAGGTCCTACCTTCTGTCCCAGTACGTCATGAGGCGGTGTAAGCTTTACAACGCTTCCGTTGCGCCATATTGTACAATGTCTGTAGCTTGTTCCGAGATAGAATTTGAAAATATCGTTTTCAAGTTCTTTTCTTACCGCTTCAAGTAAAACTCCGCAGTCTTCTGTTGATATTTCGCTTGAGCTGTGGTCTATAATTGTCTGTTCTTCGTATGGAACGCCTTCTTCTTCGGATATTGTCACGATATTGCATCTGAGTGCGATATCCGTATCTGTCATAGGTACTCCGATGCTTAATGCTTCAAGCGGAGATCTTCCCGAATAATATATCTTTGGGTCATATCCCAATACGGAAAGATTGGCTGTATCGCTTCCCGGAGCCATTCCGTCAGGAACGGTATGTACCATTCCTATTTCTGATTTTTTTGAAAGCATGTCAAGAAAAGGTGTGTCGGCAGCCTGAAGAATAGTCTTATTGCCAAGGCTTTCTATAGGTTCATCTGCCATTCCGTCACCAAGAATTACTACGTATTTCATATTTTTACCTCTATTTCTCATAACGAATCATTGAAATTATTCCTTCTGTTGATGCAGCTGCATCTGCGTATGCTTTTTCGCTCATCACACCGGTAATAAATCCAAATTCGCCTTCTGTGATTGAAATTGTATCTACAGTTCCAAATTTTTCTTCTATTTCAGGGAGTCTGTCAAGATTGCCTTTAACACGCACAAAGAAATTTGAGCATACTTCATTATGTGGTATAAGTTCGAGTTTTTCCTGACTCCACTTCGTCTCAACATTCTCGCCAAGATGTCTTACAGCGTCTACAACGTCAGATACAACGGCACTTGCTGTAGGAAGTTTGCCTGCACCTGCTCCGTAGAACATTACGTCTCCAAGGACATTTCCTTTTACGAAAATGGCATTCATAACGCCGTTGACTCCTGCAAGCGGATGTTCGTTGCTTATAAGTTTAGGTGATACCATCGCAGAAAATCTGTTGCCTGTCTTTTTTGCAGAGCCGATAAGCTTGATGGCAAGACCCATTTCTTTAGCATACATAAAATCCATGTCAGTTAATTTAGTTATGCCTTCTGTATATATATCTTCATAATCAACCTGTTTGCCGCATGCAAGGGATGAAAGAATTGCTATTTTTCTGCATGCATCATAACCCTCAACATCTGCTTCAGGGTTACGTTCGGCATATCCAAGCTTCTGTGCCTCTTTAAGAACTTCTTCGTAGCTTACGCCTTCTTTATCCATTTTGGTAAGTATAAAATTGGTTGTTCCGTTAAGAATACCTGAAATTTCAAGAATCTCATCTGCCGTTAAAGACTGGTTGAGCGGTCTGATAATAGGAATTCCGCCGCCTACAGATGCTTCAAAGAAGAAGTTGACGTTATGTTCTGCCGCAATTTCAAGAAGCTCTGCTCCGTGTTTTGCCACTAATTCTTTGTTAGAAGTACACACACTTTCGCCTGCAAGAAGAGCTGATTTTACGAATGTGTATGCCGGATTGACTCCGCCCATAACTTCTACAACTACTTTAACATCCTCGTCTTTTAAAATTACGTCATAATCGTGAACAAGGATATTCTCGATATAATCTCCCGGGAACTCTCTTAAATCTAGCACATATTTAAGATTGATATGTTCTCCTGCCTTGTTGTCAATTGATTCCTGATTGGTTCTTAATACTTCAACTACTCCTGAACCAACTGTGCCGTAGCCTAATACTGCGATGTTTACCATTTTTCTTTTTCTCCTGCTTTTTATCCTTTTATTAAATTATCAACAACTGAACTTTCTTCCTCTGTTAAAAGATATTCCGGTTCAATCATTATAATAAGCCTGCCTTCTGCTTTAGCGACTTTATTAAAGTATCTGACGCCGTCGCCCTTTGCCACACCCGGCATATCAACGATATCCTCGTCTTCGATATGTCTGATGTTCTGTACGCCGTCAACCTCTAAAGCAATCTTTCTGTCATTGTTATTTACTATTATCAGTTCAGGCTGACTATTATCAGTTCCACCTAACCCAAACTTAGCTTTTAAATCGATTACGGGAATTATCTCTCCGCGGAGATTGATTATTCCCTTTATGCTGTCGGAGGAATTAGGTACTCTGACTATTTTCTGTGTCTGTTCGATTGCACTGACATTTATAATATTAATTCCGTAGAGTTCCTCACCCAGATTAAAAATTATTGGTTGAAATGCTGCCATATAATCGCTCCTTTTCCTATGTTGTCTCAGGTGTTCTGTGTATCCACTTAAGATATTCGCCTAAAAATAAATCTATATTACCGTCAAGTACAGCCTGTGCATTGCCTGACTCCGCATTGGTTCTGTGGTCTTTTACAAGGGTGTATGGCTGCAATACATAACTTCTTATCTGATTGCCCCAGCCGATTTCTTTGACTTCACCTCTGATACCGGCTTCTTTTTCGGCATTCTCCTGTTGCTTTAACAAATAGAGCTTAGCCTTTAACATCTGCATTGCCTTATCTTTGTTCTGGTGCTGTGACCTTTCATTCTGGCACTGTACCACAATTCCCGTAGGAATATGGGTAATTCTTATTGCCGACGAGGTCTTGTTAATATGCTGTCCGCCGGCACCGCTTGAACGATAGGTATCTATTCTTAAATCATCTTCATTGATATCAACGTCAAGATCCTCTTCAATATCCGGCATTACGTCACAGGATACAAAAGAGGTCTGCCTTTTTCCGTTGGCATTAAAAGGCGAAATTCTTACAAGTCTGTGGACTCCTCTCTCCGATTTAAGATAACCGTAAGCATTTTCGCCGTTTATCTGGATTGTAACGGATTTGACACCGGCTTCATCTCCGTCGAGATAATCCAGAGTCTCAATAGTATATCCTTTACTTTCAGCCCATCTTGTATACATACGGAGAAGCATTGAAGCCCAGTCACAGCTCTCCGTTCCGCCCGCTCCCGCATTAAGTTTAAGAATGGCATTACAGTTATCATATTCCTCGGATAAAAGTGTGCTTATCCTTACCTTTTCAAAAAGAGTCTTAAATTCATTAACAAGTTCTTCTATATCAGGAATAACCGATGTGTCATTCTCTTCATCGGCAATTTCCATAAATGTTCTTGCATCGTCCCTAAGCTTCTCCAATTCATTATAATTGGTAAAAGCTTCTTTAAGAGCTTTGAGTTCCTTAAGCTTCTTCTGCGAAGTCTCCGGGTCGTTCCAGAAATTCTGGTCCTCCATATGCATCTCTAATTCTTCTATTTTCTTTGCCTTGTTGTCAAGATCCAAGGCGCTGCGCAGTTCTTTAAGAGGTTCATCATATGAATTAAGCTCATATCTGAACTGATCTGTTTCTACCATATATTTACCCTACTTTAATTATAGTTTGTCTAATTTTATTCTATTTTTAGATATTTTACAATATATTTTTAAAAAAATATAGCAGTTGACCTGTTTAATAAGTAAAAAAAGGGGGCTGTACTTCGTACAGCCCTTTCATTGTTGTCATTCTGTCTCAAAAACTAGTTAAATAATGAGCCAAGTGCATCAAGCGCATCCTGACAGTCATCGCAAATCCAGAGTTTTTCACCCATAACCTTCTTTGATTTGCACTTCTTAACTTCTCCACATCCGTCGCACTCTGTCTTCTTAAAGCAGCCAACAAGAAGTGTTGCAAAGCTTAATACTACAAGAAGTGTTGCAATGATTTTCTTAAATTTCTTCATGTCCTTTTCCTCCTAATATGTACCTGTATAAATGATTATATTAAATATACATTGGTTCTGTCAACATAATTAATATAAAAAAAGGAAGGGGTCAGCTAACCCCTTCCCTATAAATCCAAAAATTATGCGTTACGTCCGCAGCAGTTTTTGTATTTTAATCCGCTTCCGCATGGGCACGGATCATTTCTCTGTATTTTCTTTGTCTCTCTTCTGACCGGAGCCTTTGCTACGGAATCATCTTTGTTGGTTCCTGTAACTTTAGCCACCTGTTCCCTTTCTATCTTCTGTTCAATCTGGACATGTAGAAGAAGCCTTACTGTATCCTCTTCAATTGCTTCTGTCATTTCATTGAACATGTCATATCCTGCCATCTTATATTCAATTACAGGATTACGGTTACCGAATGCCTGAAGTCCGATTCCCTGACGTAACTGATCCATATCATCAATATGTTCCATCCACTTCCTGTCAATAACCCTGAGAAGGATTACACGTTCTATCTCTCTCATCTGTTCAGGATTAGGGAACTCTGCTTCCTTAGCTTCATAAAGCTTAACGGCACGTTCTTTTATGTCATGGACAAGTTCCGCTTTCTTATTATATGCTGAGGCATCTGTTACAGGTTCAACAGGAATTATAGGAAGAAGCACTTCATTAAGATCCTGAATGTCCCATTCCTCAGGTGAAAGTTCATCGCTTATACACTTATTGACAATAGCTTCTACCCTGTTATTAAGCATATTCATGATAACGCCGCGCATACTTTCTCCGTCAAGAACCCTGCGTCTTTCTTCGTAAATAATCTCTCTCTGTTCATTATTAACCTGATCATATTCAAGAAGATTCTTACGGATACCGAAGTTATTGCCTTCAATTTTCCTCTGTGCAGTCTCAATGGCTCTTGAAAGCATCTTATGTTCAATCTGTTCATTATCAGGTACTCTTAAGGCATTGAAAATCGTCATAAGCCTGTCAGACCCGAAGAGTCTCATTATGTCATCTTCAAGTGAGATATAAAATCTCGATTCACCCGGATCACCCTGACGTCCCGAACGTCCACGGAGCTGATTATCAATTCGTCTTGATTCGTGTCTTTCCGTACCGATTATCTTAAGACCTCCTGCTGCCTTTGCATCAGCGTCAAGCTTAATATCAGTACCACGTCCTGCCATATTGGTCGCAATGGTTACCGCACCGTGTACACCTGCCTCTGCAACAATCTCTGCTTCAAGTTCATGGAACTTGGCATTGAGGACTTTATGAGGTATTCCTTTTTTGCTGAGAAGTGCACTTACTATTTCTGACTGTTCAATTGTAATTGTGCCTACAAGAACAGGCTGTCCTTTTTTATGTGCTTCTTCGATTTCTCTTACTACTGCGTTATATTTTTCTTTCTTGGTCTTATATACGGCATCATTGTAGTCAATACGTGCAACAGGCTTGTTGGTAGGAATCTCTACAACGTCCATTCCATAGATTTCCCTGAATTCCTGTTCCTCTGTAAGGGCTGTACCTGTCATACCTGATTTCTTGGTATATTTGTTAAAGAAGTTCTGGAATGTAATTGTTGCAAGAGTTCTGCTTTCTCTCTTAACCTTAACGTGTTCCTTAGCTTCAATAGCCTGATGGAGACCGTCCGAATATCTTCTTCCCGGCATTATACGTCCTGTAAATTCATCTACAATCAATACCTGATCGTCTTTAACAACATAGTCCTGATCCCTGAACATAAGGTAATGTGCCCTGAGAGCAAGTATTATGTTATGCTGTATATCAAGGTTATCTGCATCCGCAAGGTTGTCTATGTGGAAGAACTTCTCAACTTTAGACACACCTTGTTCGGTAAGATTAACTGTCTTTTCCTTTTCGTTTACAACAAAATCACCTGACTCTGTTGCTTCTTCTTTCATAAGAAGTTCCATTTTGGAAAGTTCTTTTTCTTCACCTTTTACAAGCTGTCTTGCCAAAACATCGCAAAGCTCATAAAGTCTTGTGGATTTACCGCTCTGCCCTGAAATAATAAGAGGAGTTCTCGCCTCATCGATAAGAACCGAGTCAACCTCATCCACAATGGCGTAATTAAGGCCACGCTGTACAAGCTGGTTCTTATAAATTACCATGTTGTCCCTGAGGTAATCAAATCCAAGTTCGTTATTGGTTATATATGTTATATCACAATTATATGCGGCTCTTCTTTCGTCAGGCTCCATTGAATTAAGTACAACGCCTACGGTAAGTCCGAGGAAAGTATGTACCTGTCCCATCCACTCCGCATCTCGCTTTGCAAGGTAATCGTTGACGGTTACAACGTGAACGCCCTTTCCTTCAAGTGCGTTAAGATATGCAGGAAGGAGACATGTCTGTGTCTTACCTTCACCGGTTCTCATCTCGGCAATCCTTCCCTGATGTAAAATAATACCACCGATAAGCTGTACCCTGTAATGCTCGGTATGTAATACACGTCTTGCAGCTTCTCTTACAAGCGCATAAGCTTCAGGTAAAATATCATCCAAAGTCTCGCCGGCTTTAAGTCTTGACTTAAATTCTTCTGTCTTTCCGGAGAAAACTCTCTTCTGCTCCTCAAAATCCGCATCTTCAGGAACGAGAGCCACCATCTCATCACGAAGGCTCATAATTTTATCAACAATCGGTTCTATTCTCTTTACTTCTCTTTCGCTATGTGTACCGAAAATTTTATCGATTAAACTCATTTAAAAATATCCTCTCCAAATTTTAATAAATTTCAATCCTAGTTATTTTAACACGTTATGAAAAACAGTACAAGCACAATTTCTCTGTGTATCATGTCTGCCGTAAAAAAGGCACCCGCAGGAACGGGTGCCCAAATAATCAGATTATTAAATTAATCGAGTTCAGGTTCGATAAGTCCGTATGTATTATTCTTACGTTTATAAACTACGTTGACCTCATCTGTCTCTGAGTTAAGAAAAACATAGAAGTTATGCTGTAAGAGTTCCATCTGAACACATGCTTCTTCAGGATTCATAGGCTTAACGCCGAACTTCTTGGTTCTCACAATCTTAACATCAGGTTCATCATCATACTCCTCTTCGATGTATGACTTACTGAACTCTGCCGCCGCCTGCTTTGCATCTACAAGCTTGGTCTTATATCTTCTCATCTGTCTTTCAATAATCTCTTCAACAAGATCTATTGAAACATACATATCATTGCTTACTTCTTCAGCTCTGATAATATTGCCCTTGATTGGGATTGTTACCTCAATCTTCTGTCTCTCCTTTTCTACACTAAGAGTAACATTGGCTGTAACTTCATCGTTAAAATACTTATCTAACTTACCAATTTTCTCCTCAACTGCTGAGCGTAACCCTGTTGTAACCTCAATATTTTTGCCCGTAATAATAAACTTCATAGTGCCCAACTCCTTTGCTGCAAAATCCGTTCTTCACAAAAATTATTACCGTATGAATAATTCTCTGATGAACTTAATACCATTATAACAT
>JBNMKN010000085.1:0-8168 GCA_050874365.1 Butyrivibrio sp. | reverse complement strand
TAATATATATATATTCATTATCTTTATCAAGTGGAATAAAACTGCTTATACCATCCTGAAATGTATACTCAAATTTAATTTTACCGTTTGTAGAGTATATCACACATTCTTTTTCGTCGTACATAATTATCCTGCTGCCCGCAATCTTGTAATGTGTGTAATTCTTATCGCTGGTTTTAGTAAAAACTCTGTTACCGGAAGTATTGTATACTTCAATTACATCTTTTGCCTCCGTCTTATCACGGTGTACAAGACCTATATACGATTCTCCCGAAAATACCTTATCTATATTGTAATCCACTTCAATATCTTTTATAAGCTCAGGATATTCATTTATGCGGTAAAGGCTGACCTTGTTTTCTCCGTAAGCAGCTACTGTAGTGGCATTTAAAAATTCCACTCTTCCCACTATGGTACTGCCGTAGTCAAAACCGCCAACCACTCTCTCATTTTCGTTCTGTCCTACTTCATTGAAATTATAAAATACAACGCTTGATTTGATGTTTCCGTCTTTTATTCCCGTAAAAGCCGCTACAAGCTTCTCTCCATCCTCCGATACCGATATGCTTACCGGAAGTCCGTCTATGTCAATGGCCTTTTTGATTGTATATATCTTTTCACCTTTGAGGGAATACATATTAATGTACTCTACATTTTTGTCTTCGAGGACTGCTGCCACATATCCTGCCTTAGACACGCTAATCTGCAGTATGGGAAGTGCCGTATTAATGCTTTCAATCATACCGCTTGTGTTAAATGTATATATCTTATTGCCTCCTAAATCCGCAACTGCAAGGTTATTGCCTGACATTGACATCGTGAACTCATTAACTTCGTAAGTGCTGTTCCATGAAGGCTTTCCGCTGTAGGAATATGATGCAATTCCGTCTTTACTGCAACGCAGGATTTCATTGCCAAAAGGTACATATTCCGCATATCCGCTGTCATCACGGCGTATTTTATTTTCTACTTTATATGACGAATATGTAGACTTGTTATTAATGATAATTATTACAATAACTATTACAAAAACAACTCCGATTGCAGCCATAAAGGTTCTCATGACTTTGGCACGGTGTTTTTGCAGCCTGCTCTCATAATCATCTTCTTTTTCTCTGCGGTACTGTTTTATGTCTGCCAACTGTATCTTTCCTTCCTGTTATTTTCTAGGTATCTTTAATTCCATTCCGATAAGCAATTCATCGGCTTCACCCATATTGTTGGCCTGTCTTATCAAACCTACATCCGCCATGTTCTCACTTCCGTAAAACGCTTTACATATGCTTATAAAGCTGTCGCCCGCTTTAACGGTATATGTATCATACTGTGGTGCCGTAGTTGCAGGTTCTGTCGGTGCAGGTGTTGTTGTTTCCGGCTCAGTCGGTTTCGTTGTCTGTGGTTCAGTTGGTGCAGGAGTCTCAGGTTCTTCTGAGGTTGTCTCAGGAGTTGTCTCCACATCCCCGTTGACAGATTCTACCGGAGTGTTCTTTTTTGTTGTGGGATTCTCGCTTTCGGCAACTTTAGTTTCCCCGTCAGTCTTATCTTTCATCTTGTCATAACTGTTGATACTGTTTACACCGATTATAAGCACAACGATAAGCAAAAACATACTTAAGCCGTATATTATTGTAAAGTTTCTCTTGGTGCTCTTTGATGCTGTCTTCTTCTCATTCAGCATCTGTCTGTATCTGCCTGTGGATTCATCAGAAAATTCATCGTTAAATTCCGCATGTTCTTTTCTGACATCCGTCATATAATTCTGCATTTCCTCATTTTTTTCATAATATACGGTATATCCCTCAAGAGCTTTCAGATTACCGTCGCTGCCCATAAATAATCTCGGACTGTTATCCTTAGGATTAATCATGAAAAAAATATTATCTTCTTCGTTGAAGCTTTCCTTATGTGCTTTCTTAATTATCTCCATATCACTTATGGTTGTCGAATTAAGATACCATCCTACTATCTTCATATCAGGGAAAAACTCACGCACCCTGCTGTTTGCAATAGGCCATGTCTCTTCCGTAAAAGCAATTCTGTCTGTGAATACTGCCGCATTGGTAACTTCAACCGCACCTTTTACAAATATGAACGTACCATCGTTATTCTTTTTCACTTCTCCGAGAAGAAGTCCCACTATACCGTCTTCGTATTCATCCTGCTTCAATCCATTAATAAAAGTATATGCGTAATCTTCTATGTATACTTTACATCTGCCATCTGTTTTTCCATATTTCTTTATATTAAGAGGAAGCCTGACTTCCTGATTATTCTTTTTATTCCCGTAAATGACTTCCATTTTAAGAAACCTCCTTACTGTCATTTCAGTATATTACAAAATACACAATAATATTATCATTTCCTGTCAATAAAATCATCCCTTTTTTGACATTTTAAAAATAAATGTCATTTTAGGTCATAAAAAAAATACATATTTTTTTGTATTTGTCCGTAAACTTACTAATAAAATCTATACTAATAATTATTAAAGGAGATGTTATGTCAAAAACGCTATCCCAGGTATACTATTTTAATTCCGAAAAAAAGCATATTACATCCTTGTTCAAAAAACAGCTTGTTTCACTTTTTGAAGAATATAATCTCTACAACAGGGAGGTTATTATTCTCTGCATAGGCAGCGACCGTTCAACCGGTGACAGCCTCGGTCCCCTTGTCGGACATGAACTGAGCAAATACCACTTTAATAATATTACAATTTACGGTACTCTTGAGGACCCTGTCCATGCCGCCAATCTTTCCGATAAACTTAAGCTTATCAATGACAAGCATGTATATCCGTTTATCATTGCAATAGACGCTTCCCTCGGAACCATGGAGCACATCGGATTTGTAACAATCGGCAGAGGGCCTCTCCGTCCCGGTCTCGGTGTCAGCAAAAAACTTCCGAGCGTAGGCGATATCCACATCACCGGTATTGTTAATTTTTCGGGAATGATGGAATCTCTCCTTTTGCAGACCACAAGACTATCGAAAGTGATGACTTTAGCAGAAATAATATCCCGTGGAATCATATTCAGTCTTGCCGAATATAACAGGGATTATTTAGCAGACTATTTTACTTTGTAATAAAAAAAGACTTCTCCTGCCGTGACGGTAAAAGAAGTCTTTTACATACCTATGGTTGTCTTTTATATAAATCTATTGCCTGTGATACAGTCTGTGCCTGTCCGTTTTCCATTATCTTAATAAGTGCATCTATCCTTTCAAGGCTTGTATATTCCTTGCCGATATACGCTTCATATTCCGAAGATATCTTAAGAGAAGTTTCCTTAACAATTTCTTCCAAGGCTTCCTTCTGTGACACAACCTCATCATATTCCTTCTGAAGGTCATTTATTCTAGGCATTTCCTTAGATTCAATTTCTTTAACAATATCATTGCTGATATTCTCGTCAAAATTTAAAAGAGCCTTTTCTTTTTCATCGCTTATACGCTTGATTTCGTCTTCAGCTTCTTTAATTCTGGCATCAAAATCACCGAGTTCATAGAGTTCTTCATTATTATCTTTACGGATTGCTCTTGTAATCTTTCTGACCTGTCTGTTATTGCCCTGAATTCTTTCCCTTAACTGCCTGATATTTTTAAGACCTTCTTCGTGCTTCTTCTTTGTCTTGCCTGCAATGAGAAGATATATAAATACCACCAGTATAATCACAACAAAATATGTTGCCGCAAGAATTATCTTAGAGGTAAATCCGTTATCCTTATTCACAGGAAGCAGATAATACACAGCTCCCGGCAATACAAAACACATAAGAATCATCATCAGTCCACATAAAAATACTTCCGATGCGCCTTTTGTAAAAAATAAAGCAAAATAAAATGAGGAACCACAGAATCTTGGCAGTCTCTCTCCCTTAAGAGCCGTTCTTATATTGCCCTTAAGTTCTTTATTCTGTGCCGTAAGCTCTGCTGTTTCTTCGGTTATTCGTTCCTTAATACCTTTTTCTTTGGCTTTTGACCTCTTATCTTTAATTTTCTTAAGACGGTCCTCTTCTTTTCCGATTTCCGAATCGTACTTGGAAGTTATATCATTCCTTCTGCTCTTGACAGTGCTGTCTATATTATCCTTAAGAGTCTTTTTATTAATATTAATTTCTTTATCAAGACGCTTTTCTTCATTTTTAAGATTCTCAACCTGATTGGTCGAATTAACGTTACGGTCAACAATATCCCTGAACTGTCTGAGAGCCGCAATATCTCCTGTTAATACATTATTGTTCTCGTCCACTTTAGTTCCTCCCAATTATATTAATCAATCGAGTTATACCTATTTCCATTATAAAACATTAATGCACGTCAAACAAGTATTTTATTGGACATCAAGCTTCATATATCCGTCTTTTATCCAACCTGCTTTCTTCATTCCGTAAGCAATTACATAAGTCACAAGTGCCGGTAAAATAAAGTGCATTACCATTATTTCAATTACTGCCGTTGCAGGGTGGGTTCCCGCCTCAACCATTACCGCATAAGCTGAAAACTGTCCTACAAGTCCCGATGTTCCCATACCTGAGCCAACAGGATTACTTACCATTTTAAATACCATGGTAGACACAGGTGCAAGTATTGCACTGGAAAGAATAGGCGGTATCCATATCTGCGGATGCCTTATTATGTTAGGCATCTGAAGCATGGATGTGCCGACACCCTGTGAAATAAGTCCTCCCACTTTATTTTCTTTAAAACTCATTACCGCAAATCCTATCATCTGACAACAGCATCCTATTGTCGCAGCTCCGGATGCAAGCCCGCTTAATCCTAACATAATTCCGATTGCCGCAGAACTGATTGGCAATGTAAGAAACATACCCATTGATACCGATATTACAATTCCTCCGACAAAAGGATGTTTGTCAACATTAATATTAATAAGATTGCCGAGCCAGTTGGTAAATATTGCAATATAAGGTCCCACAATGTATGCAACAACGGCTCCTGCCGCAATTGAGACAATCGGTGTTACAATAATATCAACCGGTGTTTTTCCTGATACAAGATGTCCCGCTTCTATTGCCACATAAGCCGCAATAAACGCACTAAGGGGATTTCCCGGTGCTCCCCATACAATTCCTGATGTAAGCACTCCGTCAGCAAATGCTGTAGGGAATGCCCCTATCATACCGGCAACTGCTGCTGATACGGTCACAAGCGGACCCTCTTTGAACTTGCTTGCTACTCCGACACCGATTCCCGCTCCCATAAGGGATTTGGCTATATTGGCTGTATACTTCATATAAAGTCCCACAGTTCCGCCTATAAAACCTGCAATCTGTCCCACTATTGTACCGATAATGAGTGTGGCAAAAAGACCAAGCGCCATTCCGCTGAGACCGTCGATAAATACTTTATTGAGGTAGCCTTTAACCCCTTTAGTTTCTTTTTTCTCTTTCATCATTTCCTATCCTTTGTCTTGACTTTTATTTTTGATATAGTATAGACTATAATCATCAAAAAATAAAGGACGAAAATCATGTTCAGAATGTGGTGTAAATTATTTACCGACAACCATCTTGTCAAAGATATAACAATAGAAGATTCCTCAGATGTGAACCGTACAGCCAAGGTTTTTCATGCCCTTGAAACTGCGTGTCACTCTTTTGACCTGTCAGTTCCTATCTGGCTTGATAAAACTATCGAAGAATTCAAACGGCACGATAAGGCAAAATTTAATCAGGACAATTTTATCGAACACATTGATTTTGATTTTATGGAAATTCAGGTTATTGAGGAGGATTGAAAAATATTACAATCCTCTGAACTTTCTAAAATTATCAATCATCATATCTATAAGCCTTTTTCTTGCTTCAATACTTGCCCATGCGATATGCGGCGTCATAACTATTTTATCCTTATTTTTAATGTTCATAAGAGGACTTGCTGCTGGCAACGGTTCCATATCAAACACATCTATTCCCGCACCTGCGATTTTACCCTCGTCAAGAGCATTTTTAAGAGCCTCTTCATCTACTATCGGACCTCTCCCCACATTTATAAAATAAGCCGTTGGTTTCATCTTATCAAAAGCCTTCTCATCCATTAATCCTCTTGTTGCATCAGTAAGCGGTGCATGAACCGATATAATGTCCGATTCCTTAAGAATTGTTTCAAAATCCACCTGACGGTAATCATTGCAATTATTTTTTCCACTTGTGGAATAGTAGATTACATTACATCCAAATGCTTTTGCAATTCCCGCAACTTCTTTTCCAATAGCACCCAGACCGATAATTCCCCATGTTTTTCCACTTATTTCCATAAACGGTCTGTCAATATTGGTAAAAAGACTTTGCCTTGAATATTCACCCGATTTAATGAAGTTATCATAATGTGCAATCTGCTCCATTACAGAAAAAAGCAGAGCAAAGGTATGCTGTGCCACAATTTTAGTTGAATACCCTTTAACATTTGTAACTGTGATTCCAAGTTTTTTAGCATATTCCAAATCAATATTATTAGTCCCTGTTGCCATAATTCCTATATATTTAAGATTCGTGGCACTGTCCATTTCTTCTTTTCCGATTACTACTTTGTTGGTAAATACCGCATCCGCATCTTTTATTCTTTCAATGGTATGACTTCTATCGGTTTCATCATAGGCAATAAAATCCCCCATTTCCTGAAGTTTTGATAAATCACAGTCATCCCCCAATGTTTTCTTGTCTAACATAACAATTTTCATATAGTTTCCTCCAATGCTATAACGCAAAAAACTGTCACTCTGACCTTGATTGTATCATAGTGACAGTTCTTTATTATATCTGCTGATTATTATTTCTCTAATCTGGCAAGAATTTCTTCTCTTTCTTTTTCATATCCAGGCTTACCAAGAAGTGCAAACATGTTCTTCTTATAGCTTTCAACACCAGGCTGGTTAAATGGATTAACTCCAAGGATGTATCCGCTTATACCGCATGCAAACTCATAGAAGTAGAAAAGTTCGCCAAGGTAGAATTCATTCTGTTCAGGTATGTTGACCATAAGGTTAGGAACATTACCGTCTGTATGGGCAACTATAACACCCTTCATAGCACTCTTATTAACAAAATCAACTGTTCTTCCTGCAAGGTAGTTTAATCCGTCAAGGTCTGTTGATTCCTGTCCGATTACAAGTTCAGTTCTAGGAGTCTCAACATTCATTACTGTCTCAAACATCATTCTTGTTCCGTCCTGAATGAACTGTCCAAGTGAATGTAAATCTGTAGTGAAATCACATGCTGCCGGGAAAATACCCTTGTTGTCCTTGCCTTCGCTTTCGCCGAAAAGCTGTTTCCACCATTCACCTACATAGTGAAGTGCAGGTTCATAATTAGCAACAATTTCAACATTTCTGCCTTTTCTTAAAAGACAATTTCTTACTGCTGCGTATTTCATTGCATCATTATCTTCAAAAGGTGTTTCAAGAGCAAGCTTTCTTCCCTCTGCCGCACCTTCCATAAGCTTATCAAGATCAGCTCCGCTTACTGCGATTGGAAGAAGTCCTACTGCTGTTAATACGGAGAATCTTCCGCCGACATCATCAGGTACAACAAATGTCTCATAACCTTCTTCTGTTGCAAGGTTCTTTAATGCTCCCTTAGCCTTATCTGTTGTAGCATATATTCTCTTAACAGCTTCGTCATGTCCGTATTTCTTCTCAAGCATTTCCTTGAAAATTCTGAATGCGATTGCAGGTTCTGTAGTTGTTCCTGACTTAGAAATAATATTAACTGAGAAATCCCTGTTTCCGATAACATCAATTAATCCGGAAATATATGTGCTGCTGATGTTATTTCCTACATAGTAAATTTCAGGAGTCTTACGAAGGCTCTTATCTATGTTATTGTAAAAACCGTGTCTTAAAAACTCAATCGCAGCTCTCGCTCCAAGGTAAGAACCTCCGATACCGATTACTACGAGCACCTCTGAATCTGCCTGTATTTTCTTAGCTGCACTCTTAATACGTGCAAATTCATCTTTATCATAATTTACAGGAAGATCAATCCAGCCTAAAAAGTCATTTCCGGCACCTGTTTTTGATACAAGTACATCTTTTGCATCATTTGCGATTTTCTTCATGTATTCCATCTCATGGTCTGCAACAAATCCTGATGCCTTTGAATAATCAAATGTTATCTTTGCCATTTTTTTATCTCCTTTGTCATTCT
>JBNMKN010000084.1:0-8455 GCA_050874365.1 Butyrivibrio sp. | reverse complement strand
GATGTGATAAGAGAGATTATCAAAGGAGATATTTTTAAACTTCTTGATGCCATGCATGATAAAAAGGAAGCCGTATATAATTTCAGGGTATCGGGTAACATTGATGCAATGAAATTCGGCAGGGAAATAGAGACGGCATCTTACGGAAGACTTGTTAATTCGGTGTCAAATTATGATATAGAATTAAGGTTTATACAGAATAAAGAATCAAAGCTTGCATGTCTTCTAAAACTTTTTACCAAGAAAGATAACCGTTTTGCATACAGGAAAAATTATGTTGCAACATCACTTCATCCTGTCAATGCAGCGGGAATTGTTAAAATGGCAGAAAAATATCTTGAAAAATATGCACAGGTGCTTGATCCGTTCTGCGGAGTGGGAACTCTTCTCATAGAAAGAAACAAGCTTGTAAGAGCAAGAAATATGTACGGAACTGATATTTTCGGTGAAGCCATTGAGGGCGGAAGACAAAATGCTGTCCTTGCAGGCGTTGAGATTAATTATATATGCAGGAACTTTTTTGATTTCCGTCATGAATATCTGTTTGATGAAATTATCACCGAAATGCCGAGATTTGAAAAAGGACAGGCGGATGATTTTTACAGACGTTTCTTTGAAAAAGCAGGGGAAGTGCTCAGGGAAGAGGGCATTATTATAGTGGCTTCTGAAGAAATGGGAATTATTAAGAAGTATTTAAGACTCAATAAGAATTTCAGGCTGATAAACGAACTTCCGTTTAATTCCAAAGAGAATATTAACATTTATATCATAATGAAAAAACGGAGTGAATAGTATGGACGATTTTACAAGTGTTGTACATAATATTTTTTCGGAACTTTATATGGGACTTAATCTTGACAGCATAGAACTTTTTCAGATGAACGGTGAACAATACGGACATGTTGTATGTGCATTGCCTGACAAGGGAATACAGGGAGAGACTCTGGTGTCCCTTGACGAATTCATGAAAGAAAAGACCGTTAAGCTTCCGGTATACATAAGGGATAAAGCCGTAATGTATGTTGCAGCGGTTAAAGAGAATATGACAGACGAGGATAAAACGGAATTTGCAAAAAAACTGCTTTTACTGCAGAATGTAGTTACAATAGGCAATTTCAGTGATTCATTAGCGGCGTCATATAAGGTAATGGAGGATGCTCTTGACAGAGTCCCTGTTGGAGTGGCAGTCCTTGACAAAGATAGCAGGAAGGTACTTTTTCTTAACAGTGTGGCGGCACAATCGGAATCCGTCCAGAATGTTATGGGAGAAGCTCTTAAATTATATACGGACACAGGAAAACAGACACTTGAAGATATCTACGATAATTTCTCAGGATTATGGTATGACGTTAATTTTTCAAATTTAAGATGGATTAACGGCGAAAATGTCCTTGTCTGCACCACCATTGACGTAACCCAGAAGATTAGGAACCAGCAGAAAATAGAATATCAGGCAAATAACGACTATCTTACAGGTCTTTTTAACAGAATGAAATGTGAAAGGGACCTTGACGAGCTTCTTAAGAATATGAAACCGGGAGAAAAAGGCTGCGTTGTATTTTTGGACCTTGATAATTTCAAACAGGTAAATGATGGACTGGGACACCAGTACGGAGATGTTCTTTTACAGGAAATAGCATTGTCATTACAGGAGACCGATGGCATTAAAAACTCCTGCTACAGAATGGGCGGGGACGAATTTGTAATTATAGTGAAGCCTTGGTATTTTAGCATAATTACTGAGATAGTGGATAAAATCAGTAAAAGGTTCAATGACATCTGGCATATAATGGATGTTGATTATTACTGCACAATGAGTATGGGAATAGCCATGTTTCCTGATCAGGGACAGACGGTTGAAGAACTGATTAAAAAAGCTGACTTTGCAATGTATGAAGCGAAGAAAGGCGGCAAAAACCGCTTTTTGTGGTATACCAAGGAGGATGAAGAACGCAAATGCGTGAATAACGAGTTCAGGGATTCCATAAAAGAGCTTGTAGGTGACGATTGCAGGGATTTTGATATAAATTACCAGCCTGTGGTTGATAAAAACGGCAGCTTGTACGGTGCAGAAGCACTTGTAAGGATTAATAACGGCAATCTCGGCAAGCTTCTTCCCGCAGAGTTTCTGCCTACAGCAGAATATCTCGGCATAATGAATCACATAGGGCATTATGTGTTTGCAAAAGCGGTAAAGACCTTAAGAAAATGGAATGAGACACATCCTGATTTGAAGATGTTTATAAATATGGCACCAACACAGCTTATGATGCCTAAGGCGGCGGAAAATATCATGACCGTTGTGAATCAGTCGGAAGTAAATCCGGAGAACATATATTGCGAGATATCCGAAAAGACAGAATTCAGTGATGAAAAAATGGCGCTTGCCACCCTTGAAATATTGAATGCCTATGGCATTAATATATCACTGGATGATTTCGGGTCGGGTAAAATGTCCCTTGAATTTTTAAAAGACAGCCACGCCTCAATGATTAAATTCGATAATTCCCTTATAAGAAAAGGCGGAAACGACGGTGTCGGAATGACCATACTCCACTCCATAACGGAAATAGCGGATATCCTTGATATCGACATAGCTTTTGTAGGAATAGAGGATGAGAATAAAAATAATGTGGCGTTAGAAAACGGCGCAGATTATCTGGAGGGCTTTTATTACGGAGAGGCACTTCCGGAAGATAAATTTGAAGCAAAATGGTTAAAATAAATTAAAGCGAGGATAATAAAATGGAAAAAACAGCATTAGTAACAGGAGCAGGCAGAGGAATAGGAAAGGCAATAGCAATAGCTCTTGCAAAGGAAGGCATGAACGTTGTGGTAAATTACAACGGTTCCGCAGATAAAGCAGAGGAAACGGCAGCAGCCATAAGAGAACTTGGCGTTAAGGCAAAGACCGTAAAATGCAATGTTGCTGATTTTGACGAATGTAAGAAAATGATTGATGAAGTTATTGCGGAATTCGGAAGAATTGACGTACTTGTAAATAATGCGGGAATTACAAGGGACGGTCTTTTAATGAAGATGTCGGAAGAGGATTTTGATTCGGTAATCAATATTAATCTTAAAGGCGCGTTTAATACCACAAAACATATTTCCAAATATCTTCTTAAGCAGAAATCAGGCAAAATCATTAATATTTCATCTGTTTCAGGTATTCTCGGTAATGCGGGACAGGCTAATTACAGTGCGTCAAAGGCAGGAATTATAGGACTTACAAAGAGTACCGCAAGGGAGCTTGCTTCAAGAGGAATAACCTGCAATGCCATTGCACCGGGATTTGTTGAGACGGATATGACCTCTGCAATGAACGAACAGGTTATTGAAAAATCAATCGAAATGATTCCGTTAAAGAGAATTGGCAAAGCCGAAGAAATTGCATACATGGCAGCATTCCTTGCTTCCGAAAAAGCTGATTACATTACAGGACAGGTATTTGCCGTAGACGGCGGAATGACAATATAGTAGGAAAGGCAGAATAAAATGCAGTTTGATTCAGACAGATATGAGTTAGTAAAACATGAAAGAATAGAAGAACTTAAATCGGAAGGCTATCTTTTCAGACATAAATTATCGGGAGCAAGAGTAGCGGTTCTGCAGAACGATGATGAAAATAAGGTTTTCTCGATAGGCTTTCGTACACCTCCTGAGGACAGTACGGGAGTTGCGCATATTCTTGAACATTCGGTACTTTGCGGCTCTTTAAAATATCCTGTAAAGGACCCGTTTATTGAACTTGCGAAGGGCTCGCTTAATACGTTTTTAAATGCCATGACATATCCCGATAAAACGGTATATCCTGTGGCAAGCTGTAACGATACGGATTTTAAAAATCTCATGGATGTGTATCTTGATGCGGTATTCCATCCCCTTATTGATTCGAGAAAAGAAGTTTTTTTACAGGAGGGCTGGCATTATGAGATGGATACGCCGGATTCTCCTTTAAAATATAACGGAGTAGTGTATAACGAGATGAAGGGCGCATATTCATCACCTGATGATGTGCTTTCAAGAGTGTGCATGAACTCACTTTTCCCTGACACCTCTTACAGCACCGAATCAGGCGGAGACCCTGAAAACATACCTGATCTGACTTATGAGCAGTTCGTGGATTTCCACAAAAAACTGTATCATCCTGCCAACAGTTATATATACCTTTACGGTAACTGCGATATGACGGAAAGGCTTGAATATCTTGACCGTGAATATCTTTCAAATTATGAATATATGGAAGTTGATTCGGAGATAAAAGAGCAGAAGCCTTTTGATAAAATGGTAAAAATCGAGACAGAGTACCCGGTTAATGAAGAAGATGACAACAACAAATCATATTTTTCTTATAATCTGGCACTTGAATCTTCTACGGATAAAGAGCTCTGCATGGCAATAGATGTCCTTGACTATGCGCTTCTCGGGGCACCGGGAGCACCTGTAAGACAGGCACTTATCGATGCGGGACTTGGAGAAGATGTGTACGGCAATTTTGAGGACGGAATAAAACAGCCTTTTTATTCCATTGTTGCCAAAAATGTTGACGGCGACAGAGAAGAAGAATTTTTAAAGGTAATAAAAGATACTCTTAAAGACCTTGTGAAAAATGGGCTTAACAGACAGACTCTTTTTGCCGCAATCAATTCCGATGAATTTAAGTACAGGGAAGCGGATTTCGGACGTTTTCCTAAGGGACTTATGTACGGACTGGATATGCTTGATACGTGGCTTTACGATGATGACAAGGTGTTTGACACATTGGCGTTAAATGACACCTATAAGTCACTCAGGGACAAAATAACCACAGGCTATTTTGAAGAACTGATACAGAAATATTTTCTTGACAATACACATGCCTCATTTGTTGTGATGAAGCCTGTAACGGGACTTACGGAAGCCAGGGACAAAAAGACAGCCTTAAAGCTTGAAGAATATAAAAAGAGCTTATCAAAAGAAGAAATTGACAGAATTGTAAAGGAGACCAAAGAGCTTAAGCAATATCAGTCGGAGCCATCCACAGAGGAAGAACTGGCAAAGATACCTCTTTTATCAAGAGAAGATATTTCAAAAGACATTGTTCCTATTTACAATGACGAAAAAGAAATAAACGGTGTTAAAGTATTACACCACAATATATATACAAACGGTATTTTATACAGCACACTTGCTTTTAACGTCAACAGCGTAAAAGATGAGGATATCCCATATCTTGGACTCCTTGAAGCCGTGCTTGGATATGTAAGCACCGATAAATATTCATACGATGAGTTGTCTAACGAGACAGATATCCATACAGGAGGAATTATTCCGTCCTTTACATTTTACAATAATATCAATAATCCGGATGTGTATACTGCGGTATTCGGCGTTAAATTTAAGACACTGATACCTGAACTCAGTGTAGCTTATGATTTGATTTCGCAGATGGTTTTCCATGCAAAATACGATGATTATAAGCGTATGAAGGAGATTCTTGCTGAGACCAAGGCAAGGCTTATTACCAAAATCATCCAGTCGGGACATTCTGCGGCACTTAATGTATGTCTTTCACAGATGTCTGAGACAGGCTGTATATCCGAGATGACATCGGGCATAAGTTTTTATAATTTTATATCTGATTTGTATGACAATTTCGACAGCAGAAAAGAAATGATAGCAAAGAAGCTTTATGAACTGACAGAGGTTATTTTTAACAGGGACAAACTCATAGTTTCCGTTATCGGGGACGAGGATGAATATGTTCAGAATGAAAAATATCTTTCAGACTTTATTGACATTGTTCCTGATAAAAAATATCCTGCTGTAACAAGAGACATTAAGCTTTCCAAAGTAAAAAAAGCATACAAGACGGCGGCACAGGTTAATTATGTGGCAAGAACCGGCAATTTCCTCAAAAAAGGCTTTGCCTATGATGCTTCGTTAAAGGTACTGAAAACAATTCTTTCCTATGACTTTTTATGGAACAACGTAAGGGTTATGGGTGGTGCGTATGGTTGTATGAACGATTTTTCCGTTAACGGCAGAGGCTATTTCGTATCTTACAGGGACCCTAACTGCGGTAAGACAAATGAAACCTATGAAAAAGTTGCGGATTATGTGAGAAACTTTGATGCAAGCGAGAGAGAAATGACCAAATACGTTATAGGTACGTTCAGCGAGCTTGATATTCCAATGTCCTGCTCTACAAAGGGTATCCGCTCCTTTACATCATATATGTGCGGAATAACGGAGGATGTGTTAAAGAAAAACAGGCTTAAAGCACTTGAAACCAAAGCAGAGGACATAAGAAATCTTGCAGGCATAGTGGAAGCGGTGCTTAAAGACGATTACCTTTGTGTAATAGGTAACAGCGAAACAATATCAAAAGATGCAGATATGTTTGATGAGATATTAAACTTGTCATAAGGAGAAAAAGATGGAGAAAAAAACAGGATTTGTAGCACTTATAGGAAGACCCAATGTGGGTAAATCCACATTGATGAACCGCCTTATAGGTCAGAAGATAGCAATAACCTCTAACAAACCACAGACCACAAGAAACAGAATCCAGACGGTATATACCGATGAAAGAGGACAGATTATTTTCCTTGATACTCCGGGAATCCATAAGGCAAAAAATAAACTCGGTGAATACATGGTAAATGTAGCCGAGAAAACCCTTGAAGATGTGGATGTTATTCTGTGGCTTGTAGAGCCTACAACCTATATCGGGGCGGGGGAGCAGCACATCATTACTACGCTTAAGAACTGCAAAAAGCCGGTAATTCTTGTCATCAATAAGGTTGATACCGTTGACAAAACAGAAATCCTTAAATTTATAGACCGATACCGTAAAGAAATGGAGTTCAGTGAGATAATTCCTGTATCTGCATTGAAAGGCGTTAATACGGAAGATTTAAAAGAAACTATTTTTAAATATCTTCCGTACGGACCTATGTTTTATGATGAAGACACGGTAACTGACCAGCCTATGAGACAGATTGTAGCGGAGATTATCAGGGAAAAGGCATTAAGATGTCTTTCAGATGAGATACCTCACGGAATTGCGGTAACCATAGAGAACATGAAGGAACGCCCGGACGGCAGCATGTGGGATATCGACGCCACAATCGTGTGCGAAAGAGACAGCCATAAAGGCATTATTATCGGTAAATCCGGGGCAATGCTTAAAAAAATCGGCTCTGCCGCAAGATTTGAAATTGAGAGAATGATGGAACAGCAGGTTAATCTGAAATTGTGGGTCAAGGTCCGCAAAGAGTGGAGAGATTCCGAGCTTCTTATGAAGAATTTCGGCTACAGAAAAGAGGATTAAATGGCAGACCAGATAAAAGTACGCGGTATGGTTATTTCGTCGTCGCCAATAGGTGAAAATGATAAAAGAGTTGTGCTGCTTACAAAAGAAAAAGGCAAAATAAGTGCGTTTGTAAGAGGGGCAAGAAGACCCGGCAATCATCTGATGGCTGCAAGTGACAGCTTTTCCTTCGGCGTATTTTATCTGATGTACGGCAGGGATGCGTATACGGTTGTCAACGCCGAGATAAGCAATTTTTTCAGGGAGCTGACAAGTGACCTGCAGAAAACCTACACCGCATATTATTTTCTTGAACTGGCAGAATATTTTACCGTGGAAAATGAGGATGAGTCCATGATGCTTAACCTTATATATGCGTCATTTTCCTCCCTTGTAAAAGGTAAAATCAATTCAAAACTCATAAGATACATATTTGAACTCAAAACTTTGGTGATTAACGGCGAATATCCCGAATTTTTTGTGTGCAGAAGCTGCGGAACCAAAGAACATCTTACAGGCTTTTCCATATTTCATGACGGAATTTTATGCAGGGACTGTGCAAAGGTGTCAAAAGATGTTATGGAGATTAACGGTTCAACACTTTATGCCCTGCAGTATATAGTGTATTCCGACATCAAAAATCTTTTTACCTTTGTGGTGTCCGACGAGGTGCTTACGGAAATGAAAATGGTAATGGCAAGGTGCATGCACGCATACGTGGATAAAAAAATGAATTCGTTAGAGATTCTTGACGTATTGGATTAAAACATATAGAATACTTAATTATAAAATTAGAAAGGCTCCTGCATCCGGCAGGGAAAGCGAGAGAGGTAATTTTAATGGAAAAAACAATGGAAAAAATCGTTGCATTAGCTAAGTCCAGAGGATTTGTATATCCCGGCTCAGAGATTTACGGAGGTCTTGCCAACACTTGGGATTACGGTAACCTCGGCGTAGAGCTTAAGAACAATGTCAAGAAGGCATGGTGGCAGAAATTCGTACAGGAAAGCCCATATAACGTAGGCGTTGACTGTGCAATCCTTATGAACCCACAGACATGGGTGGCTTCAGGACATCTTGGCGGCTTTGCCGACCCTCTTATGGACTGTAAAGCATGTAAAGAGAGATTCCGTGCCGATAAATTAATCGAGGACTGGG
>JBNMKN010000083.1:0-8556 GCA_050874365.1 Butyrivibrio sp. | reverse complement strand
TGATACAACAACGGATAAAAAAATCAGAACAGCCTTTAGGACAGAGATACCTGACATTACAAAGATTATCATTGCACAAAGAATATCAAGTGTTCAGGATGCAGACAGGATAATCGTAATGGAGGACGGTAAGATTGACGGAGTGGGAACCCACGAAGAACTACTTGCCGGCAATGAGATATACAAGGAAGTGTATGAGTCACAGACAGGAACAGGCGGAGACTTTGATGAAAATTCAAAAGGAGGCGATAAATAATGCCTGCACCAAGAGGAATGAAACCAACAGTAAACAATCCTTCACAGGTTTTAAAAAGAATTTTAAAACTTGTGTTCAAAAGATATAAATTTGCCTGCATATTTGTTGCGTTATGTATAGTGGTAAACGTTTTTTCAACATTGCAGGGCACGATGTTCATAAGAACGCTTATCGATGACTTTATCACACCGCTTTTAAAACAGGATGTACCTGATTATACGGCATTGTCAAAAGAAATATTAAGAGTCGGCTGCATATATCTTGCAGGTGTTCTTGCTGCCTTCGGTAACGCCAAAACAATGGTGTATGTGACACAGGGAACCCTAAAATATACAAGGGATGAGCTTTTCCATCATATGGAGTCTCTTCCTATTAAATACTTTGACACACATTCACACGGAGACATCATGTCCGTATACACCAACGACGTAGATACCTTAAGACAGATGATAAGCCAGAGTATACCACAGTTTCTTAACAGTATAATTATGATTGTGGGAATTGTGATAAGCATGATTTCCATAAGCCTTCCGCTTACAGGTGTGGCTTTTATAATGGTGGCGGTAATGGTTATCCTTACGAAAAAAGTATCGGGACTCAGCGGAAAATATTTCGTTGCACAGCAGAAAGACCTGGGTACCGTAAATGGATATATCGAGGAAATGATGGCGGGACAGAAAGTTGTAAAAGTATTCTGTCATGAAGAAGAAGGAAAAGAGAAATTCAAAGAACTCAATGATAAACTTTTTGACAGCGCATACAACGCCAATAAATACGCCAATATAATAGGACCTATTAATGCACAGCTCGGTAATTTAAGTTACGTTGTAATAGCTATTGCAGGCGGACTTTTCGCAATATACGGAATAGCCGGGGTAACAATAGGCGGTCTTGTAAGTTTCCTTACCTTGAGTAAGAGCCTTAATATGCCTATCAACCAAATCAGCATGCAGTTTAACAGTATCATCATGGCACTTGCGGGAGGAGAAAGAATTTTCTCATTGCTTGATGAAAAACCTGAAGTTGACGAGGGCTATGTAACACTTGTCAATGCTGTAAAAAAAGATGGTGTAATAAGCGAGACAGAAGAACGTACAGGTATTTGGGCATGGAAGCATTATCATAAGGAAAATGATACAACCGATTATATAGAACTTAAAGGTGATGTGGAATTTTTCGATGTGGATTTCGGATATAATGATGAAAAAATCGTACTTCACAATGTTGATTTGTACGCTACACCGGGACAGAAGATTGCTTTTGTAGGTTCTACGGGAGCAGGTAAAACTACAATAACCAACCTTATTAACCGTTTCTATGATATACAGGACGGAAAAATCCGCTATGATGGTATTAACATCAATAAGATTAAAAAAGCCGATTTAAGAAAATCACTGGGTATCGTATTACAGGATACACATCTTTTTACGGGTACCGTTATGGATAACATAAGATACGGCAGGCTTGATGCAAGTGACGAGGATGTATATGCGGCAGCGAAACTTGCCAATGCACACAGCTTCATAAAACATCTTCCACAGGGCTATAATACAATGCTTACAGGTGACGGTGCCAACTTAAGCCAAGGACAGAGACAGTTACTTGCCATTGCGAGAGCCGCAATAGCGGACCCTCCTGTTCTTATTCTTGATGAGGCAACTTCTTCCATTGATACCAGAACGGAAAAAATAGTCCAGGATGGTATGGACAGACTGATGAAAGGCAGAACAACTTTTGTTATTGCCCACAGACTTTCTACAGTAAAAAATGCAGACTGTATAATGGTTCTTGAGCAGGGACGTATCATCGAAAGAGGCTCACATGATGAGCTTATTGCCAAAAAAGGAAGATACTACCAGTTATATACAGGCAACAATATCGGCGAATAATCCCGATTAAGAAAAGTGATATATATTATAGAAAAATGATATTTTATTGGTATGCCTTTTTTGGTAGAATTAAAATGATACAAAGAAGGAGGTATTACCCAATGAAAAAATTGCGTAAATTATGTGCTCTTCTTCTTGTGGGCCTCATGGTATTTTCCATGGCAGCCTGTGGCAAGAAGAAGGACCAGGGATCAGTTGAGACAACAACTCCTGTAGAGACAGAGTCTACAACTGATAATTCCAGCGCCGCAACAGAACTTACTCTTAATGTTCATTATTTAAGAGAAGACGGCGTGTATGACGGCTGGAATGTATGGCTTTGGCCGGACGGAGGTGACGGTAAGGCATACACATTCGGAAAAGACAAGGACGAACATGGTGTTATGACAACAGCAGTATATCCTGCCGGAACAACTTCTATAGGATTTATTGTCAGACTTAACGAATGGGAATCAAAGGATATCGATTCCGACCAGTTTATCACATTGAACGGTGTTATCGCCGGAACAGTTGAAGTATACATAACTTCGGGTGTTGAAGGATATAAATTAGAGTTAGGAGAAGATTGTGTGACAGGACTTGGCGTATTAAGTGCAGACATGGAAGGCGATTTCCAGACACTTAAGATAACATTAACAGAAGAATACAAGGATAACGAAGTTAAGGTTACTGACGCAGATGGCAATGAATTAGCAATCGACAGCGTTGAAGCAAATTCAAGTGATGCTAAGAAGATAGTTATTAAACTTAAAGAAAAAGTTAATCAGCTCGGAAAGTACAAAGTAGTAATCGGTGGAATCGAATATGATGTAACTGTTCCTGATTACTATTCTACATCTGAATTTGAGGATGCTTATACATATGATGGAGATGACCTCGGAGCAGCATGGTCTAAGGATTCTACAACATTTAAGGTATGGGCACCAACCGCTAAGGCTGTTAAGGTTAATACATACAAGTCAGGTGTTAAGGAAACAGATGACCTTATCAAGTCATATGACATGACACTTGATAAGAACGGTGTATGGACAGTTAAGGCAGACGGAGATCTTAACGGTGTATTTTATTTGTATGAAGCAGATTTCGGATCATCTAAGACAGAAGCTTGTGACCCATATGCAAAGGCAGTCGGAGTAAACGGTGACAGAGCAATGGTAATTGATTTATCATCAACTGACCCTGACGGATGGGATAAGGAGACTAATCCTAACAAGAAGCTTAATGCAACTGATGCATCAGTATATGAACTTCACATAAGAGATCTTTCATCTGATTCATCATCAGGCATTAAGAATGTAGGTAAATACCTTGGACTTACAGAAACAGGAACAACTAACGGTTCAGGACAGGCAACAGGTCTTGACCATATTAAAGAACTTGGCGTAACACACGTTCAGATCGGACCAATGTATGATTACGCAACAGTTGATGAGACTAAGTTAGATACAAAGCAGTATAACTGGGGTTATGATCCTAAGAATTACAATGTTCCTGAAGGCTCATACTCATCAGATCCATATGACGGAGCAACACGTGTAAGTGAAGTTAAGCAGATGGTTAAGACATTACATGATAACGGATTAAGCGTTGTTATGGACGTTGTATATAACCATACATATAACACAAGCTACTGCTTTAATGAACTTGTACCTGATTATTTCTATCGTCCGGGTTCCAACGGCTCAGGATGTGGTAATGACGTAGCTTCAGAAAGAGCAATGGTAAGCAAATTTATCGTTGATTCCGTAGTATACTGGGCTAAAGAATATCATATCGATGGTTTCAGATTTGACCTTGTTGGACTTATTGACTTAGATACTATCAAGGCAATCAGAACAGAATTAGATAAGATTGATCCATCTATTATCCTTTACGGTGAAGGATGGAGCATGACGACAAAGATTACTAAATCAGGTGTAACAATGGCTACACAGATGTACGTTAATAAGTTAGACGGATTTGCAATGTTCAGTGATACAATCCGTGATGCTCTTAAGGGAAGCGTATTCAAGGCAGAGGAAAAAGGCTATGTCAACGGAAATATTACTAACGCAGATGTAATCAAGAAAGCAATCCAGGGTAAGACAGGCTGGTCAAGCAAGGGCTGGCAGAACATTGTGTACGCTTCGTGCCATGATAATATGACATTATGGGATGAAATCAATACATCTAACCCTGACGACAGCATGGAAGATAAGGTTAAACAGAACCTCCTTTCAGCAGCTATTGTATATACCTCACAGGGAACACCATTTATCCTTGCAGGTGAGGAAATGTTAAGAAGCAAACCTAACGGAGACGGAACATTCAACAGCAACAGCTATAATGCAAGTGATGAAGTAAACAGCATTAAATGGAGCACATTAAGTGATGCTACATACCAGAAAGTATTTGATTACTACAAGGGAATGATCGCATTCAGAAAAGCACATGCTTCATTGAGAATAATGGATACAGCATCTGACTATTATAAGTTTACAGAAGGCACAGACAAGGGTGTTATTGCTTATGAATTAACAGGTGTTAAGGAAGAAGTATCAGATTCAATCTTTGTTGTATACAATCCATTAAGCGAAGCAACAACGGTTACACTTCCAGAAGGTGACTGGACAATCTGCGTACAGGGTGACAAGGCAGGAACAGATTCCCTCGGAACAGCAAGCGGAAGCATTACTGTAGACGGAATTTCATGTACAATCCTTGTAAAGGGCGCAACAAAATAATATGGCATAATTACAGTCCCGGAGGCTTTACGGCTTCCGGGATTTTTGTACCGGCATTAACAGATAATCGAAGAAAATCAACATTTTTAAGACGAAAAACCAACATAAACGCTATTGAAAAAATAAAACTAAAGTAATAGAATAAGTACAGTCGTAAGACACAATAATGTATTTAGGAAAGGAATAAAAAAATGAAAAAAATTGCAAAAAGAGTAATTACAGCCGTTTTAGCAATGGCAATGGTAATTGGAATGATGGCTATGACAGCTTTCGCAGCAGATGACACATACAGTGTTATCGGAACACTTAACGGTAACTGGGACAAAGATACAGATTTAGTTAAGCAGGCAGACGGAACATATTCAGTAGACATCACAGATGTTAAGGCTGGATCTTATGAATTCAAGATTCGTACAAACCATGCTTGGGATAATGGCGAATACAACCTTGATGGAGATGCATCAAGCGGCGGAGCCAATGCAACAGTTGAAGTAGCAAAAGATGGTTCTACAGTAACAGTTACATTTGATGGAACTAAGGCAGCTGTAACAGTTAAAGAAGCAGGCGCTGAAGCACCAGCTCCAACAGAAACACCAGCAGCTGGTGATTCTTCAGTTATGGTATACATCGTAGCAGCAGTTGCAGCATTAAGCGCAGTTGTAGCAGTTGTAGCTAAGAGAAGAAGCGTAGAAGCTTAATTAGTTTAAGATATTGCTTACATAAAGGAGTCGGTTTTGACCGGCTCCTTTTTTGCTGTCAGATATTCTAAGGAATGTATCGAAAAACAGTAATTTTGCACATAAATTAAAGAAAATCAACATTTTTATAGTGAAAAAACAACAAATGACCTGTTGAAAAAGGAAAATACCTGTACTAAAATAAGAGTAGTGTCATAAGACATAAATAAATAGTGTATTGGAAAGGAAGAATACGAGAAATGAAGAAAATTTTTAAAAAGGTCGTAGCTACAGTAGCCGCTCTTGCATTCGCAGTAGCAGGACTCGTTGTAGCACCTAAGACTGCTAAGGCAGCAGAGACAGAGAAAGAATTTGTTGTTGTTTTATCAGATGCGACAGATATTGATAATGTTTATCTTGATGTAGATGGTAAGTCAGGAGATTTCACTTTTACAAGTTCCGCATCAACAACTGAAGCAATGGAATGGGGAAGAGCAATGTATACTTTTACTAAGAGCAGCTCTAATCCAAAGGTCTGGACTATTAAGATAAGCAGTGATGATATAACAGGTAAATATTGTAATTTCCAGGTTCTTGCCGTAAAGGGAACAAATTATATGAAAGCAAACTTTAAATATTATCCACAGAATAATGCAGATATGTTTAATGCAGGCGGTAAGATGTATTTCTCAATGGACACAGCAAAAAATGGTTGGCCTGAAGTTGTACCATCATCTACAGACCCATTAGCAATTACAGCAGCAGAGGTAATTGAAAAAATTAATGCAATCGGAACAGTTAAGTTCCCAGAATCTATTGAAGCAGTCAATGAAGCTAAGACAGCTATTGATTCATTCACAGGAAATACAGCTGATATCACCAATATGGACGTATATACAGCAGCAGTAGCAAAACTTGCTGAGTTAAAGGAAGCAAGCAAGGGTAAAGTTACAATCTTCGTTAAAGATGAAGCTGAATGGGGTAAAGTAGGCGTTCATGCATGGTCTGGTTCAACACCATTCTCTACATGGCCTGGAAAGATTGCAACAGCAGTCGATGGATATAACGGATGGTATGTTGTTGAATTTGATTTAACAGAAGTACCAGCAAGCATCAAATTAACAAATGGTGTATCCGGCGGAAAAGAATCTAATGAATTAGCTAATCTTGTTAAAGGTACATACTGGGTAGTTGTTGATGCTAATAACGGTGCAACATTATCAGCAGAAGCTCCAGAAGGTGCACCTACTTCAATTAATACACCAGCAGGTGGAGAAACAACACCAGCAGGTGGCGAGACAACTCCAGCGGGTGGCGAGACAACTCCAGCAGGTGGCAACACAAATGCACCAGCAGGTGGAAACAGTGGAAATGTAAATGCAGGTGATTCTATGGCAGTAGCTGCAGCAGTAATCGCAGTAGTAGCAGCTTGTGGAATCGTTGTTGTTTCATTCAAGAAGAGAAGACAGGACGCTTAATTTTACATAGACATTTTAAAAATGCACTAAAATAATAAAGGCTTCAGTCACAGAGTATGTGGCTGAAGCTTTTTTTATATACAGAACACCTTTTTTGCCAGAAATGAGAAGTAGTCCTTATAACCTGCCTTTTTAACGGAAATGGAAGACCTGATATCAATTGTTCCCATAAGCGTTCCGTTGTATTTGTAGCAGAGCTGCCCGACTACATCCCCTTCTTTAATGGGGGCTTTCAGTTTGTCAATAAATTCAAAATCCTTTGTAATAAGGGTTTCGTCATATTTTTCCGTAAAAAGATAAGAAAAGTTACCGTCATATTCGCAGTCAAGCTCTTTAGTCATGCCACCCGATATTTTAGGAGACGGAATTTCAGGCATATCGGAATCCTTATACATCTGGCAGAGTGAATAACCGTAGTTAAGAAGCTTGATAGAATCGGCAACACGGGATTTACCGTCTTTGGATGCCATAACAACGGAAATAAGCTCAATGTCATTTCTTTTGGCGGTGGCTGAAAGGCAGAATCCTGCAAGGCTTGTTGAACCCGTCTTAAGTCCTGTTGCCCATTCGTACTGTTTGATAAGCTTATTGGTATTGGTAAGGGTAAAATCGCTTTCGCCACGTCTTGTAACGTGGGTTATTGTGTCCATCCATATTGTTGAGATATTATGTATTTCAGGATATTTGTTGATAAGCTCCTTTGACATAAGTGCCACGTCCCTCGCTGTGGTTACGTGGTTATCGGCATCAAGACCGCAGCAGTTGACAAAGTTGGTGTTAGTCATTGAAAGTCCTTTGGCACGTTCATTCATGTGGGCAACAAAATTTTCCTCTGAGGAGTCGATGTGCTCTGCCATTGCCACACAGGCATCATTGGCACTTGCAATGGCAATGCATTTAATAAGTGTCTCAACAGTCTGTGTCTCTCCGGCTTCAAGAAATACCTGACTGCCACCCATCGAAGCAGCATGCTCGGATACCGTTACTGTGTCATCCATTTTAATTTTACCGTCATGTATGGCATCAAAAATAAGAATAAGTGTCATTATTTTTGTAATACTTGCAGGACGGAGGATTTCATCTGGATTGTGCTCGTAAATGATTTTTCCTGTTGAAGCTTCCATAAGAATTGCCGACTTGGAGGTTAAGTTAAGTTCATCGGCAGATACTTTGATGTGGGCAGAGGAAAGGATTAGCGTAAAAGAAATTATAAAGCATAAAAATTTCTTCATTGAAACTCCGGACTTATTTATTGGTATATTTTATGCCTTTGGCTAAGATAATATGAGTGAACTATTGAAAAAACGTGTTTTTGCGTATATAATTGTAATATTAACCAGTTATAAGGTTATTTACGGAAAGAAGAAAGGATGTATCAGAGTATGTTAAGACTTATTATAATGGCACTTCGTTCGTTTTTCTTTATGGTATACGAGATTAATAAATGCAACTACATGATGAAACGTCCGGAGAAATACAGCGAACTTGATAAATATCGTGAAGTACAAAAAATCGTAGATAAGATGCGTAAGA
>JBNMKN010000082.1:0-8588 GCA_050874365.1 Butyrivibrio sp. | reverse complement strand
TCCAAGGACTTATAGATATCCATACTGCAATGTCCGTCCACGCCGCATTTTTCATAATAGCAGGATTTTTCCTCATACATACGCCTGTCGGCAACTTTTGCTATCTCCGCTGCCGACATATCGGGGAACTCACTTTTATACACATAACCGCAGGATATTGTCAGGGATTTTATAATGCTTCCCGACCATTTTTTTATTTCTTTTTGAAAAGTTTCCCTTATGTTCTCAGGATTTTCTCCCCAATCACAAAGAACTGCCGCAAATTCATCCCCACCGGTTCTGTAGACCTTGCCGTAATTTCCGAAAATTTTACACATACAATTTGAAGCACCCTTGATAAGTTCGTCCCCTGCTTCATGCCCGAAGGTATCATTAACAGTTTTCAGCCCGTTTACATCCATTGAAACATAGATGTACTCCTTATTATCATACTTTAACAGGTCCTCCTCATACGCTCTCCTGTTATAACATCCTGTAAGCTCATCCGTCATTGATTTATATATAAGCGACTGTTCCCGCCGTTTGTACTCGTCAATTATCTGTATCGTGCATACTGCTTCCCTTAAAATACCGTACTCATCAGAGCTTACTGCAATAAAAGACATTCTGAACCACCCTATGGTCTTTCCCTGTAAATCCGCATATATGCTTTTTTTCCCTTTCATACGTTCCTGCAGGGTTGTTATATCGGCAAATTCAATGCCTCTTTCCAAATATCCGTCAGTGACAATATTTTTTATCATATCCTTAACCCTTATTCCGGCATCCCTGTATTTTTTATTATCCGCAACATATTCCAATAAAGTATCACTATCGATATCTATAAAATATATTCCGTAATACATATCCGCCATTGCCGTAAAAGCCGATTTCCAGACTTTATTTTTCAATGTATACTCCTTAACCCCAATTTCACCTACTTTATAATTATGTACATCATGTCATTTTAACACAAAAATATAATTAAACATTTATCCGATAACCTTTCTCATCCAGATATGAGGGTGTCCTTCGTCCTCTCCTATCGGACCATAGCCCTCATATCCCGAATTTTCGTAAAAGCCTCTGACCCTGCACTGGGCATGAAGAATTATCTCCTTACCGCCCTTTTGCGAAACGATTTTCTCCGCTTCTGCAAGAATAACCGTTCCAAGATGCAATCCACGATATGATTTATCTACCGCAATTCTTCCAAGAATATATGAATTATCCTCCTTATAAATCCTGCATGTGGCAACAGGCTTTCCATTGTCATATACAACAATATGTAAAGCCTTATCGTCAATTTCGTCAAACTCGTTTTTATAACCCTGCTCGGTCATAAAAACATTACGTCTGATATTCATTGCATCCTCCTGCAGATAGTCATAAACTTTAACTTCCATAGCTTATCCTCAATTATTTTTCTGTGCTTTCTCTTCTCCCATATTTTTAGGAAGAATAATATTAAGCAATATTGCCGTAACAAAAACAAGTGCCACGCAGTTTTCGGCAAATACGGACCTTACAATATCAGGAAAAATATTAAATAAGTCAGGACATTGTGTAAAGCCCAATCCTATACTGAGGGAAAGAGCCGCTATTGTAATGTTACGCTGTGTATATCCGCATTTTCCTATCATCTGGACGCCGCTTACAACGATTGTACCAAACATCATTATTGTACATCCGCCGAGCACCGCACTTGGCAAAGTGGCAAGCAGGCTTCCTACTGCCGGGAAAAATCCCGCCACAACCATGATTATTGCTCCCGTAGAAATGGCATATCTGTTTACGACCTTTGTCATTGCAACAAGTCCTACATTCTGGCTGAAGGAGGTAATCGGCATACATCCGAAAATTGAAGAGAGTGCGCTTACAAAACCGTCACAGGCAATGGAACCTGAGGTTTCTTTTTCCGTAACATCCCTTCCAAGTCCCGACGATGCAAGGGCAGAGGTATCACCGATAGTTTCCGTTGCCGATACAAGGAAAATAAGTATAAAAGAAAATATTGCATTGGCATTAAATTCAATTTTAAAAGGCATAAAATGAGGCAGGGCAATAATATCAACACCGTGAAGTGCGGAAAAATCCACCATTCCCATACAAAGTGCCACAATATATCCCACAACAAGTCCGAATAAAACAGAAAGCTGTTTTAAATAGCCTTTTGCAAATATATTAAATAAAATGCAGCTTACAAGAGTTACGGTTCCAAGTATCCAGTTGTTGGCAGAACCGAAATCGACAGCTCCCGTTCCTCCTCCGAAAGAAGCTGCTCCCACAGAAAGAAGTGAAAATCCGATTGCCGTAACAACCGTTGCTGCTACAATCGGTGAAATAACTTTTATCCAGTATTTTGCAAAAAGTCCCAGAAGTCCTTCCACAATACCGCCTATTAATACTGCTCCCATCAGGGTCCCGTAGCCGTACTGTGCTCCTATGGTACAGGCAAGTGATACAAACGTAAAGCTGATTCCCATTACTATAGGCAGTCTTGAACCTATTCTCCATATAGGGAACAACTGGATAAAAGTTCCTATTCCCGCTATTATCATTGCACTCTGGATTATCATAGCCGTGTCTTTTGCTCCAAGTCCACAAGCAGCCGCAACAATTATAATAGGTGTAATATTGGCAACAAACATCGCCAGTATGTGCTGTAATCCAAACGGAAACGCTTTTAATAAATTAATCTTTCCGTCAAGCGAATATAACGCTTCGACAGTATCTTTATTCTTTTTTTCCTTAGCCATTATGTTCTCCCCTTACTGCTCCCTGAAATTGATTGTTCCGGTAGATGCATCCATTGAATCAACAATAGCAAGGGATTCAAGCTGATATCCGAGATTTCTTATAATCTGACCGCCGACCTGAAAACCTTTTTCGATTGCAATACCGATTCCTTCAACAGTGCCTCCTGCCTGATTCACAATTGATATAAGTCCCTGTAATGCACAACCGTTTGCAAGAAAATCATCAATTATAAGCACATGGTCATCTTCACTTAAAAACTTCTTTGATACAATAACCTGATTCTTGCATTTGTGGGTAAAAGACTCAACCTCTGCAATATACATATCACCGTCTATGTTAATGCTTTTTGATTTTTTCGCAAAAACAACAGGTACGTTAAAGTGCATTGCAACAACACACGCAATTCCGATACCTGATGCTTCTACTGTCAATATTTTATTGATATTTTTGCCTTCAAATCTCTTCTTAAATTCGGCACCCATCTCATCAAATAATGCTATGTCCATCTGATGATTCAAAAAGCTGTCAACCTTAAGTACATTTCCTTCCTTTACTATTCCGTCTTTCACTATTCTTTCTTCTAAAAAATTCATATTATCTCCGATTTATCCGGGATTGCTTCCCTGTATTTCGCATATAATATTATCATTCTTCGGAGTTCATTTCAACAGAATATGGTTTCATTTTTCTTCAAACATATATCCGACATTTACTTTTGTTACAATGTATTTTCCTTTATCATTCAGCATTTTTCTTATTCTTTTAATATGTGTATCCACAACTCTTGTATCCCCATCGTAATCAAATCCCCAAATTCTGGTAAGTATGGTATCCCTGTCAAGTACCCTGCCTTTATTTTTGATAAGAAGTGCCAGAAGAGAAAAATCTTTTAATGTTGTATTAACTTCCTTGCCATCAACAAAAACTTTTCTGCTGCCAAAATCAAGTAAAATTCCGGCTGCCGATATTTTATTGTCATTATCTGTCCCTTTATATCTCTTATACATAATCTGGCATTTTTTATAAAGAACGGCTAACGGAAAAGGCTTTACAATATAATCATCTGCTCCACTTTCATAGCCTTTATATAAATCCTTTTCCATTCCAAGTGCTGTTAAAAATAAAACCGGCACATCCTGATTTTCCCTTATCTGCCTGCATGCTTCAATTCCATTCATAACAGGCATCATAATATCAAGTATAATAACATCATATACGTTAAGATATGCCATATCGACTGCTTCTTTTCCATCTTTTGCAAGGTGAACCAAAGCCCCTTTAAAGGTAAAATAATCGTATATAGTTTCTCTTATTCTTTCCTCATCATCTGCAACAAGCACATTCATAGCCATTCCTCTTTACTACTTAAATTTCATATAAAAATATACTCTTGTCCCTCTGTACATAACACCGTATTTTATATTATTGACCCTGCAGATTTCAGCCGTAATCGGAAGTCCCATTCCTGATGAGCCTCTGCTTCTGTCTCTCGCTTCATCACGTACCGTCATAATATCCCAAATGCTCTTATCTTTTACAAACGAAGTATCCTCGCAGGTATTTTCAACAGAAAAAATATTTTCATTCAGATTGATTGCAACAAAACCGTCTTTTTTAGAATACTTTATTGCATTGGATATATAATTTGAAACTGCAAGTGACATATGTTCTCGGTTAGCATTAATAAAAATATCATCCTTTATATCCACAACTATCTGTCTTGACTGCATAAGTGGTCTGTACCTTTCAACCTGTTCCCTTACAAGTTCTGAAAAAGAAAACCGGTCTTTTTCTACTTTGTCAGACTGTGATAACTTATTATATTCAAGAAATGACATTATTTCATCATTCATTTTACCTGTTTCCTTGTAAATTTCTTCAACATAATAATCGTTTTTATCGGTAGAAACTCCCTCTAAATAGCACTCGCACAAATTATTGATTATTGCTAACGGCGTCTTCATATCATGTGCAACGCCTCGTGTAAATGAATCCTTGGCTCTTTCAAATCGTTCTTTTCTGATATCGTTTCTAATCATTAATGCTTCAGATGATAATAAAATCAGGATAAACAAGGCTATGCTTCCTTTTCTGATTTTGCCAAATACAGGAAAAATCTCGTCTTCACCATACAAATCTTCATCAGCTACAAGATATGCCTTATATGTAGCATAATCTACACCAGATTTATCTTTTCTGTGATATGTAATTCCGATATTGGAATTGATAATATATGCATCACCTGAATACTCTGATAAATCCATTGTATCATCACTCATCAGGATGTTGTTTTCAAAAATATCATAGTGTGACCGCTTGCCGTTGAAAGCTAAAAATATCCTGCCATAAGGACCTTCAAGACTTGTGAATGCGTTCTTATCTATATAAAAAAGAGTCTCCTCATCGTCAATGCATCCATGGTCTAATATATACGCATTGTTGTCCTCATCCCATAATTCAATACGGTCTATATCCTGTACATAAGTACTGCCATCTGAATCTGTCGCTTTTACACCATAAATTTCTTTATAAGAAAGTGTACTAAGCCTGTCACCATATTTATTGACTAACTCTTCTCTTTCTTTATGCGTAAGCCAACTGTTAAGACAAAAATAGGGAGTCCCCATACCATCAATAACACCTGATGGCAAAATACTTCCACTGTCAGCTATCAGTTTTAATCTGCCATTCTCATCATAACCGCAGATATATATGGTGTATTTGTCATTTCTATAGGAGATAGCACTGATTATACATCTTTTCAAATAATCCTCAATATCACCATTGCCATCATAATCTACATATGAATTAAATGATATATTATCAATTATTCCCTTGTAATATTCATAATTTACTTTTCTTACACTGATATCAGCTATTTTCTTCATAGACATGAAAGTTCCTGTGCCTAACCCTGTAATAACCAGCCCCGTTATAAGGTATTTAATTACTCTTCTTATTTTTTTCCTTTTCTCCATATACATTTCCTTTCATCAAAAAATTATAGTCTTTTCTATACATAAGACTATAATCCTCTGATGTGTAATCCATATGTCACATATCACCTCTGATTCCCTGTATCAGGCAAAATGAGCCCCCTGCTATACATGGTATGCCTATTACCAGGCTCATTAAAACATATCCCACATAATCCATCATGCTGTACGCATAATCAGAGGGTAAATACATTTTGGTAATGGTATCATATTCTGCCTCGTATATTTTATCAGGTTCGTCCTTTTTGTAAATAATGTCATAATTATCCTCTCCTACCGTATGCACATAATCCTTATAAGTTTTTGCTCTATTTATATTTTTAACAATTATTCTTGGCAAAAATGTAAAAGCAAAAACACCGGCAGCGAAAAATACAATTCCCATTAAAAGAATAACAGCTCTGTCATTCTTCTTTTTAAGCGGAGGTGCATACCTTGAGAGCCATGTATAATTTTCATCCTTTATCCAGGAAAATTTATTAAACAACCAGTCTTCCGTTAAATATGTTATTCCGGTAACACGCGTCTGTTCCCTGATATAATTATTGATGTCACCATCTTTTTCCATTACAACATCAATGTCAAAAATTGCTCTTCTTCCTTTTTTACATTCGTCGTATGTATTCCGGTTGACACTAAGCACCATGTCCCTTCCGTCGGCTCTCGTTATAGTTACCAGATATTCCCTATTATATTCATCTTCTGTTATTTCCTTAGCTTTGATTTTGACCGCTAATGTAACGCTTTCTGTTTTTAACATTATCTTTCTCCCATCTTAATTTATTTCAGGCACGTATTTTTCATTCATCATACAGATGTATGTCTTACCTTTTGCGATTTCAAGTGGCTTACCGTCCATTGTTGTCATAACAAACGCATTGCCGTACTGGCTGTCGTCATTATAATCACCCTTGGTCCAGTTAATCTTTATATATTTTCCACCGCTGATGTAATATCCGGTACCTCCTGCCATATTGTATTTCTGACGGACGGTTCCCTGTGAATCTTTCTCTGTCCAGTTAGGTACAGGAAGGATAATTACATTTCTGACCCTTATATTTTCGCCGTCAGTCTCGTCAATATACGGTTCATTCCAGAAATCCACGGAATAATCATTTGTTGCCGTATTATACTTAAAAGTTGTGTCCTTGTATCCCGAAAAAGTTACTTTAATATTAACCGCACTTTCTCCGTCAGGTGTACCCTCTCCGTCTTTTGCGAAATTAAACTTTGTGTAGTCGTTCCTTGTGTGTGCCGTATTTATATTCTTATCCGCAATAATTTTTAAAAGATTAGGTCCTGTAGTATATAAGGAATGTTCCAATCCAACGTTATGCATCCTGTAATCATCCCTGAAAAATGCAGAACCCGCATCTATTCCCGCATTGCCTACACAATTAAGCGTGGTATAGCCTGACCTGTTAATCTTATCAAATATCCATGGGTCCCCGCCTGCATGGACAACGATTGCGTCAAATCCCATAGCCCATGATAAAAAGTATTCCCTTGTGGATCTTATTGTACCGATTTTATCCACTCCTTCAAGACTGTTGTAAAAACCGAGAACTCTTGTAATTCCGCCCTCTTCCGTCATTTCTATATACATATCAGCCTTTGAATTACCACTCTGTGGCAATGCCTGTTTTATTGTGTTAAGCATTATGGCATAAGGTCTTGTTCCTGAGTAATCCGTATCCGTCTTTTCTCCGGTAAAAGGATTAATGAAGCCCTCCTCTTCTTCCTCTGTGGGAGCCTCCGTTGTTGGATGCTCAGTTGTCACAGGTTCGGTCTCCGCTGTTGACGGTTCAGTCACCTCCTGCTTGTCCTTTTTGCCGCATGAAGTCATACACACAACAATTCCTGCAATAATTACACACATCAAAATAGAGGCTGCATTAATGCAGCCTTTTTTGTGTTTATTTATAAAATCCTTAACCTTACCAAAAAAGCTGTTATCTTTTTCCATTCCTCATCACTTCTTTTCTAAAGATAAGTATATTTTACAATAACCGCTATTTTATATCAATGATTTATTTCATATAAATTCTCGCTTCGTAAGGTCTTAATACCGCCTCGTCTCCTTTTTCGTAATTGCTTATAAGAAGCTCCATATCCTTACATTCTTCGGTTAAAGGCATATCTATAGTCTGTCCATAGAAATTACATACGACAACCATGCTCTTACCTGCATATTCTCTCTTATATGCAAAAATATTTGCATCATCAGCTAAAAGCAAGGTAAAATCACCGTCAACAAATACAGGATACTCTTTTCTGAATTTAATAAGCTGTCTGTAGCAGTTAAAAATTGAATTTTCATCATCAACCTGTGATTTTGCATTGATTTCTTTGTAATTATCATTGACTTTAATCCATGGAGTACCGTCTGTAAATCCTGCATTGACCGAATCATCCCACTGCATAGGGGTACGGGCATTATCCCTTCCCTTTGCATATATTGAGTTCATGACATCTTCTTTATCGTAACCGGCTTCAATACGTGCCTTATACATATTGTGGATTTCAACGTCCCTGTAATCTTCAATGTCATAGCGTACATTGGTCATTCCAAGCTCTTCGCCCTGATAAATATAAGGAGTTCCCTGCATTCCGTGTAAAAGTATGGCAAGCATTTTAGCGGATTCTACTCTGTATTCCTTATCATTGCCCCATCTTGATACAATTCGTGGCAGGTCATGATTGTTCCAGAACAGACTGTTCCAGCCGCAGTTATGCAGTTCTCTCTGCCAGCGTGACATAACCTCTTTTAATTTTATAAACGGCAATGGTACAACATCCCACTTTTCTTTTCCTTCCTCCTGATCAAGACCTATGTGCTCAAACTGGAATACC
>JBNMKN010000081.1:0-8865 GCA_050874365.1 Butyrivibrio sp. | reverse complement strand
TCCATCTCAGGCATTGTAATATCCATAAGGACGAGATCCGGCTTCAACTCAGCATATTTCTCAACGGCCTTAGCTCCGTTCTCAGCCTCTCCGATTACAGTATATCCATTCTTAGTAAGAATGTCTTTAATCATCATTCTCATGAATGCTGCATCATCGCAAATTAAAATATTCTTAGCCATAAAAAATTCTCCTATCACACAATATGCTTATTCTTAATTATACAATAGTTTTAATATTTTTCCTACTGTTTATTTAACTATTTCTGTAATTTTAACACCAAAGCTTTCTTCAATAACGACAACCTCGCCCTTGGCAACATACTTACCGTTTACAAGTACATCAATAGGTTCACCTGCTATTTTATTAAGCTCAACGATAGTTCCCGGTGCAAATTCAAGAATATCCTTGATTGACTTGGTTGTTCTTCCAAGCTCTACCGTTACTTCCAGAGGTACATCCATAATAAGGTCGATATTCTCATGACCCGGCAATGCACTTCCGCCTGTAAACGGCTGGAAAGAAGCCGGCTGGACATTCACATTCTCATAATTCTGAGGTGGCATTCCATAGCCCTGTGGCGGCATTGCATAACCCTGTGGCGGCATACTGTAGCCCTGTGGTGGCATTGCATAACCCTGTGGCGGCATACCGTAACCCTGTGGCGGAACCGTTCCTGCCATCTGCTGTGGCTGTGGTACAGGTTCTTGTGGCTGCTGTACAGGCTGTGGTGCCGGCTGTGGCTGTGGTGCCGGTTCTGGGGTCTGTTGTACAGGCTGTGGTGCTGCTTCTGCCTCTTCCGTAGAAGTTGTCATATTACCCATGGCATCACTCATAAATATCTCATAAAGATGCTTAGCAAAATCAAACGGATAAAGCTGCATAATTTCACTGTCTATAAGTGTGCCTATAGTCATTCTGAAAGAAACCTTTACAAAACGTTTCTCAAGAAATTCCGGTATATCCTTCTTATCGCCATCATTCAAATCAACGAGATTGGCGATTGGAGGGCTTATATCTATCTTTTTACCTAACATCGAAGACATTGAAGTGGCTGCAGAACCCATCATCTGGTTCATAGCTTCGCCGATTGCACTAAGATGTAATTCTCCGATAGGTTCATCACTTACATTACCTGGACCGCCCATCATAAGGTCCGTAATAATCTTAACGTCCTGTTCCTTTAATACAAGGACATTGTTGCCGTCAAGACCTGATGTATAAGAAATCTGTAAAAACACGCATGGCTTATCATAAGAATTGGCAAGTTCATCCCAGTTCATATATGTAACCTTAGGTGTTGTAATATTTACAGTCTGGTTAAGCAGGGTACTGAGTGTTGTTGCGGCAGTCCCCATACTGATATTGGAGATTTCTCCGATGGCGTCTTTCTGTTCATCAGTAAGAGTCTCTTCTCCGTCTGTATTATCGCTTGCAAGTCCTTCTATATTGGCACCTGCCAAAAGTGCATTTATTTCTTCCTGTGATAACATTCCATCCATCTAGTCTTCTTCACCTCTCAACACATTTGTTATTCTTACCGCATAATTATCATTTGCCGAACCCGGCAGAGCGGTAAACTTATGTATATTACCGACATAAACATCAAGTTCTTCATCAACTTTTCTGTCAAGTCTGATAATGTCACCTACATTCAAATTAAGGAAATCGTTTACAGATATTGAGCTGTTGCCAAGAACAGCCTTAACAGGTATCTGTGCTTTGGATATGAGTGAAGATATTGCATCTTCGTATGTCTTGACATCTCTGTTCTGCATTGTCGAAAACCAATATTTGGTATTAAGCTTATCCATTACCGGCTCAAGCACCGAATATGGAAGACATATATTCATAAGTCCTTCCGTGTCTCCAAGCTTAATGCTTATTGTGACAATGGCAATCATCTCACTTGGAGATATAATCTGGGCGAACTGGGAATTAGTCTCAATCCTCTCCATTCTTGGCACAATGCTTAATACATTCTGCCATGGCTCTCGTAAAAGATTAACACATATATTAAAAATTCTTTCTATTATCGAAAGCTCTATTTCTGAAAAATCTCTTCCCTTAGATAACGGTGTACCCGCTCCTCCAAGTAATCTGTCGATTATTACAAATCCAAGATTGGAAGCTATTTCCAAGACAATGTTACCCTCCAACGGTTCAAAATCTACAACGCCCAGAAGTACAGGGTTAGATAGTGCGTTGGAAAATTCCGAATAAATTACGGCTTCGGAGGTCTTAACCTCAACCTGTACCGGCATACGCAGGTAAGCCGGCAGGTTCGTTGATAACAATCTGCCGTAATGTTCAAATATAATTTCAAGCGTACGAAGATGTTCTTTGGAAAATTTGGCAGGTCTTGCAAAATCATAGTTCTTGACCGTCTTTTCCTCGGTATTTTTCATTTCCTCAACGTCGAGTTCACCACTATTAAGCTGTTTTAACAAGTTGTCTATTTCACTCTGCGAAAGGACTTCGCCCATCTTCATTCACCTTCTTCGTTCTAAATTATAACAGAAAATTACAAATTATGAAACAACATATTCAGGGAAAGATACCTCATATATCGCTCCTGTATCATAATAAGCCTGAAGTGCTTTTAAAAGTCTGTTTTCCATTTCTTTCTTGCTGCTGCTTGCTTCTGTCTTTGTGTATTCAATGACAATATCGCCTATCTCACTTCCAAGATACGTCATTGTACTTTCTATAAGGGATTTCTTTTCCTTGTAGTCAGACTGTCTCTTATCAAGCTTGATTGTAACGGAAAGTTTTAAATAATGTACTTTGCTGTCCGTGGCATCCTGCTTAAGCGTAAATACCTGACTTGTATCATCATTAAACTTAACCTGCACATATTCTGTATCTTCTGCCGAAGGTGTGCCATTCTGGTTATTATCTCCGCTGACATTCAAATCCACAATCTTTGCGATTTTGTCGACAAGGTTATTGGTCTTATTAACAGCCGGTACAAATGTAAATACAAGTATTACCGATAAAACAAGATTGACTAAAACCAATGCAAGAATGACAAAATTAATCATACCTTTTTTCATTATTACCACCTAAACCCACATAAGGGGTCCCTTCCACTTAGCTGTTATAGCTGTTATATATTTTAATTTCTACTCTTCTGTTCTGTGCACGTCCTTCAGCCGTGTCATTAGAGGCAATAGGATTATATTCGCCTCGTCCCGAATGTTTAAGTTTGACAGGACTTATGCCCTTGTCAACAAGGAAATCAAAAACGGCAAGAGCCCTGTAATCCGAAAGTACATTGTTGCTCGTAAAAATATCCCAGTTAATCGGAACGTTATCCGTATGGCCTTCTATTTCAATGAGGTTGTCCTCGTACATCTTCAAAATTACCGCTACGTCGGATAAAACCTTCTCCGCATCACTTGTAAGGGTGGCTGATGCAGAATCAAAAAGCAGTGCACCCTTCATATTAAGACATACATAATGTTGTGTAACCTGAACCTCAACATTGTTGCCCTGTCCCATCTTATCAAGGAGATTTTCTATCTTATCACCCATCTGTTCTGAGTCCTTCAATTCTTCTCTGCCGATAAGATCCTGTGCTTTGTCTATTTCAGACTTGTCACTGTCATCATCACTGGCACCCATGTTGTTGTAATACTCACCAATCTGGGTAAGCTGGCTGGCACCGCTGGCAATCAACATTCCGTCATCAATTCCCGTAGAACCTCCGTCAAGGACACTGTAGCTCGAAGAAAAGGATGCTATAACCTCCTGAAACCTCTCAGCATCAATGGTTGACATTGAGAAAAGCATAACGAAAAAGCAAAGAAGCAGATTCATAAGGTCAGAAAAAGTATTCATCCAGCCATCTGTTTTAATTGGCGGATCTTCATTTTTCTTTCTAGCCATCTACCTGGTCACCTCCACCTTCCTGTCCGTCACCATAACTGTTTCTTTCATTTGGAGAAAGGAATGATTTAAGCTTCTCTTCTATTACCCTAGGGTTCTCACCCGCCTGTATTGAAAGAAGTCCTTCGATCATAACTTCCTTAAGTGTTATTTCATCTGAATTATTAACTCGTAACTTATTGGCAATAGGCGTTGCAATCCAGTTAGCAAGCATTGAACCGTAAAATGTTGTAATAAGTGCAACGGACATATTAGGTCCCAAAGCACTTGCATCCGACATATTCTGGAGCATATTGATAAGACCTACAAGAGTACCTACCATACCCCATGCAGGACCCATTGCAGCCAAGGTATCCCAGAAGCCCGCAACCTTCTTATGTCTCTGCTCTACACATGTAATTTCAGTCTCAAGGATGGCACGCACAAGGTCAGGTTCCGTACCGTCTACTATGAGAAGAATACCCTTTTTCATAAAAGGCTCCTCAAGATTCTCTGCAGCCTCCTCTAACGCCAATAAGCCTTCCTTACGTGCTACGTTGGAAAGCTCAATAATGTTCTTAATTGCTTCTGCCTGATTATAATTACGCTGCTTCAAAGCAAGTGTAAAGCCCTTAAGACCTCCTATAAAGTCCTTCATCTTATGTGAAATCAGCGTGGCACCGAAGGCACCGCCGAATGTAATAAGTATTGACTTAAAATCTACGAAGTTCTTAAGCGCAGCCACTCCGTCATCACCGGTAATAATACCCATGATAACAAGACCGATACACGCAAGTAATCCAATAAGTGTTGCTAAATCCATTTTATCTAATCACCTTGTATTCCATACATTATATATATTAATACATCCAATTACCAAAAAATTAATCTATTTTTAATAAATCGGAATAAATTTCTCTCTTATAAGATAATACTAAATTTTTTATGTCTTGTCTACTTTCTTTTACGATTAATTTTCGTCCGGTGGAAAGTGTAACAACCGTATCCGGCGTAGTCTCTACGATTTCGATAAGTTCCGGATTAACAGAAAATTTTATGTCATTGAGTTTTGTGAGTTCAATCATACGCTTACCTCATAAAATCCCTGCCATAAGGCAGGGATTATTAATTAATTTATCTCTTAAGGTTAATAAGTTCTTCAAGCATTGTATCGGATACCGTAATAATTCTTGAGTTAGCCTGGTATCCACGCTGTGTTGTAATCATGTCGGTAAACTCTGCGGCAAGGTCTACATTGGACATTTCAAGGACACCTGTTGAAAAATATCCACCGTCCTCTGTTATATCATCACCGATACCGTCAAAGTTACCTGAGTTAAGTGTCTCTGCAAAAAGATTATCGCCGACCTTTTCAAGACCTGAAAGGTTCTTGAAATTAGCAACCGCAATCTGTGCAATAACCCTTGAATCACCGTTATCGTAGGAAGCAACGATAATACCGTCCTTCTGGATACTGATACCTGACATTGTACCTACAAGACGTCCTGCTCCGAGTCCGTCCGCATCACCCCTTGCAGGAGTAAAGCTTGTGTCTGTACCGAGACATGTCATCTTTGAAAAATCAAGATTAATGTCGTTAGCAAGTGAATCAATTCCGAGTGTTGAAGTATTAAGTGTAACATTACCGTCCGTAGGGTCTGTAAGCTCACCTGTTACGGTATCAAATGTAAGTGTAACATTATTAAGAAGTCCGTCAAGTGTTGTCTGCGCATTATTTCCAAGGTCTACTGCCTTGCCTCCGCAGGTAAGACCTGTGGCAACAAGATTATACTTATAATCATCTGCAGGGTCCTGTGTTACTTTAACAGTTACCTGATATTCATATCCAAGTGAATCATAGAAAGTAATATTCATGCTTCTTCCTACGCCTGACTCAAATCCGTCATCCTCTTTGTTGATGTTACCTGAAATCGTGCAGTTCTCTGTTGCTGCAGGAGCTGCATATTTGTTTTCTGCTCCGTAGAGATTCAATGATGTAACGTTTGTCTTAATGATGTTACCTTCTGAGTCCGCTCTCCAGCCCTGTACCGCATAACCCTGTGAAGTAACAAGTGTTCCGGCACTGTCTACAGTGAAGTTACCGGCTTTGGTAAAATAATTGGTACCGGCGTTATTAACTATAAACATTGAATCTCCGTTTATCATAAGGTCAAACGGTTTACTTGTTGACTGGGAACCACCTGATTCGGATACCTTTGTTGTAATAGAAGATACCGTAGAACCGAGACCTATCTGCTTTGCGTTGGTTCCGCCCATGCCTGTCTCTGCATTGGCTCCTGAAGCGTTCTGTGTTGTCTGGTAAAATACATCACTGAAGGTTACCGACTGTGATTTAAAACCTACTGTATTAACGTTGGCGATATTGTTACCGATAACGTCCATTTTGGTCTGGTGTGTCTTAAGACCTGCTACACCAGAATAAAGTGCTCTCATCATAATATTTTTCCTACCTTTCTGTATAACAGACGGCGTATTGTATGTCTCATCTGTCGTTCAGAGACATCCGATTTCCCGAAGGTCCAATCTTATACCAATACTGCTCCGTCAATGTTTGTATAAATATTTTCGCCGTCAGCATCTTTTTCCATTGCCGTTACAACGGTATTGCTTCCGGTATTCACAATAAAAGCATACTCATCCATGAGAACTAAGGATTCTTTAATTCCCTTGCGGTTACTAAGCTGTGCTCCTTTTTGCAATCTGTCAATCTGTTCTTTAGAAAGATTGATATTCCTGTCCATAAGTCTTCTGCTGGCATGTTTTGAAAATTTAAGTTCCTGTCCGCCGGCTTCATTCACCTTTTCTTTCAGTAAATCTCCAAAACTTATGTCACCGTTCTGCTCTTTTTTAGGAGCTGTTCCGTTAAAATATCTGGAAGTAACCTGCTCAATGGAAACAAATCCCTGATTGTTAATTTCCATATACATCAGCCTTTCCTAATGTTACTGCTTTTTGTTAACTACTTCATTATAATAATCTTCGTCGACTACGGAATAAAGTTTTTCATAATCGTAAAGATTATCGTTGATTGATAAGTAAAGCTTACCGTTAATCTTTTCGGTACACTGTACTTTACCTGTTATGTAGTTTTTGTTGCCTGCGCTGTCGGTATCTTCAAGAATTACTCTTTTTCCGACAAGATTAGATGCGCCCTGTTCAGAAATGCTGTCACTTACAGTCTGAAGTGATTCACTCTGTGAGAACGAAGACATCTGTGAAACCCATTCTGTGTTAGAGGATGGTTCAAGTGGATCCTGATACTGCATTTCTGCCGCAAGAATCTGTAAAAAAGCGTCTTTGTTAAGTGAATCTGAACCTGTCTTTTTGTTAGCTTTACCGTCTGTATAGTTGGCAACTACTTTGCCGTCTATTACCTGTGCAACTATAGCCATATTTTTCTCCTTTACGCCTTGATGTTAATATTGCCTTCCGTAAGTCCGTTCAGGTCTTCGATAATATCCGAACTGTCATCTGTCAGTTCATCGATTCCCCTGAATTTTCTTCTGGCTCCCGACTTAGTGTTGTTTTTGTCATCAGTCTCGCCCTGCATATCAGAATTAAATTCATGACTTGCAACGGTTACTTCAACCTGTTCGACCTTAATTCCCTGGCTTTCAAACTGAGTCTTAAGCATTGTAAGCTGGTTTTCGATTGCATTCTTAACCATTTCGTTCTGCACAACCATTGAAGCTGTGAGAATTCCGTCTTTGGATGCCACCGTTACATTGACTCTGCCAAGATGTTCAGGTGTAAGCGCCACTTCGATTGTTCTTACTTCTTCTGTAATATTAACTCTTACAGCGTTCACAATCTGTCTGACAACATATACACTGTTAATACCGTCAGTCTCGCCTGCTGCCGCTACGGTTGTATCGGATACTGCCGACATAAGGCTGTCAAGAACCGCTTCTGCATTGGTCTTATTACCTGCGTTATCGTTCTTTTCCTTATGGTCATCCTCCGATGACGTATCGTTTTTGACAAAATTATCATTCTTCTCTGCCGGTCTTTCGTCATTGATTATAACATCTATGACTTCACCGCTCTCATCCGTTACATCCTGTCTGTCCACATGAGGTACATTTTCTTCTGTACTCTGTAAAGCTTCCTGATTCTCATCAGCAACAGGCGGTGTGTAATTTTCCATGAGATTAACAACTTCATCAAAAGTAACCGCATTGTCCTTCATAAACGTATTGACAACTTCATTAATTCCGACGTTAATGTCTGTAAGCATCTGTGACAATTCTTCATTAACTGCTATGGATACGGTATCCGTATTCTTAACCTGTGCAATAAGGTTCACTACATTCTGTGGGTTAAGCAAATCAACGACTGTAAGTCCCGATTCTGCCATTATCTTCTCAAGTTCTTCATCCGATATGTCAAGAATATCTTTTACCACATCTTTAATGCCCTCAACAAGACTGTCAACGTCAAGATTCTCATCCTTCACAACGGAATCGCTGCTTTTTATGGAATCTTTAAGCATATCGCTGTTGACCCTTGTCTGTCCTGCACTTGCCACGGTACTGCCTGTATCATTCAGACTGTTAATTACGTCTTTAAACTGACTGCCGGTCTCTGTCTTACGGGAACTTATGTTGCATGTCTGCACGTTATTGATAACAAACGCAGCACTGCTTACATTCCCTGTGGTCATCGCCTCTCCTCCTTTCTAATTTTCTTTTGGATATATAAGAAGTGTGAGCTTTGCCGCCAATGTGGAATCCATGGCTGCAAGTATGTCACCCGCCTTATCTTTTTTCATGCAGGAAAGAATCTTAGCAACCTTTTCAAGGTCACCGGTCATTTCCTCAAATACTGCCGCAGCGTTGGCTGCTTTCATTGAAGAGTAATAATCCGCAAGGCTCTGTATAACCTCGTCCATCTGTAACTGCTCCAATACCTGTCTGTATATCTCCGCCGCATTGTCGGCATCCATCTGTTCATACCAACTCTTATATTCATTTA
>JBNMKN010000080.1:0-8891 GCA_050874365.1 Butyrivibrio sp. | reverse complement strand
TAGCGCAGTATATCGTAACCTGCCGCAATATGGGAATAGAAATTCTTCCACCGGACATTAATGAAGGCGAGGGAACTTTTACCGCGGCCTCTGATTCAAGTATCAGATACGGACTTTCCGCAATAAAGAGTCTCGGAAGACCTGTAATAGAAGCTATTGTTGAAGAACGTGAAAACAGCGGCAGATTTAAAGACATTAAAGATTTTATATCAAGGCTCTCTGGAAAAGAAGTTAATAAAAGAACCGTAGAGAGTTTTATCAAGTCGGGAGCTTTTGACAGCTTTGGCTTAACAAGAAAACAGATGATGCTCGTATACGGAGACATTATGGACAAGGTTAATTCAGAGCGTAAAACCGAGATTTCAGGACAGATGTCCCTTTTTGATATGTTTGCACCTGATGAGAAACCTGATGAAATAACAATCCCTGATGTGGGAGAATACACTAAGAGCGAGCTCTTAGCAATGGAAAAAGAGGTGCTTGGCATATATGCCAGCGGACATCCTCTTGATGAGTACGAAGGAATTTTGAGTAAAAACATAACCTGTACCACAGCAGATTTTATGCCTGATGAGGAGACAGGAGCACCGAAAGTAAATGATGACGAAAGGGTTGTTGTGGGCGGTGTGATTGCCGAGTGTAGTGTAAAAAATACACGTCAGGGACAGAATATGGCTTTCCTTAAACTGGAGGACAGGGTGGGAACCGTTGAAGTCGTTGTTTTTCCGAAAGTATACAGGGATAACAGAAAATATATTGAAGCCGACGATAAAGTCTTTGTAAAAGGACATGTCAAGGTGGATGAAGAAACAGGCGGTAAAGTGATATGCGACAGCATAATTCCTTTTTCACAGATACCGAGGGAATGTTGGATAAAATTCCCGGACAAGGAAATTTATCTTGCAAAGGAACAGGAATTGTACGGCATAATCAACACATCCGACGGAAATGACCGTGTTGTGGTATATCTTGAGAAAGAAAAGGCAGTTAAAAAAATGCCTCTTTCCATGACGATAAAGGCAGATTCGGCAATGATTGACAGGCTTATGGAATTATCCGGTGAAAAAAATGTTAAAGTTGTTGAAAAATCTATTGAAAAATAACTGAAAGTAGAATAAAATTACAATAATTATTACATTGGAGGTAGAAAAAGATGGCAAATGCAGTTAAGACTATCGGAGTTCTTACAAGTGGTGGAGATGCACCTGGAATGAATGCAGCTACCCGTGCAGTTGTTAGAACTGCTTTAGCAAAAGGAATTAACGTAAAAGGAATTTTAAAAGGTTATAATGGTCTTCTTAATGAAGAGATTATAGATATGGACGCTACAAGCGTATCAGATACAATAGACAGAGGTGGTACAATCCTCTATACAGCAAGATGTCTCGAATTCGTAGACCCTGAATATCAGAAGAAAGGTGCAGACATCTGTAAGAAGCACGGTATTGACGGACTTGTTGTTATCGGCGGTGATGGTTCATTTAAGGGTGCACAGAAGTTATCCGCACTTGGTGTCAACACAATCGGTGTTCCTGGAACAATCGACCTTGATATTGCATGTACAGACTACACAATCGGTTTTGATACAGCAATCAATACAGCAATGTCAGCAATTGACAAGATAAGAGATACATCAACTTCACATGAGAGATGCTCAATCATTGAAGTTATGGGAAGAAATGCAGGACATATCGCATTATGGTGTGGTATCGCTAACGGTGCCGAAGATATTCTTATCCCCGGCAAGTATGATTTCAACGAAGAGAAAATTATTGAAAAGATAATTGAGAATAAGAAAAAAGGCAAAAAGCATTATATCATTGTTAATGCAGAAGGTGTCGGACATTCATCATCAATGGCTAAGAGAATTGAGGAAGCTACAGGTATTGAGACAAGAGCAACAATTCTCGGTCATATGCAGCGTGGCGGCAGCCCTTCATGTAAGGACCGTGTATATGCGTCAATGATGGGTTCAATGGCAGTAGACCTCCTTGCAGAAGGAAAGACTAACAGAGTTGTAGCATATAAGAACGGTGAATTTGTAGATTACGACATCGACGAAGCTCTTGCAATGACTAAGGATGTTGATGCACGTATGTATGAAGTAAGCAAATTACTTTGCAGATAGGAATTTATATTGATTACAAGTACAGGTAATTCACAAATTAAAGATGTTATGAATTTAATCAAAAAGTCCGGGGTACGAAAGGAACGCGGACTTTTTGTTATTGAAGGAATAAGGATGTTTGTGGAAATTCCTAAAGACAGAATTGTTAAGATATATGCGTCAGAGAGCTTCGCATACGATAACAAGGAAATGCTTTGTGATTACCGATATGAGATAGTAGCGGATAATGTTTTTAAAATGATGTCCGATACGAAAACCCCACAGGGAATACTGGCAGTTGTTAAAATGCTTGAATATGATATAGAGGATTTGTTCAAAAAAGACAAAGTCCCTATGCTTGTGGTTCTTGAAAACATACAGGACCCCGGCAATCTGGGAACAATCATAAGAACCGCAGAGGGCGCAGGCGTTACGGGAATTGTCATGTCCGATAAGACAGTTGATATATATAATCCTAAGACAATACGTTCAACAATGGGTTCACTTTTCAGGATGCCGTTTGTGTATTCTGAGGACATTATAACAACCGTCCGCAGATTAAAACAGCAGGACATAAAAGTATTTGCCGCACACCTTGACGGCAGGAATTATTATTACGAAGAAGATATGAAAGTGCCGATGGCTGTTTTGATAGGCAATGAAGGAAACGGGCTTACAGAGGAACTTTCAAGGGAAGCAGACGTAAGAATTAAGATACCTATGGAAGGCAATCTAGAATCTTTAAATGCGGCGGTTTCCACAGCAGTTATCCTGTATGAAGCAATGAGACAGAGACATGTTCAGGCGTAAATTTGACATTTATAGTATAGTCTGATAAAATGTACCTACTTATGTAACAAATTTGTAACAATTACAATGGAGGTTATCATGAAATCAAAATCAAGAAAGACGGCTGTTCTTTCGGTAATTATTTTACTGTTAATAATGCAGCTGGCATTCCTTAATGAGAGAAAGCATGAAGACAATAAAACAGGCATACAGTTAGCAGACAGCAACGTGCAGGACACACCTGTCAGCAATAAAGACGCAACATACACAGAGGAGGTTGTTTCCACAGAACTTAATGTGGTATACCGCAACACCTCATCTTTAAAAGACATTTCCCAGGAAATGGAAGAAAGTAAAGTAAAATCATCATATGATAACAAAGTAGTATCATATACTCTTGAAGAACTTATAATTTACTCTGAAGCGGATCTTAAATCAGAACCTGTAGGAATTATGTATTCAGGAAGTGAAGCCGATGTACTTGAACGAGGAGAAGAATGGAGTAAGATACAGTCAGGTGAAGTAACAGGCTATATCCGTAATGTAGACGTTCTTTTTGACAGTGAGGCAGAGGTTATTGCCTCGGTAATCGGTAACAAGCAGGCAAAGGTTAATGCAGATATAATTAATGTATACGCAGAAGCAGACAGTTCATCGGCAGTTATTTCAACCCTTGAAAAAGGAGCAGAGATAGACGCTTATGAGGAAAACGGCAATTATACCCTTATATCATGTGACAACGGTTTTGGGTATATAAGCAATGATTCGTTTGATGTCAGCTATAATCTTTCAAAAGCCGTATCAATGGCTGAGATAGAGGCCATTAAGGAAGAAGAAAGAGCCGAAGCGGCAAGAAAAGCCGCAGAAGAAGCAGCAGCACAGGCAGCTGCGGCACAGGCAGCGGCAGCACAGAATGCCATTAAGCAGCAGACAACCACAAGAGGTTCTTACACCGTATCGGCAGAGGAACTTCACTTACTTGCGGCTATTATATACTGGGAGTCAGGCTGGGAACCTTCAGAAGGACAGCTTGCGGTAGCCAACGTTGTTCTTAACCGTGTATTTTCATCGAAATTTTCGCAGAATACGATTACATCCGTTGTATACGCACCGGGTCAGTTCTCAGGTGTAAGTGAAAACGGAGGACCATCCGCAAGATTCCAGGCAGTTCTCAATAAGAGCAATGAAGAACTTAATGTGAGAGGCTGTTATGACTCAGCGTTAAGAGCACTGGCTGGCGAAAATAACATCGGAGACCTCTTATTCTTCATTAATGTTAAGAAAGCTGATTTTACAAAATATAAAGGATATACAATCGTTAATAACCATTGTTTCTACACATATTAAAATGACTGGAGGTGTGGCATATGGAATATGTTATTTACGGCTGGTTAGGTGCACTTATTCTGTTTCTGATTATTGAGATAGCAACCACAAGCCTTACGACTATATGGTTTGCGGGAGGCTCGGTAGTCGCTTTGATACTTAATTTGTGCAAGGCACCTTTTGTGGCACAGGCGGTTAGTTTTTTCGTGATATCACTGGCACTTCTTATTCTTGCACGTCCCGTACTTGATAAGGCAATGAAAAAGAATCAGGTCAAGACTAACATTGACAGTCTTATCGGAGAGAAAGCCAAAGTAACCGAAAAAATCAACAATATTGACGAGACGGGAACCGTATTTATAAACGGACTTACCTGGACAGCAAGGTCGGAAGACAGTGATAAGATAATTGAACCGGGAGAAGTGGTTGAAATCAAAGCCGTTTCAGGTGTAAAATTAATAGTACAATAAAATAAAAGGGAGACAAAAAAATGGTATTATTAGAATCAACAATATCTGCAGGAGCAGTAACAGCTATTATCGTTGCGGTGGTTTTATTGATAATTATCGCATCATGTATCAGGGTTGTACCACAGGCACATGCGGTAATTCTTGAAAGACTTGGAGCTTATAAGAGAACTTGGGGTGTAGGTATCCACCTTAAAGCACCTTTCATTGACCGCCCTACAGCAAGAATGAGCCTTAAGGAACAGGTAGTAGATTTCGCACCACAGCCTGTTATCACAAAAGACAATGTAACAATGAGAATTGATACGGTTGTATTTTTTCAGATAACAGATCCTAAGCTTTATGCATACGGTGTTGAACATCCAATCATGGCTATCGAGAACCTTACAGCCACAACACTCCGTAATATAATCGGTGAACTTGAATTAGACCAGACACTTACATCAAGGGAAATCATCAATACCAAGATGAGACTTGCCCTTGATACGGCAACAGACCCATGGGGAATCAAAGTCAACCGAGTTGAACTTAAGAATATTATTCCACCGGCAGAAATCCAGAATGCCATGGAAAAACAGATGAAGGCAGAACGTGAACGTCGAGAGATGGAAACAAGAGCCGAAGGTGAGAAGAAAGCTAATATTACCGTAGCAGAAGGTAAAAAACAGTCAGCAATCCTTGAAGCGGAAGCAGAGAAGCAGTCAGCAATCCTTAGAGCTGAGGCTAAGAAGGAAGCTACAATCCGTGAAGCAGAAGGTCAGGCAGAAGCAATCAGAGCCGTACAGATGGCTAATGCGGAAGGTATTAAGTACATCCGTGAAGCAGGTGCAGACGAAGCTGTTATTACATTAAAGAGTCTTGAAGCATTTGTTAAGGCAGCAGACGGAAAAGCAACCAAGATTATTATTCCGTCTGAAATACAGTCAATAGCAGGACTTGTTAAGTCAGTTGTGGAAATCGGCAAAAACGAAGAGACAAAATAAAGAAGGTAACATTATGAACTTAAAAGGACGTAATTTTTTAACACTTAAGGATTTTACACCGGAAGAGATACTTTATATGGTTGACCTTGCGGCAGACCTTAAGGATAAGAAGAAAAAGGGCATACTTACAACAGATATGTTTGCAGGCAAAAATATTGCACTCATATTTGAAAAGACAAGTACAAGAACAAGATGCTCTTTTGAAGTGGCAGCACATGACCTCGGAATGGGAACAACATATCTTGACCCAACGGGTTCGCAGATAGGCAAAAAGGAAAGCATCGCCGATACGGCAAGAGTCCTTGGAAGAATGTTTGACGGTATTGAATATCGTGGCTTCGGTCAGGAAATAGTGGAAGAACTTGCAAAATATGCGGGAGTTCCTGTATGGAACGGTCTTACCAATGAATATCATCCTACACAGATGTTGGCGGATGTTCTTACAATTAAAGAGAAGCTTGGCAGAATTAAAGGCGTTAAGCTTACATATATGGGTGACGCCAGATACAATATGGGTAATTCACTTATGATAGTAAGTGCAAAGCTCGGTATGCACTTCACTGCATGCACATCTAAGAATTATTTCCCTGACGAGGCGCTCGTTAAGGAATGTAGGGAGATTGCTGCCAAGACAGGCGGAACAATAACACTTACGGAAGATGTTGACGCAGGAACAAAGGATGCAGATGTAATCTATACTGATGTCTGGGTATCAATGGGTGAACCTGATGAAGTGTGGGCAGAAAGAATTAAAGAACTTTCACCATATCAGGTTAATAAGAAAGCTATGGACAATGCTTCAAAGAATGCGATTTTCATGCACTGTCTCCCTGCTTTCCATGACCTTAAGACTAAAGTGGGCAAGGAAGTATATGAGAAATTCGGACTTTCCGAGCTTGAAGTAACTGACGAAGTGTTTGAATCACCACAGTCAGTTGTGTTTGATGAAGCAGAGAACAGGATGCATACTATTAAAGCCGTGATGGTTGCAACATTATAGTTTTTATAGTAAAATGCGAGGGTAGGAAGAGAGGTTACCCTTAATGCGTTCAGGTGAAAATAATTTTCAGAAAGTTGTACGTCTTATAATAGACGTGTTAAATGTAATACTTGGCATTGCGGCAATTGTGCTTACCGTTTTCGTATTTATTAATACCGATAAGTATAAGTGGATGTTCCACATTATTTTTTCAATAGGCGGACTTATGAACATGATGACCGGAATTAAATACCTTATGACTGACAGAAAGGTTTCGGGAATTGTTTCGGAAGTTGTAGCAGTTATACTTTTAGTGGTTGCTTATGTAAGTTATCTTGCCATAGGAGGTTGAGAAGATGAGAGAACAGGTGCTCGCAATGCTTAAAGAAAGTGATGATTTTGTATCAGGACAGGAACTGTGCGGAAAGCTATCCGTTTCAAGGACTGCAGTATGGAAGGCAATTAATTCTCTTAAAGAAGCCGGATATGTCATAGAAGCAGTCAGGAACAGAGGTTACCGCCTTGTTTCCTGTCCTGATGTTTTGTTATCGGATGAGATAAGCAGCCAGCTTGAGACAAAATGGTTTGGAAGAAAGATATCATATTTTGATGTGATTGATTCAACCAACAGCGAGATAAAGAGGCAGGCGGAAAAAGAGCTTATTCCGGGTATGCTTGCAATAGCGGAAAAACAGACGCTTGGAAGAGGCCGTAAGGAAAGACACTGGGAATCACCGGCAAAGACGGGAATATGGATGTCTTTTGCCGTAAAGCCTGATTTACCACCTTATAAAGCATCAATGATTACACTTGTTACAGCCCTTGCCGTGGCTAAGGCGATTAAAGAAGTAACAGGTCTTAACACAGAGATAAAATGGCCTAATGACATTGTAATAGGAAGCCGTAAGGTGGTTGGAATTTTAACGGAAATGAGTGCCGAAATGGCTACAATCAATTATGTGGTTATAGGAATCGGAATTAACGTTAATATGGAATCTTTTCCGGCAGAGCTTGAGGATAAGGCAACATCACTTTATATCGCAAGCGGAAGCAAAGTAAGAAGAAGCAGTATTGTTGCAAAGTTCGGCAAGTATTTTGAAAAATACTATGAAATCTTTTGCAGGGACGGTAATTTGTCCGGAATAAAAGATGATTATGAAGCATTGTTGGTAAACAGAAATAAAGAAGTCTACATAATAGAAGGTGACAGCCGTATTAAACGTGTTGCAATCGGTATTGATACGGACGGGGAACTTCTTGTAAAAGACGACAACGGCAATATAGAAAAAATAATGGCGGGAGAAGTTTCAATAAGAGGCATTTATGGCTATGTTTAGGAGAATTGTTAAATGAAAGAAGATTTAGATGTATTATGTGCCGCAAGTTCTTACGATAAAAAATTTTATCTTAACGAGGATTTTGGTGCACTTCCTGATTCAATTAAGGACGAGCTTAAAATAATGTGTGTTCTTTTTACCGAGGACATCGGTGGAATTATCATCCTTGAATTTGACGAGGAGGGCAATCTTTTAATCAGGACTGAGGCAGATGAAGGAGACCTGCTTTACGATGAAATCGGAGCAGGGCTTAAGATTAAACAGCTTCAGAAGGACAAGGCAGAGACCTTTCAGGCTCTTGAAATGTATTATAAGGTATTTTTCCTTGGAGAAGATATAGAATGAAAATAGGAACAATGGAATTTGACAGACCGGTGATGTTAGCACCCATGGCGGGAGTGACAGACCTGCCTTACAGGCTGATTTGTAAGGAAATGGGTTGTGACTATATGATTACCGAGATGGTAAGTGCCAAAGCGGTTCTTTACAATAACAAAAATACAGATATCCTGTTGCAGACATTACCTGAGGAAGCACCGTCGGCATTGCAGCTTTTCGGTTCAGACCCGGAGATTATGGCGGATATTGCCCTTAGACTGGAACCGTTGGGATTTGCGGCATTTGATATTAATATGGGTTGTCCCGTACCTAAAATTGTAAATAACGGCGAGGGCTCATCACTAATGAAAAATCCCTCTCTGGCAGGTAAAATAGTTGAGACAATGGTAAAAAAAGTCACAAAACCCGTTACCGTGAAGTTCAGGAAAGGTTTTGACGAGGAACATGTAAATGCGGTGGAGTTCGCCCACATAATGGAGGAATCCGGTGCGGCAGCCGTTACGGTTCACGGAAGAACGAGGGAGCAGTTCTATTCAGGCAAAGCAGACTGGGACATAATTGCTG
>JBNMKN010000079.1:0-8905 GCA_050874365.1 Butyrivibrio sp. | reverse complement strand
GTTTTATTTAGCAAGGAATTTTTATTTTCTACCTAAATAACCGAACAACACAAAAAAGAGCAGAAAATCCCTTAACAAGGAACTTCCAATCGCTGCCCTAACGGCTGAAATTTCTAGCCTTCATTTTACATCAGCATTTGCAACATCTTCCCGGTAGATGTATAATGTAAACCTATTGACACACAATGCACCAAAAGCATAATGAAATGCTGTAAATACGGCATTTGCGTGAGTTTGAGCAAGACAGGGATTGTAGCATTTTCACAGCAATGAATCGCTTAAGTTACATCCCCACATTGACAGAAATCGGAGAATTTTATGGCAGCTATAATTACAGGAACATCAAGCGGTATCGGCAGGGCAACCGCTTTATTACTTACAGAGAATAACATTGAGGTGCTTGGTTTTTCCAGAACACCATCAGATATACAGAACCCGCTTTTTAAAGAATACCTGATTGATTTAACGGACATTAAAGCCTTTGAAAAACTGTTGCGGGAAATAAAAAAAGAAAAAGAAATCTCCGTTATAATCAATAATGCGGGATGTGGCTATTACGGTCTCCATGAGGAATTAAACGCCTCAATGATTCACGAAATGGTTACCGTTAATCTGGAGGTTCCCATGCTTTTAACCTCAATTTTTTTGAGGGAATTCAAGAAAAATAAAGGACAGATTATTAATATTTCAAGTGTAACGGCAAAAGAAATCAACCCACATGGAGCTGCATACGGAGCCACCAAAGCAGGTCTCACATCTTTTGGCAACAGCATATTTGCAGAAGCCAGAAAATATGGTGTGCGTGTAACCAATATCCATCCTGAAATGACAGCCACAGACTTATACAGAAATGCGGATTTTGAAGCAGATACTGATTTTGGCTGTTCATTAATGCCGTCACTTATTGCTGACACCGTTCTTAATGTATTAAAATCACCTGAAGGTTTTTCTGTTAATGACATAACAATCAATCCGCAGTATCACCGGATAAAAAGGAAATAACAGAAGTTCTTCATTCACAGAATAAAGAGGTACTAACATGAATTACTTCATTCACACTATAAAAGGAAACCGAACCGCTATTTACAACAAAATCACAGGCGGTAATGATACCGTGTACCCTGATATATTGATAAATCACCCTTTTGCCGAGGAAGCAATAACCGATGACGGACTGTTCCACATTGCAGAGGAGGCAATCAGGCAATACGGAAACGGCAAAGTGATTATTGCAGGAATTGCGGATGACAGCGACCTTGATTACCTTGTAAAAACAATGAGAAGCCTCTATCCCGACGAAGAAAAAGAGGATTTTCGATATATAGATGATTTCTGCAAAAATATTTTGTTATCGGAGACAATGACTTTAAATTTTGAAAAGCTTATGCAGTATTATAAAGAAACGGGAGGTAATCCCAATGACCTTATAACACCATTTATCAAGGAGTACGCTCTCCCTGTGAAGTCCAAAAAGGAGGGTAAAATAATCTATGAACTTATCAGAAAACAAGTCCTTGGCTAAACCCTTCTCCCACATATATGTGGAGGAGGATGCTTTTAACTACCCATTAACCAAAGAAATTCTTGGCAGACTTAAAGACAGCCACATTATTAAAATAAAGCACTACAAAGACATTTTTAACAGGGCGGGGCAGGATTTTCTGCTTCAGAAACACGCTAAATCCCTCATCTTATCCGTAAACCGCAATGAAAAGATATATCCCGGTGCCAGAGTGTGCCAGAGTTTCGGAAACGATAACTTCTATTACACCTCCAATATAATGAACTGCGTGTTTGACTGCGAATACTGTTATCTTCAGGGCATGTATCCATCCGGCAATATTGTAATATTCGTAAATTATGACGATTATTTTTCAGAAATAGAAAAGATTCTTGCAAAACATGATATGTATATATGTATTTCCTATGACACGGATTTGCTTGCAATGGAGGCATTGACAGGATTCGTTGACAAATGGATTAAATTTACGTTGTTACATCCGTCCTTAAAGATAGAAATACGCACCAAATCAGCTTTTGATACTTCGTGTTTTCCAAAATGCGACCGTGTCATATTTGCATGGACCTTGTCCCCTTCGTATATTACCGAAAGGTTTGAGCATTTTACCCCATCTCTTGAAAGCCGTATTAATGCAGTAAAAAAGGCGATTGACGGTAATTACAAGGTGAGATTATGTTTTGACCCCATGATATATGTAAAAGATTACAAGGAAATTTACAAAAAATTTTATGAGTATGTATTTTCACAGATTGACGGTGAAAAAATCACGGATGCAAGCCTCGGTCTGTTCAGGATATCTTCTTCATATATCAAATCAATGAAGAAAAAAAGACTTACCGAAATATCCGCTTATCCCTACACCTGCTTAGAGGGTGTATGCCAATATGAGCAAAAAAAATCCGGCGAAATGCTTGATTTCGCCGAAAAAGAAATTACAAAATATATTTCCCGTGGGAAACTTTTTATTGATTGACGCCATCAAAATTAATGAACTGCCTGTCAATATCGATAACTCCGTAACAGTTGCCGGGCAGTTCCCTTACAAATGCTTCAAGTTTCTTTTCCACATCTGCCAATTTGTCTTTACATTCCATAGGAACAACGGCATCAAAAATAACATTCTGCCTGTTAGGCCCGTCAACCACCCTGAAATCATGAATCGTAATATCAGGATTATAATCCCTTATCTTTTTAACAAGGATTGATTTAAGGTTATTAACCTTTTCATCATTAACTGCGATGGGGTCCATATGTATTATGGTCTCACAGCCAAGTTCTTTTCTTATCTGTCTTTCACACTTGTCAATCACTTCATGAAGCTCATTGATATTACCGTCCTCAGGCACTTCTCCGTGAAAGGATATCATTCTTCTTGCCGGACCGTAATCATGTACTATAAGGTCATGTATTCCCACTATCTGGTCATAGGAATTGGCTATCTTATATATTTTGTTGACAAATTCCTGTTCAGGCGGCTGTCCGAGCAATGGGTCAATTGTGTCTTTAACCGACTTAATTCCCGCAAAAAGAATAAATAACGAAACAGCCATACCTACATAACCATCCACGCTGACGCCTGTAATCTTTGCAATAATTACCGAAATAAGTACCACCGATGTGGCAACACTGTCACTTAAAGAGTCTGTGGCGGTTGCTTTCATTGACGCAGAATTCAGGAGTTTTCCGTAATACCTGTTATAAAAATTCATGTATACTTTAACCATAATGGAAACTGTCAGGACAACTATGGATAACGTCCCGGTCTCAATGTCTTTTGGATTAACAATTCTTTCAAAAGACGACTTTCCAAGTTCAAATCCCATAAGAATTATCATTATTGAAACGATAAAACCTGAGATATATTCCATTCTGCCATGTCCGTACGGATGTCCTCTGTCAGGTTCTTTATACGCAAGCCTGAAGCCCATAAGGGTAACAAAAGATGAGCCTGCGTCCGACAGGTTATTAAAAGCATCTGCCGTTATGGAAATCGCCCCTGTTATAATTCCGGCTATAAATTTACCGGCAAACAGGCATATATTAAGAAATATGCCCGTTATACCGGTTAATGTGCCATACTTTTTTCTGACTGTGGAATCATTGTAATTAGTTCTATCCTTAATAAACAATCTGGATAAAAAACTTATCATATAAATTCTCCCTTACTGTGGCAGGATGTCAGATTCATCCTTTTCTACCATAGGTGTTGTTCCAAATCTTGGATTAGGTATTCTTATAGGCACTCCGATAAGAGCACTTACAGAACGAATCTTTTCGTTGGCTGACATAAGGATAACAGACATATAATTATCCTTAATGTACTGTTCAATATCATCAATAAACGTACTTACGGTAACACCTGTAATTGTCTCAATTACCATATGTATGCACTGGTTAGGGTCTGTTACTTCAACCTTAATTGCAACAAGTGCAGCTACCGGATTGGTTGTGTTAGGCTTAATTGCGGCTTCTGACTTAACATTAAGCGCTATCTTCTCACCCGGCTTCATAGTAAAATTGTTAGTATAAGAAAGTGATCTTATCTCTGTTGGATTAATAGTTACTGTTACGTTTTTCATTTTGTTTCCTCCAATATCTTAATTGTGGCATTGTTGTCATAATCTCTTATAAGATAATCAAAATAAATTACGGTATCGCCACATACCACATTGCCATTATCCCGGTATTCAACAGGGTTAATTTTAAAAATCTCTATATGCTCTGCCTTGGTAAGCTTATGTTCTCCCGAATATTTCTTAGCCCGTAACGCTTCATCTTTGTTAAAAGAAAAACACTCAGGCAGGGATTTCACATTGTCCCTTAAGTACATATCAAATCTTAGCATCTCGCCAAACACCGTCATATCGTGTTCATTAAGATAATCCCCGGCAAAATCATAAAGCAGTTCAAATTTACCGTTTCTTGACGGAAGGCTTCCGTCGCTGTATCTTTTTTCAAAATATACCGAAAGCATTTCATACATGGCAAAGCTGTCATCAAAATTGCCAGACAGATATCTGACCGACAACACAAACATATTGCTATTATAATACATATCAAGAACTTTTTCCACCTGTTTTAGCTTTAAAATATCATCATAAGAAAGATATTTTGTATAAAGCACCTCGTAAGGCGGTATATCCCTTGCAACTATGCCATATTTATCTTTTTCTTCACGCATTAACGAGCCGTGTAAAAGCTTTAAAAATCCAAGCTGTAAATTATCAGGCTTCATATCATATATATCGTTAAAAGATTTTCTGAAGCTTTTTAAGTCTTCGTAAGGAAGTCCCGCTATCAAATCAAGATGCATATGGATATTCTGCATTTTTCTTATTGCGCTTACGTTATTCCTTAACTTATCAAGGTTCATTACCCTGTGAATTGCTTTAATGGTGTCCTGATTAGTGGACTGCACACCTATTTCAAGCTGTATAAGTCCCGGTCTTAAGCTGTTCATAATCCTGATATCTTCGTCTTCAAGGATATCGGCAGCAATCTCAAAATGAAATGAGGTTATCCCGTTATCGTTGTCTCTTATAAATCTTAATATTTTTCTTGAGTGTTCCCTGTTACAGTTAAAAGTCCTGTCAACAAATTTAACAAGTGCAACCTTGTTGTCAAGAAACACTTTCAAATCGGAAAGTACAAGCTCCGTATTCCTGAACCGCAGATGTTTGTCTACGGAAGAAAGACAATAACTGCAGGAAAACGGACAGCCTCTTGAGCTTTCGTAATATATTATTTTATTTTTGTAATCCTCTTCTTTATATCCGGCCGCATAATAAGGCATAACGGAGTCACTCATATCATACACAAGCGTACATGGGTTATCGATAATTTTTCCGTCAGAAACAGTTGTTATTCCGGGAATCGAAGGAATGTCTTTTTCCCTGCCCTCCATATAACAATCCATCAGTTCTTTAAAAATAGCTTCACCCTCGCCTTTTATTACACCGGCAACATTTTCATACCTGCCGACATACTCTTCCGTATTATAACTGACTTCAGGACCTCCAAGCCAGATTTTAACACCGGGAAGCACCTTATTAAGTTCCGGCAAAAGCTCTCTGACATAATTTATATTCCAGATATAACAGGATATTCCGATAACATCAGGTTTTTCCAGATATATATTTTTCAAAATATCCTCAAGCTGGTTATTGATTGTAAACTCCTTGATACATACTTTATCCGAATAAGCCGTAGCTGCTTTTAAACAGTACACCGCCAGATTGGAATGTATATATTTGGAATTAATGGCTACAAGTAAAAATTTATTCATATATCAGAAGCTCCTGAGAGTGTCATTGTCATCCGTATCTTTGTCAATGGACTTAATTACCACATAATAACCGTTGCCGGGTGACACTTCTACAAACACCCTGTCACCTACTTTATGGGAAAGGACAGCCTTGCCTATAGGTGATTCATTGCTTATAAGTCCGTTAAGGGAATTTCCTCTTACCGTTGTTACAATCTTAAAGGTCTCAGTCTCGTCATCATCCTCAAAATAAAGCTCCACTTTATTATTGAGTCCCACCTCATCATCTGCGGATTCATCACTTATAACGCTTGCTGTCTTAATCATTTTTTCAAGATATCTTATTCTGCTCTCATTACGGTTCTTTTCTTTTTTGGCTGCATGGTATTCAAAGTTTTCGCTTAAATCGCCGTGTGCCCTTGCCTCTTTTACATGTTCAAGCAGTTCTTTTCTTAAAACAACTTTTCTGTATTCAATCTCTTCCTGCATTTTTTTAATATCATTTTCAGTCAATTCATCAAACATATTGCACCTCCACAATTATCTGTATTCTATCATATTCTTTTCAATTATACAAAAAAAGTTCCGGACATCAGATATCCGGAACTTCTTAGAAAGCTTGCATTACTTTCTATTTATGGCATACGAATTTCGTCTTATAAACATATTATTTACAATGGCAACCCTTGCATGCACTGCAATCACCGCCACAAATACCCTTACCTGCTTTCTTATCCTTGACCATACTCCTTACCACAAGAAAAACTATTGCTAAAAGAATAATACCAACTATAACTGAGCTTATTATTTTCATCATAATAAACGCCTGCCTTTCTTTCCCTTTGCATTGGTTAGTATATACTAACTCATATTAGTTGTCAATACCTAATTAAAGCATTGGTGAAAATAATCTTAAAATCGGCAGAAATACTATCTTTGCAAAACTCTTTTTCATGCACTTTTCAAGGGTTATGCGCTCACACTTTTCCTGTGTCTCAAGAAAATCTTTTTTGATATCGGCTACAACGTCTGTCTTATACATCCATATTGCATTTTCAAAATGATGTGCAAGGCTTCTGTAGTCAAGGTTAATTGTTCCCACAACCGCAGTTTCGTCATCGGATACAAATATTTTCGCGTGCACAAAACCCGGAGTATATTCGTATATTTTTACCCCGGCTTCAATTAATTTGTCGTAGTATGACTTGGTAAGAAGATTAACCAGCTTCTTATCCGCAATTCCCGGTGTTATAAGCCTTACGTCTATTCCCGATTTGGCTGCGTCACATAAGGAAGTTGCCATTGTATTATCAAGAATTAGATACGGCGTCATAATGTATATATATCTGTTGGCTCTGTTAATCATATTAAGATATACGTTTTTCCCAACAGTTTCGCTGTCTATCGGAAAATCGGTGTAAGGAACGACATATCCGTTATCAGCTTTCACATTGATATCAGGCAGATATTTTCTAAAATCTTCATCACATTTGTTAATACCGTCCCAGAGAGTAAGGAACATATTGGTAAGGCTCCATACTGCATCACCTTTAATCATTATTGCGGTATCTTTCCAGTGACCGTAAACGGTTTTTACGTTGATATATTCATCGGCAAGGTTGACACCGCCGGTAAATCCCACATTACCGTCAATTACACATATTTTTCTGTGGTCCCTGTTATTATATCTGTTGTCAAGTATGCTTCTGAAGGTGTTAAATTCAAAACATCTTATGCCTGCTTTCCTTAAATCACGCACAATATCCAAAGGAGCCTTGGCTATGCTTCCGAGACTGTCATACATAAACCTTACATCCACGCCTCTTGACGCTTTTTCCTTAAGAATATCAAGAATACTGTTCAACATAAGCCCGTCTTCTATGATAAAATATTCCATAAAAATAAACTTCTCGGCTTTATTAAGCTCACTGAGCATAACAGGAAACATATCATCGCCAAGCGGAAAATATGTTGTCTCCGTGTTGTTATATGTGGGAGCAAGGGCATAGTCAAGAAGATACTTTGCCTGCGGATATATTAAAGGTGCTTCTTTTTCAAGCTTGTCATTTGCGGTAGGCCGCAATGCCAACGCTTCTTTACATTTGTTATCAACATTTACAAATGTCATTATATCCTTTTTGCTGAAATGGAGACGTCCGTATATGATATAAAGCACACCGCCAAATACAGGAAGTGCTAAAAGCAGTACAATCCAAGGGATTTTGTATACAGGGTTGATGTCCGATTTAAGGATATAAAGAACCACAAATACCGACACCAGACGGAACACACCGTTAAAATGTACTATATAATCCTTGAGGAATATATAGGGAATTACAATAACAGCTGCCTGAATGACAACAGCAAGCGCAAGAAAAAGTATTCTTAATTTTTTAGGTGAAAACAGTCTCTTCAAATAGAATCATCTCCGTTAATTATGTTGTTAATTTTATCTAATCTCGCATAAAACTCTTCGTAAAAATCTTTTTCCACGGGCAGTTCCCAATAGAATATTTTTAAAATAACTATTACCGCATTTTTCTTCATGGACTCATCCTTGCTTATTATTTTGTCCATGTTCTTAAGAAAATAGTGCCAGTCATTAACAAACTTCTCGTATTTTTCAAAATCTTTTACCCCAATCCACTTGTCAATCTTAACTTTGGTCTTATTATTATGACATTCCTTAGTCTGTAAAAAATAACTGAAAGTGCCGTTTTCATATATTCTGCCGAGGGGAAACATACGGCAGAAGCCGGGTCTTGATTCATGGATACTGCATCTTCCGTTATCGTCAAGAAGGGTACAGTGCTCATCCTCTCCCGTAAGCAGGAGATTTGGAAGAATAAGATTATCCGTGACCGAAAGCTCAATAACAGAATTGATAAGCTCGTTAAATTCCCTTTTAAGGCACTTTTTTAACAAATATATGTCGTATGGATCAAGGACAATGGATTTACCCATGCCCGTACAGCATTTATGGCAGCCGTTACAGTCATTACATCCAAGTCTCGCCATATCCTTACCGGAATATCTTTTTCCGTCTGTCTCTTCATCAAAATCAATATATCTTTCCATTAGTCCTCTTCCATTGCATAAACTTTAGCACATCTTACGGC
>JBNMKN010000078.1:0-8926 GCA_050874365.1 Butyrivibrio sp. | reverse complement strand
GTTAGTAGCTGCTATTACGATAATTCCCGAATTAACGCCAAAACCGTCCATCTCAACAAGCATCTGGTTGAGTGTCTGTTCACGTTCATCATGTCCGCCACCCATTCCTGTGCCTCTTCGTCTGGCAACCGCATCAATCTCATCTATAAAAATAATACATGGTGCATTTTTCTTTGCTTCTTCAAAAAGGTCTCTTACTCTTGACGCACCTACGCCGACAAACATCTCAACAAAGTCCGAACCGGAAATACTGAAGAAAGGAACTCCTGCTTCTCCTGCAACAGCCTTTGCAATAAGTGTCTTACCCGTTCCCGGAGGACCTACAAGTATAACACCCTTAGGTATTCTTGCGCCGAGTTCAACGTATTTTCTAGGGTTCTTAAGGAAATCAACTATCTCCTCTAACTCCTCTTTCTCTTCAGAAAGACCCGCAACCTTATCAAAAGTTACCTTAGCGGCACTTGGGTCCATAAGTCTTGCCCTGCTCTTGCCAAAGTTCATCATCTTGGCATTGGCTCCGCCGCCTCCCGAACTTCTTCCGAGTAAAACAAATACTACTATTATGCTCACTGCAACAAGTATAAACGGAAGAACGGTTGTTAAAAATACACTTTCTTTTGTAATATCTTTTGTATCAAGTTCTACGCTCTGGTTATTCTTTGTGTTGTATTCAGTTACATCCTTTTCAACCATGGTAACATCCGTTACAAAAGTCGATACAGACGCCTTACCCTGTTGGTTAAAATCAACGATAATCTTACCGGTTGGTGCCTGTTCGTTCTGTTTGATTGTGACACAGGATACAATACCGTCATTAAGATCCTGTACAAACTGTGAATAAGAATAATCATCGCCTTTTTTGTTAAATGACTTAACAGAAAAAACAATTATTCCTATAATTGCGGCAAGAATTATATAAAAAACAATTCCGCCGCCTCTGTTCTGCTGCTTCTTTTCCAAAAAAATATCCTCCTAGTCAAATTTCATAACACCGATATATGGAAGATTGCGGTATCTCTGATCATAATCAAGACCATATCCCACAACAAATTCATCAGGTATTCTGAATCCTACATATTCAACATTAACATCACTTACAACCCTTCTCTCCGGCTTGTCAAGCAATGTACATAATCTGATGCTTCTTGGATTTCTGTTCTTAAATATCTCAATAAGATGGCTTAATGTTCTTCCCGAATCAATAATGTCTTCAACAATGATAACATCCTTGCCAACAAGCGGCTCATCAAGGTCTTTTACAATCTTAACGACACCTGACGACTCTGTTCCGCCGCCATAGCTTGAAACAGACATAAAATCCATTGAAACAGGAACCGTAATTCTCTTAGCAAGTTCGCACATAAAAGGTGCTCCGCCCTTAAGGACACATATAAGGTGTACGCTCTTTCCCTCGTAATCCTTACTTATCTGTGCTCCAAGGTCTGCGATTCTTTTATCAACCTCTTCTTCGCTAAGTAATTTCTCTACTCTTTCCATTCTAATCCTCCACATTCTACACAAAGAACATTCTTCGTATCTTCAGTTATTTTATATTCTTCGCTTATTCTGCCGCCCGGAATCCACATTATATGGTCTCCGTCCGCAAGAAGAAAAATGCTGTCTCTTATATGTCCCGGAACCTTACAATCAATAAAATAGCGGTTAAGTTTCTTTCTGTTTCCGGCACTGTTTACCACAAAATAATCGTCTTTTCTGCGGTTTCTGACTAACAGCCTGTTTTTTATTTTATCATAATCAAAGAACTTAGTACACACTTCATTTGAGATTTTTTGGCAGTTATCCCATAAAATTTTTCTAAATTCCATAAAATTTCCATCCGGCAATATCACTTTTGACGGAATTTCAACTTCAAATTCATTATATGTTATGCCTGAATCTTTAAGAAAAAATATGCCTTTTTCTTCCTTTTGCACCGTTATTCCGTATTTGATATCAATTCTGCGTCCGTTTCGTTTGTCAAACATTTCACAAATTTCCGTTATGTGGCTGTCGGTAATATCCTTTAACGTGCCTTTAAGATTATTTATGGCTTTTATAATCATACCCTTTACAATATATGTGCAGGTGTTGTCCGGTCTTTTTAACAAAATTCCCTTCTCGTTCTCAACCGCACACTTAGCATACATTTCGTCAATATAATTCTCCACAAACTCATTAAGCTCCTGCATTTTATCCGCCATACTGCATATATTGGACACCGCACTGCTGTTAATCTTCGTAAGCTCCGGAAGAACGACATTCCTTATACGGTTCCTGCTGTAATCGTTGGATTCGTTGGTGCTGTCAAGGCAGTAGTCCTGATGCATCCCGTCAAGATAATTGATAATGTCCGCCTTGGTAACACAAAGAAGCGGTCTTATTATATTATCCCGCATGGGTACAATTCCACGTAGTCCCTTCATTCCGGTTCCCCTTGCCATATTAAAAATCACAGTCTCAGCCCTGTCATTTCCGTGGTGTGCAACAGCTATTCTGCTGTTTTCATACTCTGCCGCCACGCTTTTGAAGCTGTCATACCTAGCTTTTCTCCCCGCTTCTTCCGAACTCAAAGAAAGCTCCTTTGCGAGTCTTGGAATATCGTAAAAAAATTCCCGCAGCTCCACCCCGTATTTCTTACATAAGCTTCTGCAGAAATCCAGATCCCTGTCCGCTTCTTCCCCTCTGATTCCGTGATGAACGTGAACCGCAATTAATGTAAAACCGTAACGGTCACCAAGCTCCCTAAGCACATGAAAAAGTGCTACGGAGTCCGCACCGCCCGATAATCCCATAATCACGTTACTGCACCCGTCAAGAAGTCCGTATCTGTTATTAAATTCAATTACTTCATTGAGCATTTATCCGTCCCACCGTATCTTTAATCATAAATGTAATATACTTTATCATATTTCCCTTTGCAAGGACTTTCTGTTCCATATTCCGAGAACCAGAACCGTCATATCGTCTTTATTGCAGATTCCGTTATAATAACGGCACTCTTCCAGTATGTGTTCAGCCATGCGTTCAGGTTTTTCCTCTTTTGTCTCGGAAATTATCCTTACAAGCTGTTTTTCCTTATCATAAAAAGGCAGGCTGTCGGCAACTCCGTCGCTTATCATAATAAGATAGTCCCCGTCCTCTAACATTTCTTCATGTCTGTAAGACGTCACGTCATCAATAACGCCAAGAGGCAGTGACGAAGGCGAATAATACCTGACCATGCTTTTTCTTTTGATAAAAGTAACCGCTCCGCCTGACTTTATCATTTTTACTTTTCCCGTATTCAAATCCACATCAGAAATGTCCAATGTAACAGGGCAGTCATTATGCCTGTAGGTAAGTGCCTCATTAATTATCTCCGGTGCCTTTGTAATGTCAAAACCCGCCGCCACATATTCCTCCATAAAATCCATAACGCTTCCGCTGTCTGCCGCCGCCACGGCACCTGTGCCCATTCCGTCGGATATTGCCATTATAAGGTGGTTGTCCTCTGTCCTTACAAAAGTATAGGAATCTCCGGATATATCCTCCTTGTTTTTACTTACCATCGCTTTACTGTATATGCAGTTGTATTCTGCCGCTTCCCTAAGGATATACTCAAAGGGAGCAACCGATATAAGATTTTTGCACTCGCTTGATACAACAAGGTCCTTTCCCACTATATTTCCGATTATGTCCGACAGAATTTCGGACTTATAACAGCCGTTTTTCATCCACGCTGTTATTATTATTTTAAGTTTTCCGTCATTATATGTAAAAAATATATCCGATGTCTGAATCTGTTTTGATGCAAGTTTCTTTTTGATTTTATTGCCGTATACTTTATAAAGATTATCATCAGGTCTTATATCCATTAATTTTTCAAGGGTATCCGCAGACTCTGACAACTGATTTTTAATTATTCCTCCAAAATTCCATCTTCCGTAGATTGCGACAAGCCTTTTAAGGCTGTCCGACATTTCCAGTATCTTATTTCTGGTAAAACTTTCCACGCCCTCATCTCCTTTATTTGTCCGGTTATCTTACATTATATATCCCAAAAAGAGAAAAAAATGTCATATTGTGTATATTGGATAATAAAAAAACGGAAGCCTGAAAACCTCCGTTCCAACTCAATCGTCCTCCGGTCTGAAAATTACTTCATTCGGATATACAAGTCCTAATTTATTACGTGCCATAAGTTCTACAAACTGCTTGGTATTCACATATTTGGAATATGTCTCAAGTTCCTCCGCACGCTGTCTCTCTGCCGCCAGTTCACTCTCAAGCTGTTCTATCTTCTTATCGCCGGCATCGTTTTCTGCCTTAATGTCTTTTACCTTGAACTTAAAAAAAACGCAGATGGCAATAACAGCCACTGTAATAAAACCGGCAATAAAAACATTAGATTTTTTACCTCTATGACTCATGTGTGCCACCTCTTTTCTTTCTCCTAATTGTAAATAATTTCGTCAATTTTTTCAAGATGAATTTACTGATTGTTTTGTATAATGTAACGCCGCATATAAGGCCGATGAAAAAATAAACCCTCAGTCCGCCGTCATCGATTTTTATTACAAAAACCAGTGTAGTATAGCTTACAAAAAGCCAGAAAATTATATCCTCCACGGATATTGCCACGTTGCAATGTTTTATTATTTTTCTTATTATCCTCAACAAATCATATAAAAACGTCAATGCCATGCCGTATGCCATAACCAGAAGAGCTTCTTTTATTTCCTCTACAATAAAATCCGGCATCACTTGAATAATCTGGTAAAAATAGATTCACCTTTCTTGGCATAAGTATTTACATCGGAATATACCATTCCGTCTATGGTGCCTGCAATTTCAATTTCTCCTTTTTCCACAGACAGCCTGTTTACGTGTAAATCATGCCCTTTTATCGAAAGCATCCCCGACTCCGTTTCAAGTAAAATAGCGTTAAGGTCGAAGGATATTACGTCTTTCACCCCTGTTATTGTACCGGCATGCCTGTCTGTCAGGGATAAATGATGAGGATTTGCCTGTATACGTTCTTCCATTTCTGCCCTCCCGGTTTATGAATTATTACAAAATATATTCACTGGAGAGCCGGTTTATGAATAGATGAAATTACTGCACATATTTGTACATATCTTTTGCGTCGTCTTTTTTGGTGGTTTCGATTATGTCGGTTACCATAACCTTGACGGTCTTATCACCAAAATGTATTTCGATTACGTCTCCTACTTTAACATCAACAGATGCCTTTGCAACCTTGCCGTTAATGCTTACCCTTCCGCTGTCGCATGCCTCATTGGCTACCGTTCTTCTCTTTATAAGTCTTGAAACCTTTAAATACTTGTCTAATCTCATATCAATCTCCTCCGGACATAATTACAAGAAACGCCCCAGGTCATCCCTGAGGCGTTAAACTCAAATTCTTTATTAGTTTAAGCTGTCTTTTAACTGCTTGCCTGCTTTGAACTTAGGTGTCTTAGCTGCTGCAATCTTGATTGTCTCACGAGTTCTAGGATTGATTCCTTCTCTTGCTGCTCTTTCACCAACTTCAAATGTACCGAAACCTACTAACTGGATCTTTTCACCCTTCTTTAATTCTTCGGCAACTACTTCTGTGAATGCCTTTAATGCCTTTTCTGCATCTTTCTTGCTGATTTCTGCTTTTTCAGCGATTGCTGAAGCTAATTCAGTCTTGTTCATGTATTATGTCCTCCTAATAACATTCATATTCGAGTATCTTATTGTATTGAGCGCCTGTTTTGCACTCCTCTACCCACAATGATATTTATAATGGTTTTTTCTTCCTTTGTCAAGAAAAAAAGCCTATTTTCCGTTATTTTTCCGTGTTTTTTCTGTATATAAGATATAGACCTTTAAGAAGAAGTTCATCATCCGTTATTATATCATGTCTGCACAGAGGAATTACTGTCTTTGCAAGCCCTCCTGTGGCTATGACTTTTGCTTCACATCCTAATTCATCCCTTATTCTGTCAATAAGTCCGTCTATCATTGACGCATTGCCAAAAAGTATACCGCTCTTCATACAATCAACCGTATTTTTACCTATAGTCTTTGCAGGTGCTTCAAGTCCTATTCTTGGAAGCTGTGAAGTCCTGTTTACAAGGGATTCCAAAGAAACCCTGAGTCCCGGAATAATCATGCCTCCGATATAATTCTTGTCCTTATCGATTACAGAAACCGTTGTTGCCGTTCCCATGTCTATAATTATAAGTGGTGCGCCGTATTCATTAATTCCTGCGACAGAATCTACTATAAGGTCAGCACCCATTGTCTTTGGATTGTCCATAAGGATGTTAAGACCTGTCTTGATACCCGGTCCCACAACCATAGGGACTTTGCCGATTATTTTGTTTACGGCAGTCTGAAGAATAGTTGTAAGCGGCGGAACTACCGATGAAATAATCGCCCCGTCTATTTCGTTGTCTTTTATGTCATATAATTCAAGTACCGTCTTAATGCCAATGGCATATTCAAGTTCTGTCTTGGATAAATCCGTGCAGAGTCTCTCAACAAAAAGTATTTTGCCTTTCTCGATACATCCTACCACGATATTGGTATTTCCCATGTCAATAGCTAAAACCATTTCTTTTCCTCTTCCTAATAAGCAAATACGCAGGATATTCCGTCCTGTTTTGCCGTAATGCAGGCATTTCTCGCCTTAGATATATAATTATCGATATTGTCAATGTGCTCCGGTAAAAACATAATTCCGGCATTGACGTCTACCTTTGCGTCAGGGCATTTTTCATCGCATATCTTCTTAAAATTAAGCTTCATACGTTCTACCATTGCCGATGATATTTTATTGCCCCTTGTATCAAAATGGTTGATAAGGGCTAAGAAATTATCAGCGTTGGTTCTGCAGCCTAATACAAATCTGTCTTCTATTTTGGCATATTCTTTGGTAAATTCCCTGAGAATAACATCGCCCATTGCCCTGCCGTAAATACTGTTTACCTTATCAAAATTGGTAAAATTAAAGCATGCAAGTGCCAGTTTTCCTGTCTTTTTTGAGTTGATATGTTCCAATGATTTTTTCTTAAAAATCTCTAACTTAGGAAGTCCCGTAACTTCATCATGGGTCTTCGACTTGGCATCCTTCTTAACAAGTTCAAAGTAATTCTTCATATTAGACAGATAAGCCGCTATAAACTTAGAAACAAGTCTTAATGCCGTAACTGTTTCGTTACTCCACCTTACACTGTTTCTATGTACTTCAAAACTTGCAAAGCCTGACACATTATTGCCCGAATATGTGCATACGACTGCTGCCCTGGTTCCGATTTCCTTGAGTTTTGAAAGTATTGTTTCATCTCCCGAATATGTGGCAAAATTGTCAACAACCATAACTTTATTTTTCTCAAAATCATTATGTGCCAGCTTGTCAAACGGATTTCTGGCTAATACGTTGCCAACCTCAACATTATTCTCATCATGCCACTGGAATGAAGGCGAAGAAATACATGTATTCTTGTCATACTCATGTATCGATACACAGTCAAGTCTGTATTTTTTACCTATTTTCTGTATCAGGGACAAAACGGCAACTCCGATATTGCCTGTGTCCGCCAACGTATCCAAAGCGTCCTCTACAAGCTCAGTATCTATATGACGACATTCCTCATTATTATCAACTGAGGTCATTTTTAACTTATATTCTTCAGGAATCTGCTGGTACTCCATATCTGTGAGGTTGCTTCCCACATAATCAACAGTTGTTTCTTTGTTTTCCGCATGTCTTATTATTTTACCTAATACGCTGCAAGGATTCCAGTTGTTATCATATTCAATTTTACCCTTAAGTGTATAATCCCTTAAATTGCCGGGAGTAAACGCAACCGTTATCTCCTCTTCGATAAGTCCGCCTGTGTCACGGCTGACGGCTTCTTTTATATATCTGATTACCTCATTATACGCTTCATTGGCATATTCACTTCCCGGTCCGTACACATTAACCGCATTACCGTATTTTGAAAGCTCCGCCGGTCCGCCGAGTATGGTAATATTATCTTTTAATATATCATATCTAAAAATTATATCTCCTGATATAAGTGCAACATCTTTATATAATTTAAGTTCATCTTCTGTCTTCATAAAAACACCCTTTCATTATATTCATCTGCCTTTGAACAAATAAGGCACTATCATACGTCAGATAGTGCCTTTAAATGGATAAATGTTATTCAGCTTTGGAGTCTGCTTCAGATGAATCCGACTCTGCTTCTGTAGGAGTAGTCTTTTCGCTGACATCCATCTTATTATTATCGCATAACCACTCACTTACACCTTCAAACACAAAGCTTTCCATAATGTAGTCACGTCCATATTCCTCTTCAAAGGCTTCTACACTATCAAAATTATAATCTGAAAGAAGATCTTCTGCAAGTGCCTTATAAATTTCTTCTGTTACCGCTATGTTCTCTTTCTTAGAGATTTCACAGGCGAGCATTATATATTCAAGTTCTTTCTTTGCCTGTTCCTCACACGCTGCCTTGAGGTCATCTTCTGACTTAAAGCCGTATGCAGTAAGGATTTCCTCGTATGTCTTTGAATATGTCTCTGCATATTTTTTATACTGTTCCTGATATTTACTGAAATAATCGTCTGTAGCCGATGTAAGCTTATCTTCAGGATATCCGTTTATTTTGCTTGAATCGAGAATTTTTGACCAAAGACCTGAGCTGTAGGCTTTCTTAAGATTACTTTCATTCTGTGCCTGAATCTCTGTCTTAAGTTCTTTTTCAAAATCATCTACTGTTGTGAACTGGCTGTTTGTAAGTGTTGATACAAAGCTGTCATTCCATTCAGGAAGTGTCTTTTCGCCGTAGATATAATTAACTTTAATTGTGAACACAACATCCTTGCCTGCAAGTTCTGTGTTAGTCTTGTAATCATCAGGGAATTTACAGTTAAGCACATATTC
>JBNMKN010000077.1:0-8926 GCA_050874365.1 Butyrivibrio sp. | reverse complement strand
GTAAATAAGTTAAGCGAAAGGGAAAGAACCATTATAGACTTAAGATTTGGTCTGAACTCCCCTGACGGAAAAGAGCTTACGCAGAAAGAAGTGGCGGATATGCTTGGAATATCCCAGTCCTACATTTCAAGGCTTGAAAAAAAGATAATAAAACGTCTGAAAAAAGAAATGATAAAGAATGAATAACCACTGTTAAAACTGTTAATCATATTCTTATATTTAGCTAGGCAGGTGAGAATATGACAATGTACAAAGTTGAAATATGTGGAGTGAACACATCGAAATTACCACTCTTGTCTACCAAGGAAAAAGAAGAACTCATTATTAAAGTAAAAAACGGAGATAAAGCAGCGAGGGAAAGATATATAAAATGTAACCTAAGACTTGTTCTCAGCGTTGTAAAAAGGTTTTCGGGTAACGGCGAAAACATGGACGATTTGTTCCAGATAGGCTGCATTGGACTTATAAAAGCCATTGACAATTTTGATTTAAGCCTGAACGTAAAGTTTTCGACCTACGCCGTGCCTATGATAATTGGCGAAGTAAGACGGTTTTTGAGGGATAACAGCCAGATAAGAGTGTCGAGGTCACTTAAAGATGTGGCATTCAGGGCGATATACGCCAAAGAAAGAATCATGAAAACAGGGCAGAACGAACCCACAGTTAATGAACTTGCCACAGAGATAGGCGTAAGCAAAGAAGAACTGGTAATGGCACTTGACGCAATCCAGACTCCCGTATCGTTATATGAGCCTGTATACACGGACGGAGGCGATGTGCTGTATGTAATGGACCAGATTGGTGATAAAAAAAACACCGAAGAAAACTGGGTAAACGAGATGGCACTTAAGGATGCCATAAAAAGACTTCCGGACAGGGAAAAAGAAATAATAAAACTTAGATATTTTGATGGCAAAACCCAGATGGAAGTGTCAAAAATGGTGCAAATTTCACAGGCACAGGTCAGCAGACTTGAGAAATCTGCCATAAAAAATATGGAAAATTATCTGCGCCGTAGTTGATTTTACCAATATTTAGTGATAAAATATGCACATAAATATTTTGATAACAGAAAGCAGGTACTATGAACAGCAAGAAAACATTAAGCACAATATTGAAAATTATTCTGCCTGTGGTAATTCTGTTAGTTGTTTTGTTTATCAGATTCAGAAAGATATCTGATAACGGATTTAATCCTGCCAGATATGTCCTTATTGATGTTCAGGGGATAGATGGCAGAGGTAAGGTTTTGTTGTCCTATGACAAGGTAAGCCTTGTTGAGGCATTATGCGGCAGTAATGCCGATGAAAGCACTAAGGCATTGTATGAGAAATTTGCCGACAGCATAACATACGAAGCAGACAGAACTGATGAACTTTCCAATGGAGATGTAATTAAGATTACTGTGGGATATGACAGCAAAGCTGCCAAAGAGGCAGGGGTTACCATTGATGATAATGTCAGGGAGTACAAAGTGACAGGACTTAACAAGGGAACAGCAGTTGATGCCTTTAAGGATTTACAGATAGTAACGGACGGCATAAGTCCGTTTGTGACTGTTACCGTTGATAACCTTTCCAAGGATGAGTATATAAGTACACTTTCTTACGAGGTTGATAAGCCTGACGGAAACGCCATAGGCGATACGGTAACGATAAAATGTCTGGCAGATGAAGATGAAGCCGCAGGACTTGGATATTATTTTGAGACAATGAGTATGACATATACGATAACAACGGCAGACCGTTACGCCGATAAGGCAGAGGATCTTGATATGAATGTTATACAATCCCTTGCAAAAGAAGCAGTGGATGTGGTTACCAATCTTACCGCTGACACAACATTTCATATGGCATATACTGTAACCGGTAAGAAAGATTATCTTTACAGGGACGGTAATGAAGAGGCTGTTAATTTTAATATATATAAGGTAGAACTTGCAGATAACACAACGGATACCACAGGCAGCCACGGCAATTATGTTCTCATATATGTGAAAGGACAGATAAGAACTCCTGATTATTCCGGAGGAGAAGACCCATATGAATATATAGACGCATATTTCTGCTTTGTATTCTGCGATGCGGTGATAACAAGGACCGGAGAGTTTACAATGGCAGTTAATGATATAGAACAGAGGTATATCTGTAACAGCAGCTCTGATGCTGTAAGCGATGATGCAAGGACTTTTATCGGAGCAGGATATGAGTATACGGATGTACCGCTTAATTAATAGAACTATAAGAGGAAGGTTTAGCAATGGCTTATAACAGAAAGCGTCTCCGTCTTGGAGAATTATTACTTGAAAACAATCTTATTACCGAAGAACAGCTTAATATAGCACTGGAGGAACAGAAAGCTAAAGGTGTTAAGCTTGGCGAAGCACTTATAGGACTTGGTTACGTTACACAGGATTCCATTAATGATTTACTGTGCCAGCAGCTTAATATTGATTTTGTTGATTTGAGAAAAATTGAGATAGATGATTCCATAGCCAGAATGGTAGGAGAGAAAGTAGTCCGTAAATATATGCTGCTTCCTTTTGCACTTGATGACAGACAGGCTAACGTAATTAAAGTAGCTATGGAAGACCCTATGAACATTATGGCTATCGATGATATCGGTATCATAACCGGAATGACGGTTCAGCCATATCTTTCCACACACGCACATATATCTACGGCAATAGATAAGCTATACGGTAAATCACAGGCAAATGCCATTGCGGAACAGTTCATGAAAGAGCAGGGCGCAGGGGATGACGCAGAGAATGCCGAAGAGAATAAGAGACAGGAAGACGTTGATAATTCACCTGTTGTTAAGCTTGTTAATAACATTATTGAAGGCGGCGTACGTCAGAGAGCTTCCGATATACATATTGAACCGTTTGAATATAATGTAAGAATCAGATACAGAATTGACGGTGTTCTCCGTGAGATTATATCTTATGACAGAGCACTTTATGCGGCAATTATTGCCAGACTTAAGGTTATTTCAGGAATGGATATTTCTGAAAAAAGAAAGCCGCAGGACGGTCGTATCACAATAACCGTAGACAGAAGAGAGTATGATATCCGTGTCAGCAACCTTCCTACCGTGTTCGGCGAGAAAGTCGTTATGCGACTTGCTTCCAAAGAAGGCTTTAAAAGAGATAAGAAAGACCTCGGTCTTTCACCTACGGACCTTGTTAAATTTGATAATATCCTTAGGAATCCACATGGAATTATCCTTGTTACGGGACCTACAGGTAGTGGTAAGTCTACAACGCTTTATACGGCTTTAAGTGAACTTGCAAGTGATGAAGTTAATATCATCACAGTTGAAGACCCTGTAGAAGCGAATGTAGATAATGTAAATCAGGTTCAGGTTAACGTTAAGGCGGACCTTACGTTTGCCAGTGCACTTCGTTCAATTCTCCGACAAGATCCGGACATCATCATGATAGGTGAGATCCGAGACGGCGAGACAGCAGAGATAGCGGTTAAGGCTTCTATCACAGGACATCTTGTTGTAAGTACACTCCATACTAACAGTACTGCAGCATCTATCTCCCGTCTTATCGATATGGGTATTGAACCATACCTCTTAGGTGATTCCCTTGTAGGTATTATCGCCCAGCGACTTGTCAGAAGACTTTGTCCTGAATGTAAGGAATCATACGAAGCGGATGAGGAAGAAAAGAGAGTTCTTAAGGTACCACAGAATGAACCTCTCAGACTTTATAAGCCTTGCGGATGTGAGGCATGTGGTAATACAGGATATTATGGAAGAATCGGTGTATATGAGATAATGCCTATTTCAAGAAAAATCAAGAATCTCATTGCAGCGGGAGCCAATGCGGACGAGATAACCGCACAGGCAGTAACGGAGGGCATGAATACACTTAGAATGTCAGCCTCAAATTATGTAAAACAGGGGCTTACATCATTTAACGAAATGATGAAGATTACCTACGAAACAGACGATACCAACTAAAAAAACAACGGGGGTTTTGGACAAAATGGTTACAATTGAAGAACTTTTAAAAATCGGTAAAGAAAACGGAGCATCCGACGTACATATTACGGTAGGGCTTCCGCCGGAGATGAGAGTCAACGGAGAACTTATGGGAATGGATTACCCAAGGCTTACACCAACAGACACAGAAGAAATAGTAGGCCAGCTTCTTAATGAAAAACAGAAAAATATCATTAAAGAATACGGAGAAGCCGATTTCTCATTCTCTATACCGAGCCTTGGACGATACAGAGTTAATGCTTTTAAACAGCGAGGAAGCCTTGCAGCGGCAATCCGTCTTGTAGGAACACAGATTCCAAGACCGGAAGACCTTGGACTTCCTAAATCAGTCATAGAATTACACAATAAGAAAAGAGGACTTATCCTTGTAACAGGACCTACAGGAAGCGGTAAGTCTACAACACTTGCTTCATTAATTAATAAAATTAATGAGAACCGTAAAGCACATATTATTACTCTCGAAGATCCAATCGAGTACCTACATACACATAAACAGGCTATGATTAACCAGAGAGAAGTAGGACTTGACACAATGAGCTATGCCAATGCGTTAAGAGCTGCACTCCGTGAAGACCCTGATGTTATTCTTGTAGGTGAGATGCGAGACCTTGAGACTATTTCCATAGCCATTACGGCAGCCGAGACAGGACACCTTGTCCTTTCAACATTGCATACAATAGGTGCGGCAAGCACAATCGACCGTATTATCGACGTATTTCCGCCTCATCAGCAGCAGCAGATAAGAATACAGCTTTCAATGGTACTTGAAGCCGTTATTTCCCAGCAGCTTATTCCTACAACTGATAAGCGCCACCGTGTGGCAGCATTTGAAGTAATGCTTATGACAGTAGCAATTAAGAACCTTATCCGTGAAAGCAAGACGTTCCAGATTGATTCTATGATACAGACCAGCAGGGAAAAAGGTATGATGACAATGGATGATGCATTATACGAGCTTTGCATGATGGGACATATCACGTCAGAATCAGCAATAAGCTTTGCTCAGGACCCTGTCGCTCTGGAGAAAAAAATTAAAATATACTAAACAAATCATAAAAATTTGATAAATGAAAATCTTGTATGAAAATTGTCGATGTAGTATAATACGTACATACTTAGGATTGAGTTAGATGGAGTTAAGGAATGGCAAATTTTAATTATCGAATAATAACTAAAGAAGGTAAAGAAAAGAGCGGCTCTCTTGAGTCAGAAGACCAGGTAACCGCAGTAGCACAGCTTAAATCGGAAGGCAGCACCGTTATTTCCATTAAGGAAGGCAGCAAGCTTAATACCGAAATTAAGTTTGGCAGTGGCAAGAAAGTCAAAGTCAGGGACCTTAGCGCTTTTTGTCGACAGTTTAACAGTTTGCTTAAAGCGGGTGTTGGCGTTATTACCGCACTTGATATGCTTGGTGACCAGACAGAGAATAAGACGCTTAAGCAGTCTATATATAATGTCCGTGACGGTGTCCAGAAAGGTGACACCCTTGCTAACTCAATGAAGAAGGAGACATGTTTTCCACCACTTCTTGTAAGCATGATGGAAGCAGGCGAACAGTCAGGTAATATCGAGATTGCTCTTGAGAGAATGGCTGAGCACTTCGAGAAGGACGGAAGAGCCAAGGCAGCAGTTAAGAAAGCTATGATGTATCCTATCATACTTGGTATCGTAGCCATAGCGGTGCTCGTTATAATGGTAGTTGCCGTTATCCCAAGCTTCTCAAGCATGTTTGCGGATATGGATGCTAAGCTTCCGGGAATTACGAGAGGACTTCTTGCTCTCAGTGATTTCTTAAAAGGTTACTGGTACATAGTTATATCGGTTATAGCCGCAGTAGTAATAGGACTTAAGTATTTCGGAAAGACCGAGACAGGTATATATTTCTTCGCAAGGCTTAAGGTTAAGATGCCGGCATTCGGTAATCTTACGAGGAAGACAGCGGCGGCAAGATTCGCCAGAACATTCAGTACGATGCTTTCTTCAGGTATGTCAATGGTTGAAGCACTTAACATTACTGCAGGAACCATGGATAACCAGTTGTTTAAGGATGTTGTAAATGATTGTGCAGTACAGGTACAGCGAGGCGTGCCTCTTACAATGCCTCTTAAGAAATCAGAACTGTTTCCACCCCTTATCATTCATATGACAGGTATCGGTGAGGAATCAGGTAACCTTGAAGAGATGCTTAACAACTGTGCCAACTACTTTGATGAAGAAGTAGAAGCTGCCACACAGCAGGTAATGGCACTTATGGAGCCTATGATTATTATTGTACTTGCCGGAATTGTATGTCTTATTCTGGCAGCAATCTACGGACCAATGATTACAATGTACAATACAATGGGACAGATGTAAATTTGATACTAAAAGCTTTTGTATACCCGTCATTAGCTTTTGTATATATATCTATTATTTAATAATAAGATCAGAGATAACACTGATTAAGAGGAAAAGGAGAATGATATTCATGAAAAAAATGTCACAGAAAAATAACAAAGGTTTCTCTCTTGTAGAACTTATCGTAGTAGTAGCTATTATGGCTGTACTTATGGGTATCTTAGTACCAACACTTGTAAAGAACGTTGAGAAATCTAAGAAGCAGAAAGATGCTTCAGCTATCGAAGAAATCAGAAGCACAATGGTAACAACATTAGCAGATCCTACATACTCAGATATTGAAGCTACAATCGTTTATAATAGTAGTGCTAAGAAAATTGTTGTTGCAGGTAGCACATCAGATGGCGTTACCGCAAGCCCTGTTGGAACCGCAACAACTGCTCAGAATATTTCAGATTTCTTAACTGCAGTTTCAGCAGATGTTGATGACTGGACATTCACATCTAAGGCTTATAAGGCAAAACCAATGGTAACATTTGTAATCCATGACCAGAAGGTAACTGTATACAGAGACGCAGAAGGCGAAACAACACCAGCTGCTGGATCAGGCACTGCTACAACAGCAGCTCAGGCTGGTAACTAATTTGTCAAAGACAGGATTATATAATTAAATATTACGGGTAATATTTATTGACTGGGACGATACCTGCACTTGCGGGTATTGTCTCAGTTATATAATAGAAGATAATATGAGCAGGTACACATTATGATATGGACTTTAAGCATGCGCATTACAATATATGTAATATGCTTTATTTTCGGAATAATAATTGGCAGCTTCGTGAATGTATTGATATACAGACTGCCCTTACATGAGAACATAGTAACAGAAAACAGTCACTGTATGACATGCGGACACAAATTAAAATGGTATGATTTATTTCCATTATTCAGCTACCTTTTCTTAAAAGGAAAATGTCGGTATTGTAAAGCAAAGTTATCAGTTCAATATCCATTAGTAGAATTCATTAATGGATTATTTTATGTTTTGATTTTTATTTTAAACGGGATTAACGTAACAAGTATATGTTACGCTTTATCTGTATCAATGCTGATTGCATTAAGTGTAATCGACTGGCGTACATACGAGATTCCGTTTGGACTTAATATAGCTATATTGGTATTTGGAATTATCAATATGGCATTTGAGTATAAGAATTTCCTATATTATCTGATAGGAATGGTCAGCGTAAGCGGATTTCTCCTTTTGTTGTACCTTATTACAAAGGGAAGAGGTATAGGAGGCGGTGATATTAAGTTAATGGCAGCCGCCGGACTTTTACTTGGTTGGAAACACATAATACTGGCACTGATTCTGGGATGCATCATTGGTTCCATTATTCACATTATATTGATGAAAGTAAGCGATAAGGGCAGAATGTTGGCATTTGGACCATATCTGTCTGTAGGAATAGTAATATCAATGCTGTGTGGAGACCGGTTATTGAATTGGTATATAGGTATTTTTCAGTAAAATTAATTAAGATGTTCACCAGACATCTACCAGGGAGGAAATATAGAAATGGCGTCAACAGTTTTAGCTATTACGGTAGGTAATGACACTACCAAAATAAGTGAAGTAATGTATTCTTCACATCGAATTGTCCGAGTATCATATTCTAATACAATTCCTACACCAAAGGATTGTGTAGAAGATGGTCAGATAAGAGACCCTAAGGAATTGGCAAATGCCATAAGAGAAGAACTTAGGAAAGGTGAAATTATTACTAAAGATGTAATTTTCACAATTCAGTCCAATAAGATTATCAGTAAGGAAATCGTGGCACCTTTTATGAAGGAAGCCAGAATAATGGACTATATTATTACGAATGCAACAGAATATTTTCCTGTTAATATAGATGAATATGTCTTTACATATTCAATACTTGAAAACATTATTGATGTATCAGAAAAGAAATACAGATTAATGGTTATGGCAGCACCTGTAGGCATTGTAGAAAGATACTATGATGTGGCAGATATGCTTGAATTAAGGGTACTTGACCTTGATTATGTAGGTAACTCTACATTGCAGTTAATGAGAATGCAGATTGATGATTCACCAACCCTTTCTATCCAGATGGGTGATGAAGCTACAATCATTAGTATATTTAATAAAAATGTCCTTCAGTTGATGAGATCCGTTCCATACGGACGTTCAACTGTTGCCAATGCAATATCGGAGAAGAGGGATATTTCCTATGAAGATGCTCTGGTTGTCCTTGACAATGAGCGTGTGCTTAAGGAAAGCTTTTCTGACGGAGATTATATAACGGATTCGTTAAAATATCTCGCTAACAACATAAGCCGAGTAATCGACTATTATTCAACAAAGAATCCTGATGTTACTATCCAGAAAGCGGTAATGGTAACCGAAGGTAAGTCAATCAGAGCACTTGAGACGCTTCTTTCTTATGAAATAGGTCTTAAGATTACTAAGATTGATGAACTTAACCAGGTTATTGCAGATGCCAGGCTTAATATGTCCTTATCAGAACTTACGGGATACCTT
>JBNMKN010000076.1:0-9055 GCA_050874365.1 Butyrivibrio sp. | reverse complement strand
TCAGTATAATCTGCAAAAAGAACTGCTGCCGTTATTGGGAATGGGGAATGACAGGGATTCTTTTGAAAAAATGCTTAAGTCTGCCTGTGGCGACGGCAGGATTCTTGGAATGGATATGTTTTTATATAACAGTGAACCTGGAACCGTGGCAGGCATTGACAATGAACTGATTCTGTCTCCGAGATTGGATGACCTTGAATGTGTATACGCTTCGGTTGACGCTCTTATTAATTCGGATAACAAAGATAAGTTATGTATGTGCTGCGTTTTTGACAATGAGGAAGTTGGAAGCAAAAGTTTACAGGGAGCCGATTCAGACTTTTTACTGATGACTGTGAGAAAAATTGCGGCAGGACTGAATATGGACGAGCAGACATTTTCTGGAATGTTAAGCAGAAGTATGGTAGTCAGCGCAGATAACGCCCACGCACTTCACCCGGGATATACGGAAAAGTCAGATATCAACAACAGACCTGTGATTAACGAGGGAATTGTTATTAAGAAAAATTCTTCACTTAAATATACCACGGACGGCTTTTCAGAAGCCTTCTTCAAAAAGATATGTAAAAATGCAGGAATACCTGTGCAGATGTTTGCTAACAGGTCAGATATTGCAGGAGGCTCTACCCTTGGAAACTTATCGATTTCCCATATGTCCGTCCACACCGTTGATATCGGGCTTCCACAGCTTGCAATGCACTCAGCAATGGAGACGGCAGGCGTTAAAGATGTGACCTATTTAAGGGAAGCTTTGGAGGAATTTTACAATGCAAAATATGTAATAGACAAAGACATTGTTGAAATTTTATGATAATTACTATAAGATTATATAATAAAAATACGATTTGAGAGGTTAAAAATGAAAGTCGCAATTATGACAGATGATAACAGCGGAATGCCGAGAGAGGAAGCCGCCGGGTTAGGTATTTTTATGATGCCGATGCCTTTTTTTATAAATGGAGAGCTTACATATCAGAGCGAGACATTTACAAGAAAGGATTTTTACAATAAATTAGCAGAGGGTGCGGATGTTTCTACTTCACAGCCATCGCCGGGAGACGTTATGGATATGTGGAATGATATTTTGTCAAAGGGATATGACGAGATTGTGTACATTCCTATGTCCAGCGGACTTAGTGCTTCCTGTGAGAGTGCTAAGATATTTGCTGAAGAATATGACGGAAAAGTCCATGTGGTTGATAACCACAGAATTTCTGTTACGATGGAAGAGTCCGTGCTTAATGCAATAAAATATGCCAAAGAAGGACTCAATGCGGCTGAAATTAAAGACCGTCTTGAAAAAGAAGCATACGATGCAACGATTTTTATTACGGTGGAAGACCTTAATTATTTAAAAAAGGGTGGAAGAGTAACGGCTGCCGCAGCTGCAATCGGAACAATTCTTAATCTTAAGCCTGTGCTTACAATTCAGGGTGAGAAGCTTGATGCATACGCTAAGGAACGTGGTATGAAAAAAGCAAGACATACCATGATTGAAGCAATGCAGAAGGAAGTACAGACAAGATTTAAAGAACTTTATGATAATGACAATTTTAAAATGTGTATATCTTATTCCGACGTGGACGATGAAACACTCCAGGGATGGATTGACGAGGTTAAGGAAGCTTTTCCTGATAAAGACCTTTTAATAAGACCGCTTTCATTAAGTATAGGCTGTCATATAGGGCCGGGAGCACTTGCAATTGCGGGTTGTCGTAAATAGTCCTAAATTCCTATTGATTTACTATGAATAATAGACTATAATCATATTATCAAAAATTTAGGTAAGGTGATAATATGAAAGTATCCACAAAAGGCAGATATGCTTTAAGATTAATGATAGATATTGCAGTTAATTCCAACGACAGACCTGTAAGTATTAAAGAAATTGCAAGAAGACAGGGGATTTCCGAGAAATATCTCGAACAGATTATTTCAATCCTTAATTCCGCAGGCTTTGTCCGCAGTATAAGAGGTGCCCAGGGAGGATACATTCTCCGTAAAGAGCCTCGCGAATATACCGTAGGCATGATTCTGAGACTTACAGAAGGTTCTCTTGCACCTGTTGCGTGTATAGAGGACAATGTTGTCCAGTGTGACAGGGTTGAGAATTGTGCCACCATTGAAGTATGGAGAAGACTTAATGACGCAATTAACGGAGTGGTGGATAATATTACATTAGCTGACCTGATTGAATGGCAGAATAATAATAAAGAAAATTATACTATTTAATTTATTAAAATGAGTTGACAACTTGTAACATAGTGTTATAATTTTAGCATAAACAGGGAAACATGTGACTGACATGTTTCTCTATATTTTAAAATATATATCATACTAAATATATAGGAAAAGAGGTAAATATGAATTCATTAATTTATCTTGATAATGCTGCAACTACAAAGACGTTGCCACAGGTTGTTGACGCAATGTTACCATATTTCAGTGAGTATTACGGAAATCCCTCAAGCATATACTCATTTGCCGGAAAGAGTACAAGTGCTGTAGCAAAAGCAAGGGAAAATATAGCGAATCTTATCGGTGCGGATGCGTCAGAAATATATTTTACAGCCGGAGGAAGCGAATCCGACAACTGGGCACTCAAAGCAACAGCGGAGGCTTATGCTTCAAAAGGAAAACACATTATAATAAGTAAGATTGAACATCATGCCATCCTTCATACGGCGGACTGGCTTGAGAAACAGGGCTTTGAGGTTACAAGACTTGATGTTGATGAGAACGGTACAGTAACTCCCGAAAGTCTTGAAGCTGCCATAAGACCTGATACAATACTTGTATCTGTGATGACAGCCAATAACGAAATCGGTACAATAGAGCCGATAAAGGAACTTGGAAGAATTGCACATGAACACGGTGCGTTATTCCATACAGATTCTGTTCAGGCGTTCGGACATATACCTATTAATGTCAATGACATGAATATTGATATGTTAAGTGCCAGCGGACATAAGTTAAACGGTCCTAAGGGAATCGGAATTATGTATATAAGAAAGGGCGTTAAGATTCGTTCTTTTGTACACGGCGGAGCACAGGAACGTAACAGAAGGGCAGGAACACTTAACGTTCCGGGAATTATAGGACTTTCTGAAGCGGTAAGTATTGCAAGGGATAAGATGGATGAAAGAATAGCTTACGAGACAAAATTACGGGACCATCTTATAGAAAGAGTCCTTAAGGAGATTCCTTATTCAAGACTGAACGGACACCGTGAAAACAGATTGCCTAATAATGCCAATTTCTGTTTCAGATTTATTGAAGGCGAATCAATGCTTATTCTTCTCGACCAGAACGGAATATGCGGTTCAAGCGGTTCTGCATGTACTTCAGGCTCACTTGACCCATCCCATGTACTTCTTGCCATCGGACTTCCTCATGAAATAGCTCATGGTTCATTAAGGCTTACATTGTCAGATGAGACAACTATGGAAGAGATAGATTTTACCGTTGATAAATTAAAAGAAATAATTGCAAGACTTAGAAACATGTCACCATTATACGAAGATTTTAAAAGGAGGAATCCGGATGTATAGCGAAAAAGTAATGGATCATTTTAATAATCCAAGAAACGTAGGAGAAATAGAGAATCCTTCAGGCGTAGGAACTGTAGGAAATGCCAAGTGCGGCGATATAATGAGAATGTATCTTGACATTGATGACAACCAGGTCATAAGAGACTGCAAGTTCAAGACCTTTGGCTGCGGAGCCGCTGTTGCGACAAGCAGTATGGCAACCGAGCTTGTTAAGGGCAAAACCGTTACGGAAGCAATGGATGTAACCAATAAAGCGGTTATGGAAGCTCTTGACGGATTGCCACCCGTTAAGGTACACTGTTCTCTGTTAGCCGAGGAAGCAATTCACGCGGCCCTCTGGGACTATTCAGAGAAGAATAATGTTAAGATAGAGGGACTTGAAAAACCTGTGAATGACATCTCGGAAAAAGAAGAAGCACCACAGGAAGAATATTAATGAAGAAAAAAGTTGTTGTGGGCATGTCCGGAGGAGTTGACTCCTCTGTGGCTGCCCTTATTTTAAAGGAACAAGGATATGATGTAATCGGCGTTACCATGCAGATATGGCAGGATGAGGATTACTGCGATATGTCGGAGAACGGAGGATGCTGCGGGCTTTCCGCTGTGGATGACGCACGCCGTGTCGCAGAGACAATAGGCATACCGTATTACGTCATGAACTTCAAAGAAGAGTTTAAAAAGACTGTAATCGATTATTTTGTTGCAGAATATTTAAGGGGCAGAACACCTAATCCGTGTATCGCCTGCAACAGATACGTCAAATGGGAGGCTCTGCTTCACAGATGTCTCGGCATCGGAGCGGACTATATTGCCACAGGTCATTACGGCAATATTGCGAAGCTTCCAAACGGAAGATTTGCCGTGACTAAATCGGCATCGCTTAATAAGGATCAGTCCTATGTTTTATATAATCTTACACAGGAAGAACTTTCGCATACTCTTTTTCCTATCTCCACAATGGAAAAAGATGAAGTAAGAAAAATTGCGGAAAGAGCCGGTCTGCCTGTAGCCCATAAAAAAGACAGTCAGGATATCTGCTTTATAAAAGACGGTGACTACGCCTCATTTATAGAGGAACAGACAGGCGTTAAGTCAGGTCCGGGAGATTTTGTGGATTCCAAGGGTAATGTGTTAGGACGTCATGCAGGAATTATCCATTACACGGTGGGACAGAGAAAAGGTCTCGGAATTGCCTTTGGCGAGCCACGTTATGTAATCCGCCTTGATGTGCCAGAGAATCAGGTGGTTCTCGGAACACTTGATGAGCTTATGACAAAAGAAGTTCTTTTTGACGATATTAATTATATGTCCGTAGCCGATATAAATGAGCCTGTCAAAGTTACTGGCAAGGTAAGATATTCGGCAAAGGATGTACCTTGCACGCTTTATCCTGCCAAGGACGGTGTAATGAAGGCAGTATTTGAGGAGCCTGTAAGAGCTGCAACACCGGGACAGGCGGCAGTATTTTATAAAGACGGCTGCATTGTCTGCGGAGGCTCAATAATATAATGAAGATAAGAAAACGACTGATTTTCCTGTTGGTTATGGTAATGCTTGTTTTATCGCTGACCGGCTGTGAAAATAAGAAAAATAAAGAAATTAAATTCGGAACCGGCGGGACAGGCGGAAATTACTACAGCTACGGTACGAATTTAGCGGATGCCTTAGATGAAAAAGACCTGAATGTCACGGTGAAAGCAACAGCGGGTTCAGCGGCCAATATAAGACTCCTTAATCAGGGCTTTTTAGATTTGGCGATAGTTCAGGGAGACATCTTCGGAGAGGCGGTAAAAGACGGTGCAGAGGGGCTGCGTGCACTGACCGGGCTTTATGATGAAAGCGTCCAGATAGTCGTTCCTGCGGATTCCGACATTAAGACGGTTGTGGACCTTAAAGGTAAGACAGTCTCTTTAGGCGAGGAAGAATCAGGTGCTTATAAAAACGCACTTGATATTTTTAAGGCATATAACATATCCACGGATTTAATTGAAACAAAATATTTATCATATAAGGATGCGGCAGCAGCCCTTGAAAAAGGCGAGATTGACGCATTTTTCTGTACGGCAAGTTTTCCTACAACATCCGTTGCCGAACTTGCAAAGACTATGGATATAAGAATACTGCCAATAGACGCGGAAACTTTATGTAATAATGATTTATATAAAAAATGCGTAATAAAAGCAGGAACTTACAACGGACAGACAGAGGACATTACAACAATCGGTGTAACTGCTGTACTTGTGGCAGGTGACAGCCTTGATAAAGATATAGAAGAAACAATCCTTACTGTCTTAAAAGAACACAATGAAGAACTTAAGCAGATTAGCTTCGGAGTTCCCACCGAAGTAAAAACCACAGGAATCAGAACGATTCCTTTAAATATGTACCTTACCCTTGCACTTGCGGTGCTTGTTCTTTATTTAGGTGCGTTTTTAAAGAAAAAAGTTAATTTCCTTGAAAAATTCTGTATTCCCGCACCGGTAATCGGCGGTATTATTTTTGCGATAGTATCATCTGTCCTGCACGCAGCGGGAGTTGTGGAATTTACGTTTGACGAGACATTGAAAAATGTCTGCATGATTATCTTTTTCACCTCGGTTGGTTTTCAGGCTAATTTTAAAATATTGAGAAAAGGCGGAGTGGGACTTGTGGTTTTCCTTATCTGTGTGCTGGTACTGATAATATCACAGAACGGTCTTGCAATCGGAATGTCAAAGTTACTTAAAATTGACCCGTTGGTAGGATTGTGTACAGGTTCGATTCCTATGGTAGGCGGACACGGAACCGCAGGGGCTTTCGGACTTGTGCTGGAGGACCTTGGATTAAAGGGAGCGACAACACTCAGTACGGCTGCGGCGACTTTTGGACTTGTTATGGGTTCGCTCATGGGAGGTCCGATTGGCAGGTCGCTTATTGAAAAGCATAAACTGCTTGACACTGTTGTAAAAGAGGATGCCTCTGTTCTTATAGAGGAGGGTGCAAAACATCACAGAAAAGCCAGTATGTACGCACCGGCTGCTTACCAGATTGCCATTGCAATGGGCGTCGGAACGATTATTTCCGAATTATTATCCAAAACAGGAATGACATTTCCTATATATATAGGTGCGATGATAATGGCTGCCATTATGAGAAATGTCAGTGAGTACACCGGCAGATATACCGTTCACATGGGCGAAATAAATGACATTGGCGGTATCTGCCTTTCACTTTTCCTCGGAATCGCAATGGTCACACTTAAACTGTGGCAGTTGGCAGATCTTGCACTTCCTTTATTTGTGCTTCTTATCGCACAGACCTTGTTTATGGCATTGTTTTCATATTTTATTGTATTTAATGTCATGGGAAGAAATTATGATGCGGCGGTTCTGGCTGCAGGAACCTGCGGCTTTGGTATGGGAGCAACTCCGAATGCCATGGCTAATATGCAGGCAATTACAGCAAAATACGCACCATCCGTACAGGCATACATTCTTGTGCCTATTGTAGGAAGCATGTTTGCTGATTTCATAAATACTTTGGTAGTAACATTCTTTATTAATATGCTTTAGGAGGAATTATGAAGGAAGATAAGGATAAAATGCACGTTGAGCTTGACAATCTGGCATTCCCCGAAATCAGGTTTGATAATGATGAAGATTTTGAAGACGATGAAGATAAAGAAATTGAATATTCCGGTGCAGTACCGGAGATTCACATAAAAAAAGATTAAAAAATAAGCCTGCGAATAACGCTATATGCCACTTCGGTAAAGTTATTTGCAGGCTTTTTATTTTTTTTAAAAAAATTTCCCTAATCCCTATTGACATACTAGGAAATGCGTGATAATATACAAACAAGTTAAAAATCATATCGACATACTAGGAATTGGAGGAATTACCACATGAGTAAATTAGAGAGAAAAGATAGAAAATTCAAATTTGAGACATTACAGTTACATGTAGGTCAGGAAAATCCGGACCCTGTAACAGATGCAAGAGCAGTACCTATTTACCTTACATCATCTTATGTATTCCATAACAGCGAACATGCAGCAGACAGATTCGGACTCAGAGATGCAGGTAACATTTACGGAAGACTTACAAATCCTACACAGGGAATTTTTGAAGAAAGAATTGCAGCCCTTGAAGGCGGTGTAGCAGCCCTTGCAGTCGGTTCCGGTGCAGCAGCCCTTGCATATACATTCCAGGCAATCGCACATGCCGGAGACCACATTGTAGCAGCCAAGAATATATACGGCGGTACATACAATCTTTTAGCACATACACTTCCTGATTACGGAATAACAGCAACATTTGTTGACCCATTCGATTATGACGGAATTAAAGCAGCTATTAAAGAGAATACTAAAGTAATACAGATAGAGACACTCGGAAATCCTAATTCCGAAGTTGTAGACATAGAAAGAGTTGCAAAGATTGCCCATGAAGCAGGAATTCCTCTTATTGTAGATAATACATTTGCAACACCTTACCTTGTAAGACCAATCGAATACGGAGCAGATATCGTAATCCATTCCGCAACTAAGTTTATCGGCGGACACGGTACAACAATCGGTGGTGTTATCGTTGACAGCGGTAAGTTTGACTGGACACAGAATAACAAGTGGCCATGGCTTGTAGAACCAAACGTATCATACCATGGTGTAAGCTTCGCAAAGGATTGTGCACCTGCAGCATTCGTAACATACATAAGAGCAATTCTTTTAAGAGATACAGGAGCAACCTTATCACCAATCCACGCATTTATCTTCCTTCAGGGACTTGAGACACTTTCACTCCGTGTAGAGAGACATGTAAGTAATGCGTTAAAGGTTGTTGAATACCTTAAGAACCAGCCATTGGTAGAAAAAGTTAATCATCCTTCTGTAACAGATAACGAAGAACAGAAAGAACTTTATAAGAAATATTTCCCTAACGGCGGTGGTTCGATCTTTACATTTGAAATTAAGGGAGATGCAAAGAAAGCACAGGAATTTATCGATAACCTTGAGCTTTTCTCACTCCTTGCCAACGTAGCCGATGTTAAGTCGCTTGCAATCCATCCTGCATCAACAACTCATTCAGAATGTAATGAAGCTGAACTTCTTGATCAGGGAATCAAGCCTAACACAATAAGACTTTCAATCGGTACAGAAAATATAGCAGATATTATAGAAGACCTTGACGAAGCATTCAAGGCAATCCAGTAAATTTAAGAAAGAGAGGACAAAAATATGTCAAAAATTTTTAAGAGCGCAACAGAATTAATAGGAAATACACCACTTGTAGAATTAACTAACTTTGAAAAGGAACTGGGACTTGAAGCAACCATCCTTGCAAAACTTGAATATTTTAACCCTGCAGGAAGCGTAAAAGACAGAATTGCCTACGCTATAATCGATGAAGCAGAAAAGTCAGGCAAATTATTACCGGGAGGAACAATTATCGAGCCAACATCAGGTAATACAGGTATTGGCCTTGCTTCAATCGCAGCAGCAAAGGGATATAAGCTTATTATCGTGC
>JBNMKN010000075.1:0-9184 GCA_050874365.1 Butyrivibrio sp. | reverse complement strand
TTTACCTATAATTGCTACCATTTCGCCATCATTTATTGTCAATGACACATCTTTCGACGCTTCAAAAGCATTTGCCTTTCCATAATTATATGTCTTATATAGGTTCTTTATTTCTATCATAGGTACCTCCCTTTAAATTGTATTTTTTAATATCTGTACAGGCGTATGTTCCTTTAATACTCCTCTAGCGGCAAACACTGAACACAATATTATAATAAAGCATATTCCTGTTATTGTAATTACCTGTGGCATATTAAGATTACAATTTATCTCTCCGAAAAATTCCAGTTTCTGCTGTAATTTAATTAACGATACAGTAAATATAACCGCTAAGCCACAATTAAATGTCATCGATACACCCTCCATAATCTGGGCTTTTTTATATCGCATTCCGTAAGCATACATTATTCCGTAGTATCTTGTGCTTTTCGCTGTCTTTATATTTACAATTCCGATTATACTTATGCAAAGCAACAGAACAGTGACTACAGAGAGTGGAATATATTTCATCAATTCCATTTTAAACATATTACTATTTCTGTTTACCAACTCAGCCGGTTCAGGATATGGACTTTCTCCTGTTATATCATAATCTACTATCCTGTTGTATATGGTATCTCTTTCCTCCTGCGTGAGTGTTCCTTTCGGATTAATCATTACATTATCGTATAATGAAGCTGTCATCGCCTCAGGTATTTTGGCAATTTCACTTTCAGGAATAATAAGCCTTACATCTTCTGTCTGTTCATAACTGTATACAGGGAAAAAATCTCCATACGACATATTAAGAAAAATATCGGATAAACTGATATATAACCTTTGTCCCTCCTTGATTACTCCTGTAACATACACATTTACCTGAACAGGTTCATCCAGCGTAGATACACTATATGTAAATGTGTCCCCCGCCTTTATTCCATACGGATTATCACTTATCAATGCTTTTACCGTATTACCATCTACTGTAACCTTATCCGGATATGTACCGTATTCCAGCTTTGGTTTCAGATTTTTCATAATCTCATTGGTATATACACACCCACGTATCGGTTTAGTTATTCCGCAATCACCTTCAATAGTCTGTACATAATTAACATCTCCTATTTTCTTCAGTTCTTCAATATACTTACTTTCTATGCTTGCAAGATACATACTGTCATAATCCATATATTTACGTGCTAATTTATACATACCGGCTTTTTCGTCAATATTTGATATCATACCTGTGGTTAAAATCATCATTACAATAAGTAATAATATTGAACACAAATTAAACCAAAAATTTCTTATATATTCGCTGATTCCAAATTTAATCATTCTTTGTCCTCCTCAACATATCTGCCAGTTTATCCCTGTTCATGACTGCCAACAAGACAGATGTAAATATCAGTATGCACATAATATACAGTATTGTCATAAACACATACATCTTTACAGTATATATTTCACTGCTGTTGTCATACACTTTTAGTACAATACTCTGGAAAATTGTTCTGAATAAAACAACTCCCACTAATGAAGTTGTAACACTGAATACCAGCATTTCCAATTCACTTATTACAAATCTTCTTATTCTGGCAGCCCCGATTATTCCATATACCACCATTTGTTTTCTTCTTTGGCTTATAATATATCCATACATAAGACATGTATTAAGTGCTGAAATTACTCCAATTGAGATGGAAATAGCAATTATGGTTCTGTACGAAGTCAGTTCATCGTTATTTTTTATATCAAATTCATCCAGTCTGTAGTCGCTAAAGCTGCCTGTAACCATATTTTTTATTACATTATAATCGCTAACCGTAGGTAACTCTTTAAATGAAAAGTAACACATATTAAGCTGTAAATCATCAGGGCATGAATTATAAGGTATATCATAACCATCTGCAAACAATTCATCACAAGTACCCACAATTTCAAATTCAGTACCTGCTATGTCTACAATATCACCCACCGAATCTTCCTTGCCCCTGGCAGAAAAAATAACTCTGTTACATTTCTCATCATCTTCTGAATTGAGGTATCTTCCTTTCATATTCCCATACTGTGCTTTTGTTATTACAGTTCTATAGTTGCCATCAATATACTTTGTTCTCATTGCCACCATTATATGATTGCTTACTCCGGCAACGAATACTAACTCCAGCTTATCATTAATCCTATCTAATACTTCCGGAAGGTTTTCTTTAAGTGTACCAACTACATTCGTATCTGTTTTTTCAAAGTCAATCCCTATCATGTAAGTGTTCAGTTCTATTTCCTGCATCTTGGCTGCATAACTTCCGTATATTCCGTATACAAAAAAAATACTCATAATGGAGATTATCTGTGAAACAATTAACAGGATAAAAATTTTGCGAAAATTTATGAATGAATTTTGGATATTTCTTAGAACCATACTAATCATTATTCCCATCTCCTTTGTTACATTTTATTCGTAGTATTGTTTTGCTGTATATGTATAGTTATCAAGCATTGTGGCAGATGAATAAACATCCGATGCATATCCCTGTCCGACATGAATGTACCTATACATCTTTGAGTTGATATTTCTGTAAATTTGTGCATTAATTGAACTTCCGTTGATTACGCAATCCGACATAACCTGTTTTCTATTATTCCTATTGGTCTCTACATTATACTCATATACCTGTACAGAGAACCATCTGCTGCTTCCACTTGTATTCTGTGCACTGGTTGCTGCTGTATCTGCTTCACCACCGGCAGCATACTTGCCCAATGTTCCACTGTAAGAATTAGTGTAGTTTTTTCCTCTCACATATCCTTCTCTGCTGACAGTTCCTGCAAATACTGCTGTTCCCATTGCAATTGTTCCAATAAGGCCACATAAAATTGTCTTTACTAAATTTGTTTTTCTCATTATTTTATCCTTTCCTAATACATTATTAATCACCCGAAGATAATAGCACTCCCTGTAAATATCACACCTCTCTGTATACTTCTCCTTTCCCAAATTTAATACTCACTCAAGAACATACATTACCTTCTTCACGAAAAATATCATATAAATGTATATTTTTCAATACAATATGCAGAATTAACTGTTTTAAATGCATTTTTGGTTTAATGTACCGTTTTGGTCTCCAGATACTTTTTATATAAAAGCATGAATTCTTCCCTGTACTGTCTGCTGACCGGAATCTCCTTCCAATCACACATTTTTATATAATTCTTGCCATATTCGGTTATATATTGCATATTTACTAAAAATCCACAATGACATCTTGCAAAACTGCGTCCGACAAATCTTTCCTTTTCTTTATGGATTGAGCCTACGCTTATGTTATATGTGCTATATATATCCGCATATAATTGAACTGCCCTGTCAAGTTCATCATATATTAAATCTGCATCTACCGGTTTCAATATTACCTGAAAGATTCCCACTTTCATCATCTCAGGTATAATCTGCAATCTATCCGTAAAGAGGAAAATAATAGAATTTCTATTCTTTTGTTTTACCGTTTTTGCAAAATTAATCGCATCACTCTCTTGTCCGTCTGTATCAATAAATACAATGTCACCATTATTTCCTGAATTAAAATCACAAAAAGCACCAGGTCTAGTAATAAACATACTAAACTTGATGCTTCGTTTCCTAAAATATCTGCTGACTATCCCTTCTAAACTACCTACACATCCTCCGTTGTCCTCATATATCATAACATTCATTATATACTTCCTCCTCAGAACTTTCTTCCATTGTACCAACATTCGACATATTTTGCAAGACAATATACTTCCATATAGTGAAAAAATCCATTATTTCAATCCACCCTCTCCACTTCATATATATTGTCATACAAAATCCCTTTACCATCTTCAAGAAGCAACTGTCCGCTGCTATTAATTTTCTTAACGGTGCCTCTGAATTCAACGTATCTTCCACCCTTTTTAAGCCTATCCGGTTCAAAATATACTATCCGCACATTGCGGTTAGTGCCGCAGTCCCTGAGTTTCTGCAATTCCCTGTCAATGTTCTCCTTCTGTTCCTCGGTCAGTTCTATCCGTTCCTCCGTGTATCTGGAAGTCTCATTTATGGCTTCCTCATGACCCGTAAGTGCCGCAAAGGGTGCAAATTGTGCCGCCCTGTCATATATCGGCATATGAGGATATTTATCCGAAACATGATGAGGAAGGTTAATAATATCTTCATAATTGTCTGTCATGCCTTATGTCCTCCTATCTGCCTGTTTCTGTCTCTTGCTGTTGCACCTTCTTCAAAATTCATGCCCTTAAGGAGTGCATTCTTGCCATATTTTTTCTTGATTTCAATGGCAGCCTCCTGAATATGACGTTCTTTTTCAAACTCTTCATTCTGTTCTTTTTCTACACGTTCAAGTTCTTCATAATCGGTAAAAATATCAAGCTGTCTGTAAGAATCTTCCTTAGCCACTTCAGTTTCCCGTACTACATGGTTAGCCACCACATTGATACGCCTCACAAGAAGTCTTTCATCAATAATCCTGTCATAAAGCTCCATTGTCTTTTCAATAATAACTCTTGTGGAAGAAGTGTATCTCTCAAGATTAATCGTGCCGTGGGCATGCTTCGGAACTGACCTTCCATACCTGTCCTTGGTGATTTCTCCTTTGTAACGTTTTCGTACCTCACTGTCATTAAGGCTGTCAATATCGTATCCTATTGTAAGAACAATCTGATTGGTTACAAGTCCCTTATCAACAAGGTCAAGCACAAGGATATCCGTCATCTCTTTAACAATAAGTCCTGCTTTATCATATGTGTAGGGGCACTGTAAAACCTGCCCCTGACTGAGACTGTTATTCCCAGGTCTGTAATTTTTAACATCTGCCATGGTACATGGTTCATATCCCCAGCTATGGTCAATAAGCAATTCGGCATTAACACCGAATAACTTATATAAAAGTGCCTCATTATAATACTCATTATCTCCGCCAACGGAACACCTTGCCACATCTCCCATTGTATATAGCATGTGTTGTTCAAGCTTCTTGGCATAACCCGGTCCTACACGCCAGAAATCCGTAATGGGTCTGTGATTCCATAAAAGCTTCCTGTAGCTCATCTCGTCAAGCTCGGCAATTCTTACCCCGTCCTTATCCGGTGTTGCCTTCTTGGCAACTATATCCATAGCCACCTTACAAAGGTACATATTGGTTCCTATTCCGGCAGTAGCCGTGATTCCCGTTGTATCAAGAACTTCTTTTATCATCTTAATAACAAGTTCCCTCGGTGACAATTCATACGTCTTAAGATATGATGTTATGTCTATAAAAACCTCATCTACGGAATACGCAAAAATATCCTCCGGAGCCACATAATGAAGGTATATGTCATAAATCCTTGTGCTGTATTCCATATAAAGAGACATTCTCGGAGGTGCCACTATATAATCAACTCCACGGCGTCCTGCTTTCTGCACGACTTCAAAAAGTCTCGGTCTTCCGGGAATACCATACGCCTTAAGAGATGGGGATACTGCAAGGCATATCGTCTTTTCCGTTCTTGAAGGGTCTGCCACCACAAGATTAGTTGTGAGAGGATCAAGCCCACGCTCTACACACTCTACTGAAGCATAAAAAGACTTGAGGTCAATTGCTGCGTATATTCTGTTATTCACAATTACACCTCCAGTCTTTTTAGATTTATTATATAGAACATTCGTTCGTTTTTCAAGTAGTACTTTATATTATCATAATCATTCTGACCACAAAAGCCATAATCCACGCAATCAGGCATTGACCTATTACAACAAGAACAGCATATTTTGCTCCCAGTTCTCTTTTAATTGATGCTATTGCCGCAATACATGGTGTATATAAAAGACAAAATACAAGTAATGGCAATGCTCCTGCCGGAGAAAGCATGGCAAGTATTTCCGAATTACCATGTACAAGAACGGATAAAGTGGAGACAACACTTTCTTTTGCCATAAACCCGGTGAGAAGTGCCGTTGATATTTTCCAGTTTCCAAATCCTAAAGGTACAAATACCGGTGTTATTATTCCCGCAAGTGCTGCAAGTATACTGTCTTTAGAATCGGTTACCATATTAAAGTGAATATCAAAAGTCTGTAAAAGCCATATTACAATAGTTGCAAGAAAAATGACCGTAAATGCTCTTTGTAGAAAATCTTTTGCCTTTTCCCATAAAAGCATAATGACATTTTTCATACCCGGCATTCTGTAATTAGGAAGTTCCATTACAAATGGCACAGGATTTCCTTTAAATACCGTATTTTTCATAATAATGGCTACAAGTATTCCTGTAAGGATACCGCCTATGTATAACAAAATCATTACAAGTGCTGCATATTTCTTAAAAAACAATGATGTAAAAAGTACATATATCGGCAATTTTGCCGAACAGCTCATAAATGGTGTCAGAAGAATTGTCATCTTTCTGTCTCGTTCCGATGACAATGTCCTTGATGACATAACACCGGGAACCGTACATCCAAACCCTATGAGCATCGGAACAATACTACGTCCGGAAAGTCCGATTTTACGAAGTATTTTATCCATAACAAAAGCAACTCTTGCCATGTATCCGCTGTCCTCAAGAATTGATAAAAAGAAAAATAAAGTTATTATTACCGGCAGAAAACTTAATACACTGCCCACTCCTGTGAATATACCGTCAATTACAAGAGAGTGTATAACCGGATTAACACCTGTAGATGTTAAAATACTGTCTACAAGGTTTCCCAATTTATCTATTCCCATTTCAAGAAGACTCTGAAGCCTTGCTCCTATCACATTAAAAGTCAGAAAAAACACAAGTCCCATGATAAGGATAAATGAGGGAATTGCCGTGTATTTACCTGTAAGGATTTTATCTATCTGACTGCTCCTCTTATGTGACTTACTTTCTTTGGCTTTTACAACTGTCTCATCACATACTTTGCTAATAAATCTGAAACGCATATCAGCTATTGCCGCTGACTTATCAAGCCCACGCTCTTTTTCCATCTGATACGTTATGTGGTCTATCATATGTTTCTCATTATCATCGAGATTAAGCAATTCAATGATTTTGCTGTCTCCCTCCGCCACTTTGGATGCTGCAAATCTTATTGGAATTTCCGCTGCTTTGGCATGATCCTCAATAAGGTGCATTATGGCATGTATGCATCTGTGGACTGCTCCGTCCTCTCCATCCTCATCGCAAAAATCCTGTCTTTTTGGCACTTCCGAGTATTTAGTAACATGAATTGCATGGTCTATCAGTTCATCAATTCCTTCATTTTTCGCTGCGGATACAGGGATAACAGGGACTCCAAGCATTTCTTCCATCCTGTTTATGTATATAGAGCCACCGTTCTCACGAACCTCATCCATCATATTAAGTGCAATTACCATAGGTATATTAAGTTCCAGAAGCTGCATGGTAAGATAAAGATTTCTTTCTATGTTGGACGCATCAACAATATTAATAATTCCCTTTGGTTTTTCTTTTAAAATAAATTCTCTTGTAACAAGTTCCTCACTGCTATATGGCGACATTGAATAAATTCCCGGCAAATCAGTGATTAACGTGTTATCATATCCCTTTATACTGCCGTCTTTTCTATCAACCGTTACACCCGGGAAATTGCCCACATGCTGATTAGCTCCTGTAAGCCGGTTAAACATAGTTGTCTTGCCACAGTTCTGGTTACCCGCTAAGGCAAAAGTGAGCACCTCATCATCCGGCAATGGATGTTCTTCTTTTTTATTATGAAATTTACCGCCTTCACCAAGACCCGGATGTGGTATCTGCTTATTTGGAGATTTTACGTTCTTTTCTTCAGATTCAATATCTCTTATCTTTTTTATTTCTATTTTCTTTGCATCATCAAGCCTTAAAGTAAGCTCATACCCATGAATAAGAAGCTCCATCGGATCTCCCATTGGCGCAAATTTGACTAATTTTGCTTTAGCTCCCGGAATAAGACCCATATCAAGGAAATGCTGTCTTAGTGCCCCTTCTCCTCCTACTGAAATTATTTCACATGATTCATTAATTTTAAGTTCTGCAAGTGTCAAAATTTTATCCTCTTAAGTCTGTTTTCAATGATAATTTATACTTATTGAGAATTTTTGTCAATTACATCATTGCAAAAAAATAGAGCGGGTGATGGGAATCGAACCCACGTATCTAGCTTGGAAGGCTAGTGTTCTACCATTGAACTACACCCGCTGGAATTAAATATATGAAATTAAAACACTTAATTATAATATCATACCTGAATAAATAATGCAAGTATTTTTAATTTTCTTTAGCTTTAAATCCTTTAATTGTCAGTGTTATACCTACTATAAGAAAGACTCCGCATACCACAAACGTAAAAGCTACCCTTACGCCTCTGAACCTGCTATAAGATTCAAACCGTGAATTACCGCCTGACGTTCCTATACTTGTTATACGTGTAGGATTACTGTTTTTGACTGTAATATACACAACGTCTCCGTAAGTACGCACATCATAGGATTTTACATCATAAGATGACTCATATTTTTCACCATTGTAGGAATAGTTTAATATAAGTGTGGTATATTCTTTATCTTCTGCCGGTTTTGTGTCTATAACCTGCGCCCTGATACTCTTTGAGGAATTTTTTAAAGCATCTTCTACTTTATCAACAGCACCATTGGTACTTGATAAATTAACAAGGGACACAATCAACGCTCCTAATGAAACCAATATACACATTAATCCCATAAAAATATACCGGCCGTTTCTTAAATTATTGACAGTACGGACTGCTGCCTCTGTCTGTGGACCTTCATACGCTCTTAAAGCAAGATTCATCGCTGTTGCTCCCACAGTTCCGCCGTCGGTAAATGCTCCGGGATTAATTCCTGTTATATCAAGTCCGCCTTCCCTGAGACATTCTTCTTTTTAAAGTCCTCTTGCGGCGAGAGCCTCCGTATCCAGATAATACACCCTGCCCTGAATCAGATAATCTTCATTAGAAGTAAAGTGCATAGTTCCGTGACGATAATTATAATACTGTTCGTATCTTTCTCCGCTGGTCCAGATAACAGTAAGTTCATAATGATATCCGTCTTCTCTCTTTTCAACCGAATCACAGCCCGCAAACACACTGTCAGCATAGCTTTTCTGCGACTCAATAATGGTCTCCTCTGCCTCCTCAGGTGACATTCCCTCGGTCATCTTTCCTATAGAGCGAAGA
>JBNMKN010000074.1:0-9184 GCA_050874365.1 Butyrivibrio sp. | reverse complement strand
TGCTTTCTGCACAAGCTCTTTATCTGTCTGATGATATCTTACGCCTTTTATTTCCTGATAATCTTCGTGTCCTTTTCCCGCAAGAACGATTATATCTCCCTTTTCTCCGTGTTCAATAGCATATTTAACCGCTTCGCCACGGTCCTCTATCATAACATAACTGCCGGAAGTCTTTTTAATTCCGGTTTCAATATCCTGCATTATAAGGAGTGGGTCTTCATCTCTCGGATTATCACTTGTAATTACGGTTAAATCCGCCATTTTGCCTGAGACCTCACCCATCTCGAAACGTCTGAGCTTAGAGCGGTTGCCGCCACAGCCGAAAAGACATACTATTCTGTGAGGATTATATTCTCTGAGTGTTTCCAAAAGGCTCTGAAGACTCATGGCATTGTGCGCATAATCTATCATCACGATAAAATCGTCGGAAACCTTAACAGGTTCCACTCTTCCAGTCACTCTTGTACTATGTAAAGCGTCAAGTAAAAGCTTTTCATCTACATTAAAATGTTCCGATACCGCTATTGCACAAAGGGAATTGTATACGGAAAATTCTCCCGGGAGGGTTAATTTTACATTGATTTCTTTGGTTCCCATTGTGTTATATGAGGTGGTAATATTGCCGCCCTCATGGATATACTTTATATTTTCTGCCTTTAAATCAGCCTTCTTCTTAATTCCATAGGTCTCAAGCGTACAGGTATGACCTTCCATTATTTTATCAAAATATTCGCTGTCTGCATTGCCTATTCCATGCACGCACTGTTTGAAAAGCCTGCTTTTACATTCCATATAATCTTCAAAGCTTGCATGCTCGTTAGGTCCTATATGGTCAGGTTCAATATTGGTAAACACACCTATATCAAACAAAATGCCTGCTGTCCTGTTAAGCATAAGTGCCTGTGATGACACCTCCATAACAACACAACTGCAGCCTGCTTCAACCATTTCACTGAAATATTTCTGTATAAGATATGATTCAGGAGTAGTATTTTTTGACGGAATATGGACGTCTCCTATTATTGTCTCATTGGTTCCGATAAGCCCCGTCTTAATGTTACATTTTTCAAGGATATCACGAATCATAAAGGTTGTGGTGGTTTTGCCCTTTGTGCCTGTGATACCTATTGTTTTAAGCTTTTTAGCAGGGTAATCAAAAAATGCTGCCGACATAAGGGCAAGGGCATATCTTGTGTCCGCTGTCTTAATTAAAGTAATGTCTTTAAGTTCCTCTGTTACTTCAATATCTTTCTGTACGACAATGGCAGAAACACCTTTTCTGGCTACATCACATATATATGCGTGCCCATCCGAAACCGCACCTGTCACACATACAAACACATCTAAAACTCCCGCTTTTCTCGAATCATATACGAGATTATTAATGTCTGTATCAATATTTCCGTTTAAAACTTCGTATTCAAGATTTTCTAAAAGTTTTGATAATTTCACCTGCTTTACGCCTCCTGTTATTTCTGCAATTCCACCGAATGAACGCAATTATTCATGAGCATTGCAATAGTCATAGGTCCGACTCCGCCCGGTACAGGTGTTATAGCCGATGCTACAGGGAATACGTCATCATAATCCACATCACCGCAAAGAATACTCTTGCCTGATTCGCTCATTCCCAGTCTGTGGATTCCTACATCAATTACAACTGCTCCTTCTTTTACATATTCTTTTGTAATAAATTTTGGCTTGCCGATTGCAACCACAAGAATATCTGCACGTTTGGTTACTTCTTTCAAGTCTTTTGTTCTGCTGTGTGCAATGGTTACTGTTCCGTTTTCTCTCAAAAGGAGAAGTGCCATAGGCTTGCCTACGATATTGCTTCTGCCTACAACAACACATTCTTTTCCTTCTATATCAATATTGCTTCTCTTTAAAAGCTCAATAATTCCCGCAGGCGTACATGATACAAAACCCGGCTGTCCTATGCTCAATGCACCAACGCTCTGTGGATGAAAACCGTCCACGTCCTTGGCTGGTGATATTGCCTTAATAACCTTGTCTTCATTGATATGTGAAGGAAGTGGAAGCTGCACAAGGATTCCGTTTACCTTATTATCTTTATTAAGTGTATCAATAAGCTCCAACAACTGCTCCTCTGTGGTATTTTCCTCAAGTTCGTAAGAAAGTGAGTTGATTCCGATGTATTCGCAACCCTTCTTCTTATTGCCTACATACACGCTTGAAGCAGGGTCGTTTCCAACCTGGATTACAGCAAGTGTAATTTCAATCCCTTGTTCTTTATATGCTTTAACCTTTTCTTTTAATTCATCTTTTAATTCTTTAGAAATTAATTTACCGTCTATAACTTTAGCCATTGTAATTCTCCTTTAAAAAATCAACACATTCGTTAAGTTTCATTCCTCTTGAGCCTTTAAATAATACGGCATCTCCGGATTTCAGGTTTTTAAGAAGGTATTCGTTGATTTCCTCTCTTGTTTTAAATAACTTATAGCTTCCGTTGAAGCCGTCTCCTATACTTGCTGCCATTGTTCCAAAAAGGATAAGTTCATCAATTTTTTTGCCTTCCATGTACTCACCAACTTCTTTGTGGTAATCCGCTGACTTATCTCCAAGCTCAAGCATATCCGCAAGAACGGCTATTTTACGTCCACTGTTATCATATCCGCACAAAACGTCAATACCGGCTTTCATTGAATCCGGACTTGCATTATAGGAATCGTCAATAAGTGTAACTCCTTTAACATCCGTAATCTGCTGTCTCATGGAGACACCCTCATATCCTGCCAGAGCCTTAATGGCTTCTGTTACCCCGATACCGTGTCTTTCGGCTGCCGCTATGGCTACAAGTGCATTTCTTACATTGTGTTCTCCGAGAACATTAAGTCTTGCATCATAAGAACCTTTATTTTTAATATTAACGGTAAAATCAACACCGCCGTTTTTTACTTTTATATTGGTTGCAAAATAATCATTATCATTTCCCAGTCCAAAAGTAATTATCCTGTGTCTAAGCTCGGATTTGTGTTTATTTAAAATTGCATCGTCACCGTTAATAAATACAATTCCGTCCTTTGCATGGATTGCATCCTGGATATGGAATTTTTCTTCACATATACCGTCCTGGGTCTTAAGCTGTTCTATGTGAGATACACCTATATTGGTGATAACTGCGTCATCCAGTTCAACAAGTTCTGAAAGTCTTGACATCTCTCCGCGCATGCTCATTCCCATCTCTATTACCGCAATCTGGTCATCAGGGCTCATTTTCAGTAATGTAAGTGGTACGCCAATCTGGCTGTTGCTGTTGCCGCTTGTCTTAAATACCTTATATCCTGCCGAAAGTGCACATGCTATCATTTCTTTTGTGGTTGTTTTGCCAACACTGCCTGTTACACCGATTTTGGGCATAATCATAAGCTTACCGTAATATTTACCTATTTCCTGTAAAGCCATTGTGGTATTGTTGACTCTTATATACGGAACATTTCCTGTCATTTCATCATGTTCACTTGTCAGCACCGCCACAGCTCCGTTGGCTATTGCAGAGTCGATAAAAGTATGGGCATCGACTCTTTCTCCTATAATCGGTACAAAAAGCGAGTTTTCCTTTACCGAATTGGAATCTGTACTTACATTTTCAATCGGAATATTCATATCACCGCAAAGCAGTTCACCCTTTGTTGCTTTTACGATATCTCTCACATAAAAATTCTGCATAATTTAACTCCTTTACAAGGTGAAAATTAAAATAGACCTGTTATTTTACCTGTTACTTCGTCAAAATCAATATTATCGGCTGCCGGTACCTTAGGGAGACCAGGCATTGTCATTATAGAGCCTGTAAGGATAACAACAAATCCCGCACCTGCACTTACATAAGCATCTCTTACGTTAAGGGTAAAACCTTCAGGACGTCCAAGTTTAGTCTGGTCATCTGAAAGGGAATACTGTGTCTTTGCCATACATACAGGGAGATCTGCAAATCCCATTTTTTCTATCTTATCAAGCATTTTGGAAGCTGCCGGTGCAAAACTTACATCCTTTGCTCCGTAAATCTTAGTTGCTATAGCTCTAACTTTATCTTTAAGTCCCATATCATCTGAATACGTCAATGTAAATGGTTTCTGTTCTTTTTCAATTGCTTTAAGGACTTTATTTGCAAGTTCAATTCCGCCTTCTCCGCCTTTTTCCCATACTTTGGCAAGAGCAAATTCACAGCCCATTCCTTCAACATGTTCTTTGATGAAATTGTGTTCTGCTTCTGTATCTGTTGCAAAAGCATTAAGTGTTACAACTACATTAAGTCCGAAGTTCTGCATATTCTCAATATGCTTATCAAGATTAACGATTCCTGCTTTAAGAGCTTCAAGATTTTCTTCCGAAAGATTTTCTTTCTTAACACCGCCGTTGTATTTTAATGCCTTAACAGTGGCAACTATAACTACCGCATCAGGACGTAATCCCGTCTTACGGCATTTGATGTCAAGGAACTTTTCTGCTCCGAGGTCGGCGCCGAAGCCTGCCTCAGTTACAACATAATCCGATAACTTAAGTGCCATTTTTGTAGCTCTTACAGAGTTACATCCATGTGCAATATTGGCGAAAGGTCCGCCATGTACAATTGCAGGATTGCCCTCAAGTGTCTGTATTATATTAGGCTTAATGGCATCTTTTAAAAGTGCCGCCATTGCACCTGTGGCATGTAAATCACCTGCTGTAACAGGTTCTCCTGCATAATTATATGCAACAATTATTTCCGAAAGTCTTTTCTTTAAATCAGCCATATCTGTTGCGAGACAGAGAATTGCCATTATTTCAGAAGCAACTGTTATTACAAAATGGTCTTCCCTTACCACTCCGTCAGCCTTTGCACCAAGTCCGACTACGATATTTCTGAGAACCCTGTCATTCATATCAAGACATCTTTTCCATACAATCTGTCTTGTATCTATCTGAAGTTCGTTACCCTGCTGGATGTGGTTGTCAAGAAGTGCTGCAAGAAGATTGTTGGCACTTGTTATTGCATGAAAATCACCTGTAAAATGAAGATTAAGATCTTCCATAGGTACTACCTGTGAATATCCGCCGCCTGCGGCACCGCCTTTAATACCAAAGCATGGTCCGAGGGATGGTTCACGAAGTGCAGCCATTGTCTTTTTACCAAGCTTATTAAGGGCTTCCGTAAGACCGATACTGATTGTTGTCTTGCCCTCTCCTGCAGGTGTCGGATTAATTGCTGTTACAAGGATAAGTTTACCGTCCTTATTGCCGGCTACTCTTTTTTCAAGCTCATCGGATAATTTTGCTTTATACTTTCCGTAGAACTCAAGTTCATCCTCTGCTATACCAAATTTGCCTGCTATATCACGGATATGTGACATCTTTGCTTCCTGTGCTATTTCTATGTCTGATTTAAACATTTCTTTTCCTCCATAATGTTAGTTATTCTTAAGATATTCTTCAAACTCTTCCATTGTCATCAGAACTTTCCGAGGCTTGGTGCCCTCTTCAGGTCCTACCACTCCGGCTTCCCCAAGCTGGTCCATAATTCTCGCAGCCCTGTTAAAGCCGATTTTAAATACTCTTTGCAGCATTCCTATCGATGCACGTTCTTTTTCTATGATAAATCTGCCCGCATCGGCAAAATACTGGTCCCTGTCACCGGAAAAAGCCTGACTTTCTTCAAATTCCGGATTACTTAAATGTGTCTCTATTTCTTCGTTATATCCGGTCTCATTGTTATTTTCCTTAATAAAATCAACAACTGCCGATACCTCTTCGTCAGATACGAATGCGCCCTGTACTCTGGCAGGTTTCTGATAGCCCTGTGGGTAAAATAACATATCACCCTTACCGAGAAGTTTTTCTGCTCCAACCATATCAAGGATGGTTCTTGAGTCAACACCTGATGATACCGAAAAGGCAATTCTTGAAGGCACATTGGCTTTGATAAGACCCGTTATGACATTAACACTTGGTCTCTGGGTCGCAATAATAAGGTGGATACCTGCCGCTCTTGCAAGCTGTGCAAGTCTTACTATGGCATCCTCAACATCACCCGAAGCAACCATCATAAGGTCCGCAAGCTCATCAATGATTATGACAATCTGTGCCATAACCTCAGGAAGCTCTTTGCCCTCCTCTGGCTCCATTCCCGATATTTTTTCATTAAAGCCCTTCATATCCCTTACGCCGTAAGTCGCAAAAAACTGGTACCTTTTCATCATTTCCGCCACAGCCCAGTTAAGTGCCGCAGCAGCCTTTTTAGGATCCGTTACAACAGGTGTAAGAAGGTGAGGTATTCCGTTATACACACTAAGCTCCACAACCTTAGGGTCAACCATTATAAGCTTTACTTCATCAGGTCTTGCCTTAAAAAGAATACTCATAATAATAGTATTAATACATACCGATTTACCTGAACCCGTTGCTCCCGCAATAAGAAGATGAGGCATCTTTGCAATATCTGTCATTACTATCTGGCCTGCGATGTCTTTACCTGCCGCGAAAGCGATTTTTGACTTGGCGTCCTTAAATTCCCTGCTGGCAATAAGGTCTCCAAGCATTACGCCTGAATTTTCTTTATTAGGAACTTCTATTCCCACCGCAGCTTTACCGGGAATCGGTGCTTCGATTCTTATGTCCGCCGCCGCAAGATTAAGCTTGATATCATCTGCAAGGGAGACTATTTTACTTACTTTAACGCCCTGTTCAGGTTGTAATTCATATCTTGTAACCGCAGGTCCACGGCTTACATCCGTAATTGTAACATTAACGCCGAAAGTAGCAAGGGTCTGCTGTAATTTACTTGCTGTTGCCCTGAGTTCTTCCTTGCCGTCATTTCCCTTGACATTTCCATTGCTTCTCTTTAAAAGACTTACAGGAGGAAGCTTGTATCTGCTGTTCTTGGCTGTATGTGACGGTTTTACCGGTGCCACCTGTGCCTGCTCCGTCACATTCTCGTGAACCGGCTCCGGTTTTGTGACTTTTTCTTTTTCAGGCTTTAGAAGTTCTTCCTTTTCAAGCTCGTTCCTCACGAGTTCCATATCAATGTAATCTTCTTCTGCCCTCTGTGGCTCTTCATTAACTACTGCTGTTTCGGCAGCGGCAGTTTCCACAGTCTCAACAGGAGGAAGTATCTCTTTGACGTCCTCATAAGCAGGTTCAAAAGGAATACTCTGCTCATCCTGGAAATGTCTCATTGCATAATCTGTTGCATCCACAACATTTGTATACTCATTTTCATCAAAAGGCTTTATATCCTCTGCCTGTTCATACGAATATACCTCTTCCCCTGTTGTCTCTGCATCCGCCTTTTCCATGCGTGTATCCGTTGTTATTCCGTCAACCTTGACAGAAGAACGTTTTTTCCTAGGGGGCATCTTCTCACTTGCTTTAAGTTCTTCCCTGCGTTCTTTTTCTTTACGCCTGACGGCAACATCTGCTTTATACGCTTCCATATCACGTTTTGCGGCATTGTATACTTTTCTGCCGTTCTTTTTAACACCGCCGATAAACGAATGTTCCGTAATGATGACCGCTGCTATAATTATAAGTACAACGGTAAAAATATATGCACCGGCATTGCCAAACAGCTTACCAAAAAGCAGGCACAATGCCCCGCCAAAAAGTCCGCCGCCGTTCTTATCAGCACTGGAGTTTATGTAAAAATCACCGACATTCCATTCTCCGCTGTGGCTTCCCGAAATAAGCTGTATCAAAGTACATAAAAAAATCAGTTCAAAGAATACTGCAATCAGTTTAACTCTGGCAACCGAATTATTCTTATTGGACATTGCGAAAATCACCGCAACAAACAAAAGAATCGGAAACACATACGCCAACACTCCGAAAAGTCCGAAGAAAAACGCACTGATGCCTTTGCCTACAATTCCCCCTACGCCAAAATTGGCAAGAAAGAATATAACGCAGAGTGCCATCAATATTAATAAAACTGCCTCAGTGATAAGTTTATTGTTATATTTTTTTGCAGCAGGCTTTTTTCTGCCTGCCGGTTTTTTTTTCGTCTGTCCGTTTTTACTGCCTGTAGCCATAAAAAAGTTCAGCCTCCTGTTATTTTATAAATGAAAGGACAATTCCAACTACACCTGCGGCTATGCAGTAAATTGAAAATCCCTTATAACTCTTATTTTTTATAAGTCTGAGCATAAATTTAATAGCAAAATATCCGCTTACTGCCGCTGCAATTGTTCCGAGGATATATCCAGGTAAATTAGCAGACCCGAACACTACATTCTTATTGCCGCCAAGTTCCACTATTACGGCTCCAAGTACAGCCGGTATGGACATAAGGAATGAATATTTAATCGCTAACTGTTTATTAAATCCAAGCATCATTCCTGTTGCTATTGTTGCACCGGATCTTGAAATTCCGGGTAACGTCGCAACACCCTGTGCGACACCGATAAAATAAGCATCGGAATATTTTGCCTTGTTAATTTTCATGGTATTATCGCTCTTCTTATCTGCAAGCATAAGAAGTCCGGATGTAATCATAAGGCATATTCCAACAAACCACAGGGTATTTGCAGCAAGTTCAGTAAAATCTCTGCCGAAAAGTCCGATGATTCCTGTAGGAATAGTGGAAATTATAATCATCAACACAAGTTTTTTATAGTTGGAATTAACCACCTTGAAATATGTATACTTCGTATCTCCACGCCGTCTCTTTATAAAAACTATAAAATTGACAAAGATAATAAGGAGCATCTGGAAAAACTCCTGAATCATATGCCATATATCCTCATGGAATACAATTATAAGTGCAATCAATGTTCCCAGATGAAGCAATACATCAAAATAGATTTCCGAATCAAGATTTGTACCAAGAATCTTACCAAAAATAGCCAGATGTCCGGAACTGCTCACGGGTAAAAATTCCGTAAGTCCCTGAACCAATCCCAATAAAATCGACTTTAGAATATTCAAAGTTCATTCCTCCTATAAAGACATTCTCTTAATTATACCATTTCACCTTTATTTTGACAAATGAATTTCAATTTATTCCACGCTTTATCAATACTGCCTGTTTTATCAATAATCCCCGCTTCCACAGCTTCTTCCCCTACAAGAATCGTACCTAAATCGCTGGACATCATTGAAGTTTCCATCATCATTTTTTCTATATCTCCCTCACTGCAGCTGCTGTGCTCCGATATAAACCGTACTATTCTGTCCTGTATGGACC
>JBNMKN010000073.1:0-9327 GCA_050874365.1 Butyrivibrio sp. | reverse complement strand
ATGAGACCTTGAGCAGAACTAATATCTTTACTTACAAATCATCAGATAATAATTAAAAAAATTATATGAATTTTAAATGCCGTTAAAGCCTGAGATTTTGGCTTTGACGGCATTTTTTAGTGGTAAGATTGTAAAAAGCATGGAATAAGGGTGCGGAGTGGGGAGATAATAACAGAACCCAGGGTTGACAAATCTGACACAGATACACTATTATCAATATAACAAAAATGTAATTATATAGTTAAAAAACGTTAGAGGGAGATATTATGTTGCTAGAATATTTGCAAAAGAATTATATAACCAATGAACCGATATTTTTGGCTGATATAGATTTGCCTGTTACCGATACTAATTTAAGACAGATGTTTAAGGTGTTGTGTGATTCAGGGAAAATTGAACGGTATGATACAGGTGTATACTACATTAAAGGGCAGTCAAGATTAAAAGGAGGAGTTGCAATATCTCCAAGAGACGTTGCAAAGTGTAAATACATTGCCGGTAAAAACAGTATATATGGATATTACTCAGGGTATTCTTTTGCCAATGAGCTTGGATTAACAACCCAGGTTCCGGTAACCATAGAAATTGTTACCAATAAGGCAAGCTCAAAGTTTCGTGAGACCAGCATCAGAAACCAAAGAATTATTCTCAGAAAACCCCGCACTGAGGTTACTGTGGAGAATAGCAATATATTACAATTATTGGATTTGCTTAAAGACTTTGAGCAATATGTGGATGATGATATAACCTATGCAGGGGAGCGGATAGCGGAGTATATCAGGAGAATTGGTATAAAAAGAGCCGATATTGATAAGTATATATCGCTGTTCCCGGATAAAGTATATAAATATATATATGAAATGAGGCTGTATGATGTATTTGCATGAGGATAAAGAGCTGTTCAGGGAAGTTATTATTTCTGCGGCGGATGATTTGGGGATAGTAGTTCCTATTATTGAAAAGGATTACTATGTGACTTTGATATTGAAGGAATTATCCCTAAAATGCCCGGATTGTGTTTTTAAAGGTGGAACGTCATTATCTAAGTGCCATCATGCCATCGACAGATTTTCTGAGGATATAGATATTGCCTTTTCAGATAAACTATCCCAGACCATGAGAAAACACTTAAAAAATGAAATAATATCAGGAATTAGCGATGAGCTTGGCATGCCGATTATAGATTGGAATAATGCAAAAAGCAGACGTGATTATAATTGCTACACCTTTTCATATGATGCAGTTGATGGTTCTGATTTGGATAAAAGACTTATTCAAGGTGTTAAAATGGAAGTGTCTTTGTCATCTGTTTCTTTTCCTACAGTAGAACTGCCTGTTGAGAGCTATGTGTATGAATATCTTATGAAAGAAAATGCTGAAATAGTTAATGAATATGATTTATATCCGTTTATGATGAAGGTTCAAAGTATTGACAGAACTCTTGTTGATAAGGTATTTGCAATATGTGATTATTATTTAGAGGGTAAAACTGTACGTTATTCAAGACATATTTATGATATTTACATGATTCTTCCAAGAATTGCATTGGATAATTCATTTAAGGAGCTTGTAAAGAATGTCAGGGAAATCAGAGCAGGTATGAGCATTTGTCCGTCTGCCAAAGCAGATGTTGATATACCGGTATTATTACATGAAATAGTGGATAAAGGTATATTTAAAACAGATTATTATGAAATAACCTCTTATTTTCAAAATCAACCTGTGGAATATGATGTAGCTATAGAAGCCTTACTGAGTATTGCAGATAGCGGAATGTTTTAATAATTTATTTGAAAATACGGCAACCCCTACAGGCTGCCGCACCCTATCATTCACATATATTATTCCCTACTCATCCAATATTACCCCGTTAGTCTTTACTAACGAGCGGATTACCGAATCCTTGGCATTGTACCAAGGTTCGTTCTGGTATTTGTAATCAAATTTATTAATGAACCATGCGAGGTCATCCCTGACACGCTCCATATTGGTGATATACATATTGTTAAGGATTCCAACAAAAGCCTCAAGGTCATCACCCTTAAGATGTGAAGCGGCTTTCTTCAGAAGCAGGCTGTAATGAGGGGTACAAAAGCCCTTTGCTGATTTGAATTTCTCCTTGAACTCATCATCTTTTTTCCAGAGAAAGAAGATTGTGTCAACATACTGGTCGAAGAAATTATTGATTCTGTCGCACACAAAACATGAGTTGTCAAGATTATCAATATATTTAATAAGGGGAGAGTCTGAAATTCCTTTTTTAATAAGTTTTGCCGGACCTGAAGGCATTGCCTTCTTAATATCATTGATTGTCTTATCAAAATGAGTTTTCATAACCCACGCCATACCGAGGCGGTTGTCCTGTTCATATACCATCTTAATATGCTTGCTGCAAAAACCCTTTGCGTCCGTGAGTGCTCTTGTATCATCCTCCATATAACTTGGTCCCATTGTATATTCCACTGAATCTGTTTCAAGCTTATGATACATCTGACATACAGGACATTCGCAGTCGGCAGCAAATGCATCATTAACCGGAATAGAGTAAAGCTGTTCTTTCATAAAAATCCTCCTTCTGGTATTTTATTTAAGTATATCAGAATGTTCCGTATTGTACAAATAATATCGTTATGCTATATTTTAAAATATTATAAAAGTCGGAGCGGATTATGAAGGAACTGGCAGTTTTTATTAATCAGTCCGGTGATGTACCGGTGTATGAACAGATATATGAATTTATTAAAAAAGAGATAAGGGAAGGTAAGATTAAGACTGGTGAAAGGCTTCCCTCAACCAGAAATATGTCCTCCTATCTGCAGGTCAGCAGAAGTACGGTGCTGGCATCTTACGAACAACTGCTTGCTGAAGGGTACATAGAAGCAAGAGAGAGAAAAGGCTATTACGTCATAGAAATAGAAAAAGATTTTGCCGATATTCAGGAAAATAATATAAATAACGGCGAAGACACCGTGTACACGAATCCTTACAGCATTGATTTTTCGCCAAACGGCATTGAAACAGAGCATTTCCCGGTAAACGAATGGAGAAAAATTTCCAAAAATGTTTTTACGGACGGGTTAAAAAGACTGTTTAACAGCGGAGACAAAAGAGGGGATGACGGACTTAGGGAACAGCTTGCCGTGTTTTTACGCAAATCAAGGGGCGTTAAGGCAGATAAATCAAGAATAATACTGGGAGCGGGAAATGAAAATCTCCTCATGCTTATCAAACTTCTCCTGCCAAAAGATGTAATATTTGCGGTGGAGAATCCCGTGTATAAAAAATCCTACGATATACTTAAGAATTTTACGGACAACGTTATTCCTGTTGGACTTGATAAAGACGGACTGAACGTAAAGGAACTTGAAAAAAGTAATGCCGACGTGGCATACCTTACCCCGTCACACCAGTATCCCCTCGGTATCGTAATGGGAATAAAAAGACGTGTTGAGCTGTTAAACTGGGCATCAAAAAAAGACGGACGCTATATAATAGAAGACGACTACGACAGTGAATTCCGTTATAAGGGCAGACCTATTCCGTCACTTCAAAGTATAGATAACGGAGAAAAAGTCATATATATGGGAACTTTTTCCAAATCCGTGACTCCTGCAATACGAATGAGTTATATGGTGCTGCCTAAGAAATTAATGGAAATATATATGAAAAAAACAGATTATATCGGAAATACAGTCTCAAGAATCGACCAGAAATATATGGAAATATTTATGAAAAACGGCGGTTTTGAACGTCATCTTAACAGAATGAGAACCATATATAAAGCAAAACATGACATAATGCTTAACGAGCTGAAAACATGGAAAAATGTAAGCATAAGCGGAGAAAATGCGGGAGTTCATATAATTCTTGAAATCAATAACAATATGACGGAAAAAGAACTTGTAAAAAGAGCGGCAGAGGAGGGAATAAAAGTATACCCGTTGTCAGATTATTACATAGGCGAAATCAGTAACAGACTGCCTGAAATAATAATAGGATATTCAAAACTTTGCAGTGAAAAAATAATAGACGGACTTCACACACTTAAAAAAGTGTGGAAAATAGAAGAAGCTGGGGCTTAAGCCTCAGCTTCTTTTTCAGCTTCTTCATCTTCTTCGTCAGAAAAATCATCATCATAATCATCGATATCATCAATCACGTCGTTTTTGTGCTTAAGCTTAGAATAAAGGCAGAGACCTCCTGCAACACCGGCACCTATAGCTGCGATTGCTCCAACAATTTTAAAGAATTTTTTCATGTTAATAACCTCCCATAACCTTTTTTTACATTGTAATACGAAATTGAAAAAAAATAAAGACCTATGTTATAATTTATTGTATAAATTTTTACTAAAAAGAATAATAATTGAAAGAACAGGATGGATTATTTTGAACAGATACATAGAAGAGAATAATTTTATCATAGAAGACCAGAAAGATTTTATATTGAGCCAGACCCTTGAGTGCGGACAATGCTTTCATTTCATAAAACTTGATGAGGAAGATTATCTGATTTCCGCAAAAGACAGGATATTGCATATAGCCCAGAAAGAGAACAGGACAATATTTTATAATACGGATGAACAGAACTTTGACAATGTGTGGAAGCACTATTTTGACCTTGAAAGGGACTACGGAAAGATAAAAAGCACACTTATTGAAAAGGACAATAAGCTCACAACCGCAATAGAAGCAATGAGCGGGGTAAGAATACTTAACCAGGATTTTTTTGAGACACTTATCTCATTTATAATTTCACAGAACCAGCAGATAGTGAGAATTAAACAGATTATAGCCAACATATCGTCACGCTACGGCAAAAAAGGCGAGGGCATAGACTATTTTCCTAAAGCTCCAGAAATTCTTGCTGCGGGAGAACAGGGAATGATGGATTGCAAAGCTGGTTTCAGGGCAAAATATATAATCGATGCCTGTGAAAAATATGTTGCGGGAGAACTTGATGAGGAGAAGCTTCTGGCAGCAGATTACGGGGAAGCGGTAGAGATACTTAAATCCGTAAAAGGCATAGGCAATAAAGTTGCTAACTGCATCGCACTTTTTTCTCTCAATAAAAGAAACGCATTTCCTGTGGATGTATGGATAAAAAGAATTATGGAGGCAATGTATTTCCATAAGGAAACCGCAGTAACGGAAATCGAGGCGTTCGGTAAAGAAAAATACGGCGAATTGTCAGGATATGCACAACAGTATCTGTTTTATTACGGTAAGACCTTGAATATCGGCAAATAAAATTATTAGCACTCTTTATAAATGAGTGCCAATTTTCTCTTGACATTCAAAAATAGAAGTATTAGTATAGCCTTAGTGAAAATAAAAGGAGGCAATTAAAATGAAGTTAGTACCATTAGGAGACAGAGTTGTTTTAAAACAGCTTGTAGCAGAGGAAACAACTAAGTCCGGAATTATTCTTGCAGGTCAGGCAAAAGAAAAGCCACAGCAGGCTGAGGTAATTGCAGTGGGACCTGGCGGAAATGTCGACGGTAAGGAAGTTACAATGCAGGTTAAAGTGGGAGATAATGTAATTTTCTCTAAATATGCAGGAACAGAAGTTAAGCTTGAGGATGAGGAATACATTGTTGTAAAGCAGAGCGATATCCTCGCTATTGTTGAATAATCAGATTAACCGGAGGAATAGATATTATGGCTAAAGAAATTAAATACGGTGCAGAAGCACGAGAAGCATTAGGTGCAGGCGTTAATAAGCTTGCAGATACAGTAAGAGTTACACTCGGACCAAAAGGAAGAAATGTTGTTCTTGATAAATCATACGGAGCACCTCTTATCACTAACGATGGTGTAACAATCGCCAAGGAAATCGAACTTGAAGATCCTTTTGAAAATATGGGAGCACAGCTTGTTAAGGAAGTTGCAACAAAGACTAACGATGTCGCAGGTGACGGTACTACAACAGCAACAGTTCTCGCACAGGCAATGATTGACGAAGGTATTAAGAACCTTGCTGCAGGCGCTAACCCAATCATACTCAGAAAGGGTATGAAGAAAGCGACAGACACAGCAGTAGAAGCTATCGCAAAGATGAGCTCTAAGGTAACAGGCAAAGACCAGATTGCCAAGGTTGCGGCTATTTCTGCAGGTGATGAAGAAGTTGGACAGTTAGTTGCAGACGCTATGGAAAAAGTATCTAAAGACGGCGTTATTACAATTGAAGAGTCTAAGACAATGAAGACAGAACTTGATGTTGTAGAAGGTATGCAGTTTGACAGAGGCTATATCTCAGCATATATGGCAACAGATATGGATAAGATGGAAGCTGTTCTTGAGAATCCATACATCTTAATTACAGATAAGAAGATAAGCAATATTCAGGAAATTCTTCCACTTCTTGAGCAGATTGTCCAGTCAGGGGCTAAGTTACTTATTATCGCTGAAGATGTTGAAGGCGAAGCTCTTACAACACTTATCGTTAATAAGTTAAGAGGAACATTCAATGTTGTAGCTGTTAAAGCACCTGGATACGGTGACAGAAGAAAAGAAATGCTTAAAGATATTGCAATTCTTACAGGCGGTACGGTTATTTCCGAAGAACTCGGACTTGAACTTAAGGATGCTACACTTGAAAGCCTTGGCCGTGCTAAATCAGTTAAGGTTCAGAAAGAGAACACCGTTATTGTTGACGGAACAGGCTCTAAGTCAGAAATCGAAGCCAGAATCGCACAGATTAAGGCGCAGATTGCAGAGACAACATCCGAATTTGATAAAGAAAAATTACAGGAAAGACTTGCAAAGCTTTCAGGTGGTGTTGCAGTTATCCGTGTAGGTGCGGCAACTGAGACAGAAATGAAAGAGAATAAGCTTCGTCTTGAAGATGCACTTGCAGCTACTAAGGCAGCAGTTGAAGAAGGAATTATCTCAGGCGGTGGTTCTGCTTACATCCACGCATCTAAGGAAGTTGCCAAGCTTGCTGATACTCTTGAAGGCGATGAAAAGACAGGTGCAAAGCTTATCCTTAAAGCCCTTGAAGCTCCTTTATTCCACATTGCACACAATGCAGGACTTGAAGGTGCGGTTATTATCAATAAGGTAAGAGAGTCAGAAGTCGGAACAGGTTTTGATGCTCTCCATGAGGAATATGTTGATATGGTTAAAGCAGGTATACTTGACCCTGCCAAAGTAACAAGAAGTGCATTACAGAACGCTACAAGCGTTGCCTCAACATTACTTACAACAGAATCTGTTGTTGCCACAATCAAAGAAGATACACCTGCTATGCCTGCAGGCGGAATGGGTGGAATGGGCGGAATGATGTAATCCCGTCATCCACAATACAATATAATGACAGATAAGACCTACGGACTTCAGGTCCGCAGGTCTTTTTTTATCAAAATTTTATAAAAAAGTTCTTCACATAATCGGAAAAAGTAGGTACAATAGTAAGGACAGCAAATTGGAAGGAGACTAATTTACTATGGAAGAATTAGTAGAATGTATTGTAAAGCGCAAGCTTACCATAAAAGCATACTTTGGAAGATGTCTTTCGGTAGCACTTGGAATACTCATGGTTATCATAACTTATGTGGCGGCGCTTAAAGTTCCATACGGAATACCTGTTGTGCTTCTTTTTGACCTTGCAGCAGGATTTGTTATCTACTTCGTATTTAGAAATACCAACGTAGAATTTGAATATGATTATTTTGGTGGGGAGCTTACGGTTGATAAGATTCTTAACAGAGCCAAGAGAAAGAGACTTAGAATATTTGATTTTGCTAAGCTTGATTATATTGCAAAGTACGGTTCGGAGAGAATGACAAGACTTGAGGAACACGGCAACAGTGCGTATTACAACTATTCAGCACACGATATCAGAGAAGATTCGTATGTGGCGGTATTTCATAATGATGAGAAGGCAACAGTATTTTTAGAGTTCTCACCTAACGAAGAATTGCTTGCAGTTCTTAAGAAATATTATCCAAGAAAAATATATGAGGATTAATATTCCTCATTGACTTTTAGAGTTTGTTTTGATACATTATAATGAATTACACAGATGAAAGGCAGGAAATGATAAAATGGGTACAATTATTGGTGAAGGAATTACTTTTGATGATGTACTTTTAGTACCATCATATTCAGAAGTTACACCTAATATGGTTGAACTTGGAACACATCTTACTAAGAAGATTAAGCTTAATGTTCCAATTATGAGTGCAGGTATGGATACTGTTACAGAACACAGAATGGCTATTGCAATGGCACGACAGGGTGGTATTGGAATAATCCATAAGAATATGTCAATCGAAGCTCAGGCAGAAGAGGTTGACAAGGTTAAGCGTTCAGAGAATGGTGTCATTACTGATCCATTTTTTCTTTCTCCGGAACATACATTACAGGATGCAGATAATCTGATGGCTAAGTTCAGAATATCAGGCGTTCCTATTACAGAAGGACGTAAGCTTGTAGGCATTATTACTAACCGAGATCTTAAGTTTGAAAAGGACTATACTAAGAAGATTAAGGAATGTATGACAAGCGAGAACCTTGTAACAGCTAAGGTTGGAATCACACTTGAGGATGCTAAGGCAATACTTGCCAAGGCAAGAGTAGAGAAACTTCCTATAGTAGATGATGATTTTAACCTCAGAGGATTGATCACAATCAAGGATATTGAGAAACAGATTAAATACCCTCTTTCAGCTAAGGATGACCAGGGCAGACTTTTGTGCGGTGCTGCTGTAGGTATTACAGCTAATGTTATGGACAGAGTTGCAGCTCTTGTTGCAGCTAAGGTTGACTGTATTGTAATCGATTCGGCTCACGGACATTCTAAGAACATTATAGAGACTGTTAAGAAGATTAAGGCAGCTTACCCTGACCTTCAGGTAATTGCAGGTAACATTGCAACAGGCGAAGCAGCTAAGGCTCTTATTGAAGCAGGTGTTGACTGTGTTAAGGTTGGTATCGGACCGGGCTCTATCTGTACAACAAGAGTTGTTGCAGGTATCGGTGTACCACAGATTTCAGCAATTATGGATGTATATGCAACAACCAAGCAGTACGGAATCCCTCTCATCGCAGACGGCGGTATTAAGTTCTCAGGAGATTTAACTAAGGCTATTGCGGCAGGTGCCGATGTATGTATGATGGGCAGCATGTTTGCAGGCTGTGACGAGGCTCCAGGCGATTTTGAATTATATCAGGGACGTAAGTACAAAGTGTACAGAGGTATGGGTTCTATAGCAGCTATGGAGAACGGAAGCAAGGACCGTTACTTCCAGACAGATGCCAAGAAACTTGTTCCGGAAGGCGTAGAAGGACGAGTTGCATACAAGGGACTTGTTGAAGATACAGT
>JBNMKN010000072.1:0-9784 GCA_050874365.1 Butyrivibrio sp. | reverse complement strand
ATCATTATCGTCTAAAGTCCCGCTTTTACAGCCGATTCGATTCCGTTATAGGAATCCTCCACGGCATAGGTGTCCTTTGGATTGCTGTTAAGCTTTTCACAGGCTTTAAGGTATATATCAGGGAAGGGCTTACTGTGCTCTACCATATCCCCGCCGATTATTACGTCAAAATACTCTGTAAGTCCTGTCTCGTTGAGGTGATGAAGCACCACCTCTTTCCTTGAAGATGATGCAATGGCAGTCCTCGCACCGATTTTTTTGAGGGTATCAAGGATAAGCTTAGTTCCTTTCTTAAGAGGAACACCTTCTTCTTCAATGTGTCCCGTAAATATTTTTTCTTTCAATTCGTAGAACATATCAAAAGGGAAATCCTCTCCGCAATGTGCTTTAAGGATATCCACCTGGTCAACCCTGTTTCTTCCGATACAAAGCTTTAACGGAATCTCGAAATTATCTATGTGAAGTATTTCGGCTACTTCCTGCCAGGTTCTTGTATACACCTTCTGGGTGTCGAAAAGAACTCCATCCATATCAAATACAACATTTAACATATATGACCTCTTTTATGCGTTAAGCATTATTTTTTCACTGTTCATCGCCTTAGCCATAAAGTACACCATTACTCCCGCAAACGCATAAGTGATTATCGTTGATGTAAGGTACTGGTTCATTGTGATTGTTCTTTCAAATATGCCTTTGAATGCAACTGATGTATTATATACAGGTATCATATAGCTGCTTGAAGTTACATCTCCCGAATACATTGTTATCATTCCCGCAAACATAACTATAATATACACAGGCATTATAAATGACTGTGCTTCTTTGATATTCTTTGCTAAGAGTGATACAACGCCTATAATTCCTACATAAAGCAGTACAAGTCCTAAAAGCAATAGTACAAACTGTATAATTTGCATGGTTGTAAAATTAAGTGAAAGTTCTTTAAACATTTTTCCCATGCCGCCAATATCGCTAAGTACAACTGCAGAACCGATAAATGATATTGCATATACAGCCGCAGAAAGAACGGATACTATGGCAAGGGATACTATTTTACCCATTATGATATCAACTCTTTTTACAGGGCTTATAAGGAGGTTGGCGATTGTTCCTCTCTCCTTCTCACCTGCAATAGAATCTACACCAAGTCCCATTGCTCCGGCAAAAATAAGAATTGTTATGAGATAAGGTATGATAGCGCCGAGAAGTTTGCCTGTAGCCTTATCTTTATCCTGTACTACCATATCAGGGTTATCCGCATCTACCGAAAATACCGTGGCGTACTCCAATGACCCGAATCTTTCATTAAGCAAAAGCTTCTTATATTCTTCAAGATATGTTCCCGTAAAACGTGTTCTCGCTTCATTGGAATTATCCTCTGACGGATTATAAAATGTTTTTATATCAGGAAGTGCTGAATTTTTATCAGCATTTTTAAAATTTTCGTAGAAATTCTCAGGGAACACAACCACTAAATCATATGTTCCGTCAAGCAACCCGTCTTTATAACCATCTATTGACTCACCTGCCGGTATAACATTTATTTTGCAGTCATTGTATTCTGCCATAAGTTCCGAAAAATTATCAGGCATATTCTGCACATAAACCTCTGAAATATGTCCGTTTATGCTGGATTCCTGTTTGCCTGTAAGGAAGAACATTACCCCGTAAATTCCGGCAATTAATATAATAGGGAGGATAAACAGTGAAAATACCATTTTTTTATCCCCGAATACCCTTTTTAATTCCTTTGATAAAATTACTTTGAAGCCCATTTATTTGTCCTCCTTATGGTTAATTTTATACATTTCAAAAAATGCGTCCTCAAGATTGGTAACATTATATTCTTTGAGGATTTCCGGTATTGTGTTTTCACAGATTTTTTTACCGTCAATTATTATTGCTACCCTGTCGCAGAGTGCTTCCGCTTCTGTCATGATGTGGGTAGAAATAATTATAAGCTTGCCCTCGTCACGAAGCTTTTTAAGATAATCCGTTACAAGTCTTGCGGTAATAATGTCAAGTCCGCTTGTAGGCTCATCAAAAATAATAATATCAGGGTCATGGGCAAGGCTTACCGCTATTGCCGCTTTCTGCTTCATACCCGTCGAAAGTTCCTCTATCTTCTTGGTCTTAAATTCTTCTATTCCAAAATAATTGAAAAGTTCACTCTTTCTTGTGCGGATATCGTCCTCTTTCATGTTATGCAGTTTTCCGAAGAAATCAAAAAGATAATCTACGGAAAATTGTGGATCAAGCTTGATATCATTAGTTAAAAAGCCTATCTTTTCCCTGACTTTATCTGCGTCCTTAACGGTGTCAAATCCATCCACCAGGACATTTCCTTCTGTCGGTTTCAAAAGAGTGGCAATACATCTTAATGTCGTTGTCTTACCTGCTCCGTTAGAACCTAATAACCCAAAGATTTCTCCTTTTTCGGCTCTTAGGGATACATCCGAAACCGCTACTCTTGTGCTTGTCGTCACTTTTTCTTTACGCATCTGCCTGCTGCCAAGCTTGTAAATTTTCGTAAGATTATTAATTTCAATCATAGGTTGCTCCTTTTCAGATTCTCATCCATTTTTTAGCATATTGTATCACGATTTCACTATCCTTGCATTATCTTTTTTGATTAAGTATAATAATCGCATAAAAATGAAAGAAGGCAGATTATGAAAAGAAAAATATTATCATTAATACTTGTTTTTGCCCTGCTTGTATCCCTCAGTGCATGTCAGAGCAATAAAAATACCACTAAAAAAGATGATGAAAAAAGCACCGTAAGAATTGCTTCCATGAAGGGTCCTACCTCCATCGGTCTTGTAAAGCTTTACGATGACGCATCAGGCAACAAAACCGCCAATAACTATGATTATAAGATATGCGGAACAGCCGATGAAATCGCAACAGGGCTTATTAAGGGCGAGCTTGACGCAGCCTGTGTTCCTGCCAATCTTGCAGGTGTGTTATACAATAAAACAGAGGGCAAAATAAAAATTGCCGCAGTTAATACATTGGGTGTGCTCTATATCCTTAGAAAAGGTGTTGATATATCATCGGTTGCAGACCTTAAAGGCCAGACAATCTACACAACAGGTCAGGGAACAACTCCTGAATATACATTAAGACACATTCTTTCCGAAAATAATATAGACCCTGATAAGGACGTAACCATTGAATATATGTCAGAAGCCACCGAGGTTCTCCAGAAAGCTTCCGCTATGGATTCTGCAATCGTTATGCTTCCTGAACCATTCGTTGAGGTTGCCAAGACCAAGGATTCTGCTTTTGAAACAGTTATAGACCTTACAAAAGAATGGGAAAAAATACATGATGACAGTTCAATAGTTACAGGTGTGCTTGTTGTTTCCGAAGACTTTGCATCCTCTGATGAAAATGCCCTCAAAACTTTTCTTGATGAATACAAGGCTTCTTCCGAAAATGCAACAGCCAACATAGATGAAACAGCTTCATTACTTGAGAAATACGATATTATCAAAGCTGCCATAGCTACAAAAGCGATACCATATTGCAATATCTGTTTTATCACAGGTGATGAAATGGTCAGCAAAGTAACAGGTTATTTCAAGGTCTTATTTGACGCCAATCCTGATTCTCTCGGAAAAAAATTACCTGATAACAATATTTTTTACATTGTGAAATAATATGAAAAGAAAGACTTTATACACTTTTATTTCAATAATTATATGGCTCGTATTATGGCAGATTATCTCTGCCATAATATCAAGTCCCATATTCCTGCCCTCACCTTTACAGACGGTCAGGGCTCTGTTTTCATTGCTTAAGACCTTTGCATATTACAAAAGCCTTTCCTACTCTCTGCTTAATATATCCATAGGCTTTTTAACCGGGCTTTTTGCCGGCGTAATCCTTGCGGTTGCAGCCTCTGTCAATACGTTTTTGCAGTCGGTAATTGAAGTTCCCATAAAAATCATCCGTTCAATTCCCGTGGCTTCTTTTATCATACTTGCCTTGTTGTGGGTTGATTCAGCACACCTTTCAACGTTTATCGCAGCGATAACTGTTATGCCTGTAATATATACCAATACCTTTTCAGGAATTTCCGACACAGATATACAGATGAAGGAAATGGCTGAGGTATTTCATTTTTCACCATTCAAAAAAGCAGCTTATATATATATGCCTTGTGCCGTTCCGCATTTTTTAAGCGGTGTGAAATTATCCTGCGGCTTTGCGTGGAAATCGGGAATCGCCGCCGAAATTATAGGTCTTGTACGACATTCCATCGGGAACAATATATACAAGTCAAAAATATATCTTGAAACGGACAATTTATTTGCGTGGACGATTTCTTTAATTGTTTTAAGCATAATATTTGAGAAAGTAATATTATTAATTCTAAATCTAATTTTTAAAAGGACGGGTTCAATCAATGATAAAGCTCAATAACCTTACGGTTACTTACAACGATAACACGATAATATCAGACCTTACCTACGAATTTGCAAAGGGCAATACAGCCATAACCGGCAGTTCTGGAATAGGTAAGACTTCCCTTGTTAATGCAATTCTTTCACTCATTCCATATAAGGGAACCATAGAATCCGATGAAAAATATTCTGCGGTGTTTCAGGAGGACAGATTATGCCCTAACCTTACAGCATTGAAAAATATCAGGCTTGTATGTAATGATAAAGAAAAAACTACCGAGGGATTTAAATCAATGGGACTGTCAGATTATATGAATGAAAAGGTCATATCTTTAAGCGGCGGCATGAAAAGACGTGTAGCCATATTGCGTGCCGTACTTGCAGATTACACCACAATCATAATGGATGAACCCTTTAAAGGACTTGATAACGATACGAAATTATCCGTTATGAATTATGTAAAAAAAATGACCTCCGGCAAGTCAGTGTTATTGGTAACACATGACCTGTCGGAAGCCGATTTCTTCAACTGTAATATTCTTAATCTGTAGCTTATGCTTCTAAAGAAGAAGCTAAAGTATACTGGTTTCTTCCGTGTTCCTTAGAGAAGTATAAAGCCTTGTCTGCCTTCATATAAAGCTCAGCATAATCATCAACGCCAACTGTATTAACGATACCAACACTGACTGAAAGTCTTACCGACTTGCCGCCATGTTCAAACTCTCTGTCCATCTTCTGGCAAAGTGCTGTTCCCAGTCTCTCCAAAGTCTCATCATCACAGGTATTAGGAACAAAGGCTATAAATTCGTCTCCGCCATATCTTCCAAGATATCCGCCAGGGAATACAATTCTCATTGCTCCTGCAAGAGTCTTAAGTGCCTCATCACCTGCTATATGACCCAGTGTATCATTAACATTCTTAAAGTTATCCATATCGATAAGGAACAACGCACCCTCTGAAGATACGCTCTTGTTACTCATAAATTCATCAATAAGTGAATCAAAAGAACGTCTGTTATAAAGACCTGTAAGCCCGTCTCTCTTGGCTTCGGAACTGATTATCTCTTTCTCACGCTTCTCATCATATAACTGCTTAACGAATTTCTTCTTATATTCTTCCTCTTCTCTCAGCTTACGGAGAGTTGATTCATTATCACGCTTAGTCTTATTGGCTTCACACAACTTAGCCTTAACAACATTAAAAGCCTTGGTAATATCACCAATTTCATCATTATCCATTACCTCAAGGTCTGACATATCGGCGTAATCGTCCTTAAACATCCTGCTCCACTCCGCAACATCACGTATAGGTTTGGTAATTCTGCTCTCAATAAAATAAACCAAATATGCCGTAACAGCTATAAATCCCACAAGTATTGCAATCATAATGCCCTCAAGGAGATACACATCCACCTTATTATCTGAATATGCCTTATTACCGGAAGATATTGATTTCTCTATGATATGGTTAAGCTTATCCGCAATGGAAGTTATGTCCGTTCTGACAGATGCAAAGGCAACTGCAGTGTCCTTGTCATTGTTAATACTGTTCTTAAGTTCGTTAAGCTTATCAGGAAGAGAGACATTAGCAATGTCATATATCATCTCTATCTCTGAACGCTCGTTACTGTCAAACTCAAATCTCGTCGTATACAAATCAGAGCATGCAGGTAATAATTCATCGTTATATGAATCAACAAGAGTATCAAATATTGTTGACGTAGACAGCTTCTGGTAAGAATCCAGAGTTGATGTAAAACGGTTTACCTGCTCAAAAGTCTCTGCTGTCTTATAATACTGCTCAGTGTAAAATCTGAACGTCTTATTATATATAAGCATTGAACTCACAATACATACTGTTATACTTATTATAAACACTATAAGAGGTATGTATATTACTCTTAATTTTTTCCTTATCGGTTTTCTATTCATCTCCATAGGGATACCCTCTCCTACTATCAATATATATATTATATTCTACTACCTTTCGACAGGAAATACAATCTTTTTTACTCGTCAATGTAATAATTGGTGATTTATTGTCTTATTATGTCTCATAAAAAAAAGCAACCGGCACAGACCCCTGTATACACAGATTCTTATGCCGGTTATTATTGCTTGAAAAGCTGACAATGGGATTCGAACCCACGACCTACTGATTACGAATCAGTTGCGCTACCAGCTGCGCCATGTCAGCATTAAATTACATTGCACGCATAAAGCGTTCCTGGATATCATTTATTACGGCTTCAATATCCTGCTCGCCATCTTTGAGGGGAACAAATCCGCCTGCCATAACTTCATGGCCTCCACCACTTCCAATTCCTGACAATGCCTTATTGGTAACCTTACCTGCATCAAACTTTCCCACACTTCTTGCAGAAATCTTAATGCCCTCTTTCTTAAGGGAATATACCACCGAAAAATCCACTTCAATGAGGTCTAACATAAAATCGGATATTGAAGCAATCAATGCTTCAGGACAATCTGAACCCGTATTGGCAAAACTTACGTTATTGCATACCTTAATGGAATTAATCGCATTGGCATACGCCTTAAGGTCATCAATACTTATAGAACAATGTTCAAGCGACTTAAGTATCTGCTTGTCCGCTATCTTAAATAGATAGCTGTAAGTATCAACATCCTTATCGGTAACTCCTCTTGTAAGTCCCATAGTATCCGTGCAGATTCCGTAAATAAGTGCAGTGGCAACTTTCTTATCAATAGGAATATTATTGTCCATATAATACTCGGCTATTATAGTGGAACATGCACCAAGTTCAGGTCTCACATCAGCATACCTGTAGGTATCAAGAGAATTCTCAAATGTAGGATGATGGTCAATACAGATAATCTCATCACCGTTAGTATCAATGATGTTACTGTTGCCCTTCTGTGAATCTACAAGAATAATCTCATCGTTCTGGTTGATATCCTTCAATTCTTCAATGTTAATCATTTTAATGCCAAGGCTGTTCACAAGCTCATTCGTGCTGTACCTCTCAATCTGTCCTCTATAACAGATTGATGAACTGATTCCATACTTCTCAAGCAGAACCGAAAGTCCAAACGCAGATGCAATAGCGTCCGCATCAGGAAAATTATGTGTCTGGATATACACATGTCCACTGGTGATATTCTCAATTACGTTACAAAACTTACTCATGTCTGTCACCTTGTCTGAATTGGTCTTATCTATTATATAATCATTTTGTGACTATTTCAATATCTAATCATAAAATATTATATATATTATTTTCAGGTGTAAAATATGCTGGCTTTGGAATTAAAAGACGTAAACTACTCCTATTTTACAAAAGAAAAAGAAACAAAAGCCCTTCAGGATATTAATTTATCCGTAGAAAAAGGACAGTTCATATCCATAGTCGGTCCATCCGGTTGTGGAAAATCCACGCTTTTGTCCATAATATGCGGTCTTATCGAACCAACCTCCGGTAAAGTAATTGTAAACGGCCGCCCTGTAAAAGATGAAATGCGTAACATCGGGTATATGCTCCAGCACGACCATCTTTTTGAATGGCGCAGCGTATACGGAAACGTTATGCTGGGACTTGATATACACAAAAAAAAGGACATAAGGAATCTTGCTGCACATTATCTGTCCCAATACGGTCTTCTTGATTTTAAAAACTCAAAACCAAGTGAGCTTTCAGGCGGTATGCGCCAGAGAGTGGCTCTTATACGGACGCTTATGATGGAACCTGACATCCTCCTTTTAGATGAACCGTTTTCAGCTCTCGATTATCAGACACGGCTTACTGTATGCGATGACATAAGCTCTATTATAAAAAAGGAGCATAAAACAGCAATACTTGTAACCCATGACCTTGCCGAAGCAATTTCAGTCGGTGAGAGTGTCTATGTACTTACAAAACGTCCGGGACGTTTTAAGGCAGCCATTGACCTTGATTTCTGCAGCGATTTAAGTTCTTTAAAACGTCGTGATACAGCAACATTCCGTGATTACTTTAATATTTTATGGAAGGAGTTATCCGACAATGAATAAAATCAAAACACACTCTGATTACCTGAAATCAGTATTCCGTCATAAAGTATTAATCCATTTCTTCCGTATTTTTCTGGCGGTTTTCTTCGTTGCGGTGTGGGAAATCTGTGCAGAAAAAGGAGTTATCGACTCATTTATATTCAGTAGTCCGAAACGAATTGTGAAATGCTTTTTGGAACTGACAAAAAACGGTTTTCTCATACGCCATGTATGGAAAACCATTTATGAAACTCTTATATGCTTTGTATTTGTAATGATTGCCGCTATCGTTATCGCCGTGCTTATGTGGCTTAACAGAAATATATTTAAGGTTGCAGAGCCTTTCCTGGTATTGCTTAACAGCCTTCCTAAATCGGCACTTGCCCCCGTTCTCATAGTGTGGCTTGGCAACAATACCAAAACGGTAATTATTGCCGCAGTCTCCGTGGCTGTATTCGGTGCAATCCTCAGTATATACACCGCATTTATCGAAACCGACAAAGAGAAAATAAAACTAATACAGACACTTGGCGGAAAAAAACGCCACATTCTGTTTTACCTTATTTTCCCTTCATCATTACCGACAATCGTAAATGCCATGAAAGTCAATCTCGGGCTTTCACTTGTAGGCGTAATCATAGGCGAATTTCTCGCAGCAAAAGAAGGTCTGGGATATTTAATCATCTACGGAAGCCAGGTGTTTAAAATGGATTGGGTACTCCTTTCCATTGTTTTACTTTCTATACTTTCAATAATTCTTTATATAATTATTGGTATATTTGAAAAAAAGACTTCCGGTAAATAATCACTTTGCGTACTTATCAATTGCTTCCTGTATCCTTGATTTGGTAAGTTCCGCAAGTTCTGTTTTTTTCAAATCCTTATATTCTTCATATGGTATCGGCTTCAAGTAGTGCACCTGTGTTGTTACTTTCTTGAGGCTGTTGCCATCCATTGCTTTATAAGAATCAATAAGTGCAACCGGTATAACAGGCACTTTTGCATCCATAGCACACTTAAATACACCGGCTTTAAACTCCTGAAGTGTATTTTTATTATCACCGTACTTGCCCTCTGGGAAAAGCAGATATATTCTTCCTTCTTTAAGTTCCTTGGTAACCGTCATCATAGTCTTCATCTGCTGTCTGGCATCTTTAAGGTTAATACCATGTCCTGCCACCATAGGAAGCATCTGTCTCACTATCATCTGATGTTCTCTTTTGCTGTCAATAATAATAGTAAGTGGTCTGTCATGGTTGCATACGATACCAAGTCCGTCATAATGTCCCTGATGGTTTGCAAACATTACATAATTGCCTGTCTTTGGCAGATTCTCACTTCCATAAACATCAGTGGTAGT
>JBNMKN010000071.1:0-10040 GCA_050874365.1 Butyrivibrio sp. | reverse complement strand
TGTTACACCAAACAATGTATCAGGTCTTGTTGTATATATTGTAAGCTTTTCGTCAATCCCGTCTACGGCGAAATCAACAAAAGCACCTGTCGACTTACCAATCCAGTTAATCTGCTGTTGCTTAATATTATCAGGATAATCAACATTATCAAGTCCCTTTAAAAGTTTATCTGCGTATTCTGTAATTCTTAAATACCATACAACCTTTGATTTCTGCACAACTTCGCTGTGACAGATATCGCACTTACCACCCTGGCTGTCCTCGTTAGACAATACAACCTTACATGAAGGACAGTAATTAACAAGTGCTTTGTCCCTGTATACAAGTCCTTTTTCAAACATTTTAAGGAAAATCCACTGAGTCCATTTATAGAAGCCTTCTTCAGTAGTATCTATAACTCTGTCCCAGTCAAAAGAAAATCCTACTCTTTTAAGTTGCTCCGAAAATCTCGCAATATTCTTATCTGTGATAATTCTTGGATGTGTCTTTGTCTTAATTGCATAGTTTTCCGTAGGAAGTCCATACGCATCAAAGCCGATAGGGAATAATACATTGTATCCCTGCATACGTCTCTTTCTTGATACTACTTCTATACTTGAATATGCTTTAATATGTCCAACGTGCATTCCGGCTCCGCTTGGATATGGGAATTCAACAAGTCCGTAAAACTTAGGCTTGTCAGAACCGTCTACGGCTCTGAAAATTTTACTTTCTTCCCATTTTGCCTGCCACTTTGGTTCAATCTTTTTAAAATCGTGTCTCATCGGTTTCCTCCGTTACAATTTTGCTATGTGTAATTTTATCATAAAAAAGGGCAATGTCAACCCACCAGAAAGTCGCAAAAGACGTAATTACTTAAGTCAATGCCTTTCTTTGTCAGTCTTAACCTGTCGCTGTCCATATATAAAAGCCCTTCTTTTATATGCTTTTCTATTGCTTCTCTGTATACATTCATCATATCCGTTCCGAATAACTGTCTGAACGCACTTATACTTACCCCATTCATCATTCTCATTCCCAAAAACATATATTCCGCCATGCAGTCATTCAACGACAATTTTTCAATTTCATCATATCCGCAAGGGTTTTCAATATATTTTTTAACATTTCTTACATTAGAATATCTGACGTTATCAATTAACGAAGCCGCACCTGCTCCAAAACCTATATAATTGCCTCTCTGCCAGTATATTTTATTATGTTCACATTCATATCCCGCCAACGCATAATTAGAGATTTCATAACGGTTAAAGCCTTTTTCGTTAAGCTGGATTTCCGTCATGTAATACATATCCCTTTCTTCATCTTCATCAGGCAGTTTCAAAAGCCCTTTTTTATCCATCTCATAAAAAGGGGTGCCTTCTTCAATTATGAGGCTGTAAGAAGATATGTGTTTAACAGGAAATTCAAGCACCTTTTGTATGGTTCTTTTATAATCGGAAACAGTCTGGCAGGGCAGCGATGACATAATATCTGCATTGATATTCTCTATTCCCGCATTAAAAGCTAAGTCAAAAGACCGTTCAAAATCACTGAATCTATGGATTCGTCCAAGGCTTTCAAGCTCCCTGTCATTAGCCGACTGCAGTCCGAAGGATATTCTGTTGACACCGCATTTTCTGTAAAAATCAATCTTATCCTTACTTACCGTTCCCGGATTACATTCCACCGTAAATTCTATATTTTCCTTAAAAGAAAATTTCTTAATAAGGCTTGTAAATATACTGTCAAATAATTTCGTCTCCAGAAGTGACGGTGTTCCTCCACCAAAAAATACTGTCTTAACCCTATATTCTTTCCATGGTATATTGAAGTTTTCTATTTCTTTCACAACTGCAGCCGTATAAAGCGTTCGTTCCTCATATTCCGATTTCCCGGACAGGAAATCACAATACAGACATTTTGACACACAAAAGGGGATATGAACATATATTCCTATTTCTTCCAACGGTCTTTCCACACTTTCTTCCTTAAATATCTGAAGGTCGGTTTTTCGCCTTTTTCAGCCAACATTTTAAGAACGTACGTCAGTTCATCCAGAGTCTCTTTATGGATAAACATATGGTCCCTGCCTCTTTCAAGATACTTCAATGCAGCGTCATCCTTGTAATCATTACCTGCATATATACGGCTCGCAGCTATTCTGTCACACACCATCTCAACAAAATATCTTGTAGGCATTTTGACGGCTTCAAGTTTTTTGGTCTTGGGATTATAATCATTCCAGTATTCGTAATGGTGTTTATTGCGTCCTTTGTGATGAAGCCATGCTTTGGAATATCCGTAAAGTTCTCTCTCTTTTTCATTAGGGCTTCTGTTTCCCTGATAATACTTAAAACCCTGTATCAGTTCCGTAGGAGAATACTTGGATAAATCATGAAAAAGTCCCTGAATGCCTATCCCCGCCCTAAAACAGTTCTTAATTACTTCATGACGGTGTCTTGTTATGGTTTCAAGATGTCCTTTTATATTTTCCGGTTTAATCATATATGTTTACACCTTCTATTCTTCATCAAGTTTGAGGACACTCATAAATGCTTTCTGAGGTATCTCAACATTACCTACCTGTCTCATACGCTTCTTTCCTTCCTTCTGTTTTTCAAGAAGCTTCTTCTTACGGGAAATATCACCGCCATAACATTTTGCAAGCACATCTTTTCTCATTGCCTTTACTGTCTCTCTGGCGATAATTTTACTTCCAATAGCCGCCTGAATAGGAATTTCAAAAAGCTGTCTTGGTATCTCTTCTTTTAACTTTTCGCACATCTTTCTTCCACGTTCGTATGCACTTCCTTCAAATACGATAAATGAAAGTGCATCCACTTCTTCCTTATTAACGAGAAGATCTAACTTGCAAAGTTTTGATTTCTGATAACCTTTCATCTGATAGTCAAAAGAAGCATACCCTCTTGAGCGTGACTTCAATGCGTCGAAAAAATCGTATATTATTTCGTTAAGAGGCAGAATATATTTTATAAGTGCTCTTGTTCCTTCAATATATTCCATACCGATATATTCTCCTCGCCTTTCCTGACAAAGAGTCATTATGGCGCCCACATATTCCGAAGTAACCATAATTTCGGCATCCACTATAGGTTCCTCCATATATTCGATTTCTGAAGGATCAGGAAGATTGGACGGATTGGTAATATCGATTACTGTGCCATCTGTTTTGTGAACCTTATATACAACGCCCGGAGCTGTGGTTACAAGGTCAAGGTTATATTCCCTTTCAAGTCTTTCCTGTATTATCTCAAGGTGCAAAAGTCCAAGGAAACCGCATCTGAAACCAAATCCCAAAGCAAGGGAAGTCTCAGGCTCAAAGGATAAAGAAGCGTCATTCAACTGAAGTTTTTCAAGTGCTTCCTTAAGGTCCTCATAATGGGCTCCGTCAGCGGGATAAAGACCGCAGTATACCATCGGATTAACCTTTTTATATCCCGGAAGCGGCTTGTCGCATGGTCTTAACGCATCGGTAATAGTATCTCCGACTCTTGTATCTTTTACGTTTTTAATGCTTGCCATTATATATCCTACGAGACCTGCCGAAAGCTCGTCACAAGGAATATACTGGCCTGCACCGAAATATCCTACTTCAACTACATCCGCTTCCGCGCCTGTAGCCATCATACGGATGCGTGTTCCTTTTTTAACTGTTCCTTCTTTGATACGGCAAAATACAATTACACCTTTATATGAATCATAAATAGAATCAAAAATAAGTGCCTGCAAAGGTGCTGACGCATCCCCCTTTGGTGCGGGAAGTTTGTGGACTATTGCCTCAAGTACATCATCGATATTAAGTCCTGTTTTGGCGGAAATAAGAGGTGCATCCTGTGCTTCTATTCCGATTACATCTTCTATTTCCTCCTTAACTCTCTCAGGCTCCGCACTGGGAAGGTCTATTTTATTAATTACAGGAAATACCTCTAAGTCATGGTCGAGTGCAAGATATACATTGGCAAGTGTCTGTGCCTCTATTCCCTGTGCGGCATCAACGACAAGAATAGCTCCCTCACATGCAGCAAGGCTTCTTGAAACCTCGTAATTAAAGTCAACGTGTCCCGGAGTATCAATAAGGTTAAAAATATATTCTTCCCCGTCCTTGGCATTATATATAACTCTGACTGCCTGTGCTTTGATTGTAATACCACGTTCTCTTTCAAGATCCATATTGTCAAGAACCTGCTCCTGCATTTCCCTGCTGGTTAAAAGTCCTGTTTTTTCCATGATTCTGTCTGCAAGTGTGGACTTGCCATGGTCTATATGCGCTACTATACAGAAATTTCTGATTTTACTCTGGTCGATATGTGCCATATTTCTGTCTGTCCTCCAAAAAATAAGTTTTCACTTTAGTATATCACAACTTGAAAAATAATCAAAACAAAAGTATAATGATACCCAAAGGTGCAGAAGGTACTGAAAATAGTGTTTACACGTATTTTCAGTACCTTGGCACCTGCAAAAACATGAGAATGCAGCCACTTTAGTGGCGAGAATTCGAATGGTTTTAGGATTTCGCGAGTGCAACGCGCGAAGAAATCCGTAGGGTATCATTTGAATTAAAGCCACTATGGTGGCGAGAATTCGAATGGTTTTAGGATTTCGCGAGTGCAACGCGCGAAGAAATCCGTAGGGTATCATTCGGATTCCAGTTACTTTAGTGGCGAAAATTCCATGTAATGTATTAGGAGGTTTTATGATTAAACTAAAAAAATTATCTGCTGTTGCACTTGCCGCCGTTCTGGCTGCATCCACACTTGCAGGCTGCGGCAGTAAAAAAGACGCACCCACAGTAACCACAACACCGACAGATTCATCCAATGAACAGCCAACAACAGTTGACACAAGCAAAGAAACATCATCCGATGCCAAAGACGATACCGATTCGGATAAGACTTTCGGATTAACGCAAAAAACCGCTGATGGAACAATTCTTCAGTGTTTCTCATGGTCTTTTAATTCCATTAAAGACTCTATGGAAGATATTGCCCTTGCAGGTTATTCAACAATCCAGACATCCCCTGTCAATGCATGTTATGACGGTGGTGACGCAGGAATAGACCTTAACGGCTCCGGTAAATGGTACTATCACTACCAGCCAACAGACTGGACAATCGGTAACTACCAGCTCGGAACAAAAGAAGAATTTAAGTCAATGTGTGAAGAAGCCGACAAATACGGAATAAAAGTTATTGTCGATGTTGTTCCTAACCACACAACCAAGACAACAGACGCTTTGGGAGAAGGTCTCCTCAATGCAGTTGGCGGTATTGAAAATCTTTACCACAAAAAAGGAAAAGATGAAGTTTCAAATTACAAAGACAGAGGAGAATGTACTCTTCAGGCAGTAGGCGGTCTTTTTGATGTTAATACCGAAAACGTTGCTTTCCAGAATTATTTTATCAACTATATGAATGAATGTATTGCATGCGGAGCCGACGGATTCAGATTCGATACAGCCAAACATATCGGTCTTCCTGATGACCCTGTAGAGGATGCATCAATGCCAAACACATTCTGGACAAACGTCCTTTCCAAACTTGATAATAAAGAAAATCTTTTTATCTACGGTGAAGTTCTTCAGGACGGCGGAGACAGAATTGCCGATTATATTGATACACTGGGAGCTGCTACCGCAAGTTCTTACGGATATACAATAAGAGGTGCTCTCCAGTCAGGCAACCTTGATGTTCGTAACCTGACCAACTATGGAATTGGCAGTACAAAGCCTAACATTGTGACATGGGTTGAATCACATGACAATTACACAGGTGATGATGCAACATATTCAACAATAACCAATGAAGATATTATTCTTGGATGGACAGTTTTAGCTGCCCAGAAAACAGGCACTCCACTCTTCTTCTCAAGACCATACAACGCATCCTCAGATTCGATGTGGGGCTCATTTAACAAAATAGGCATGTCAGGTGATTACCTCTATAAGAACAGTGCCATTGTAGCCGCAAACCGTTTCAGAAACGCTATGGCAGGTGAGGAACAGAATCTATTCAATCCAGCCGATTCAACAAGAGTCATTTTCATTGAAAGAGGCAAAAAGGGACTTGCAATTGTAAATGCTTCGATTAACCCTTATGAATTTAACGTTGAAACCAGTCTTGCCGACGGAGAATATAAAGACAGGATTTCCGGAAACACATATACGGTAAAAGATGGTAAAATATCAGGAACCATAGAAAGCAAGTCAACAATCATTCTCTATAATGACGGTTACATAGAGCTTGCCCCTGCTGCTATCGTAAAAGTAGATGATTCCGTAACAGGTTCATACAATACCGACGGCATCGAAGTAAAACTCCATGTAGAAAATGCCGCTGATGGTGAATATTCAGTTGATGGAGCTTCTCCTGTAGCATTTAAAGATAATGACACAATAACAATCGGTGCAGGTAAAGAGGCTCAGGAAACAACAACGCTTAAACTTACTGCTGTTAATGAAGCAGGCAGCAAAACAGCCATGACTTATATTTTCAGAAAGCAGGCAACACTTTCAGGAAACATTGAAGTTACATTTGTCAAACCTGATTCCTGGGGAGATAAAGTATACGCTTACGTATACGATGAAACAACAGAGGCTCCAAAGGTTATTAAGAATGCAGAATGGCCGGGTGTTGAAATGGAACACGTAGAAGGTAATAAATACAAATATACGTTTGAAAAGAACTGGGAAGGTTATGAACCTCTCATTATTTTCAACGACAGTAAAAACCAGTCAAACGGTGCAATGGAACCGGGAGAAAATGTTGTAAACGGTAAAGAATACACATGTAACTAAAATAATTTAACAGAATAATTGCAAAAGCCCACCTTATATAGTAAAATTCCTATGAAATCATTAAAGAATTGGAGATAGAATTTTATGAATATAAAGGTGGGTTTTATTGGTTTCGGATTAATCGGCGGTTCCATAGCCAGAGCATTAAAGAAATCCGATTCTTCCATATATATGATGGTCTACAGCAGAAGCATAAATCCTCTCATACAGGCTAAGGAAGATGGTGTAATAGACGAAATACTTTCTTCGTTAAATAACAGATTATATGAATGTGACTTTATCTTTTTATGTGCTCCCGTGGAATATAACGAAGCATACTTAAAAGATATTGCCGGACTTATCAACGAAAAATGCATAATCAGCGATGTAGGAAGCGTCAAAGGCTATATCTACGATTCGGTACATAAACTTAACCTTGATAAAAATTTTATCGGCGGCCATCCTATGGCAGGTTCTGAAAAAACAGGCTATGCCGCTTCAACAGATATTCTTCTCCAGAATGCTTACTATGCAATTACAAAAACTGATTATAATACCGACGAAGATGTGTCAAAACTTACCGAACTTGTCCGCATGACAGGTGCAATACCAATCATTACAGACCCCGATACCCACGACTACGCCGTTGCGGGAATCAGCCACGTTCCTCACCTTATCGCATCTTCCCTCGTAAATCTTGTTAAGAACAATGATACGGATGCAAACCTTATGAAAACACTGGCAGCAGGCGGTTTTAAGGATATTACAAGAATTGCCTCATCCTCTGCCGAAATGTGGTCTCAAATCTGTATGACAAACGATAAACAGATAGTCACACTGTTAGACAGATATATCCAAAGTCTTAATACCGTCAAAAATATGATTATACATAAAGACCGTGACGGAATATATGATATATTCGTTGACTCCAAGGAATACAGGGATTCCATCGGCATTAACAAAGGACCTATTTCAAAAGATTATTCTTTATACTGTGATATTGAAGATAAGGAAGGTGCTATAAGCAGCATCACACTCCTGCTTTCTGATAATCATATTAACATCCGTAATATCGAAATTATCCATAACAGGGAATTTGTAAACGGTGTACTGCTTATTGCCTTTTATGACCAGCCAAGCATGGATTCGGCTTTTAATTTACTATCGTCTAATAACTATATTATTTACAGGTAAGTTCAAGATTAATAAGATGTGCAAGGGGCTCCATGGCATTGTACACTTCTTCATAAGTGTTTGTCTGGGCTCCTGCTTCTATTAACATTGAACGTGGGACATGATACAGGCAGAACCTGTAGTCCGATATGTATATACATCTGAAAAAATCAGGATAATATATTTTTCCCAATAAAAACATCTTATAAGTCATGGCAAGATTTTCCTCCAGATAGGGATTGGCAAATTCCGTCTGTTCCCCCTCCGAATTGGAATAACTTATCCCGTTAAAAAGCATTACATTTGCGGTCGGCTTTCCGTTGATTTCCGTTACAAGGTGACGGCTTTCATCTATTCCGTCCCTGTGAAGGTCGATAACAACCTTTATTCCCGGATTTTCCTTTAATATCTCGTCTAATCTTTTATTGGCGTAGTCATATGCCTTTGCACGGTCAAACACTCCATCCACAAGGTCATAGGATTCCGTTACATGCAACACGTTAAAACCGTACTGTTTCCTTAGTATCTCCGCAAGCCTTTCCCCCACATCAACAATTGTTTTACCGTTTTCTTTGGTATCGGCAAACCACTCCTGTCCATGGGTGTGAAAAATAAGTATCTGGGGTTCATTTATATTTTTTTCTATGGTCAGGTCAATATTACTTATTTTTTCAAGGTTAAGCTTCTCCTTTGATAAAGAGGTAGAACCTTGTACAACATAAAAGTTCTTTATGACATAGTCATAGTTTAAAAGATTTTCCCTGTTAATTATTTTGGCTGCAGCATCTACAATTGTTTCCTCTTTATCTTCTTTTTCCGGTTCTTTTATTACTATTTTTTCTTTTTCAACCACAAAGACATTTTCATACGGAAACAACGTTTTGACAAAGGTAAAATATATGCTGTCAAAAGCAATTTTTGATACTGTTTTTATATTTTTAACTACGAAAAAGCAGATAACCGTCAGACATAATATTACAATCAGATTCCATCTATTTCTTCTTTTCACATTTTCTTTTCCGTTTTTTTAAATTATATTACCCATACACTTATTTAATGCTTCAGAAATGGTATAACTTACCCTGTTGACGATGGCATCCACATCCTTTGATGTAACATACATCCTGCAATACTTCTTATACATTTCGTCAGACATTTCATCATCAAGAGCGTCATATATCATTGTTGCCGCATCAACCACCGTAGGCACGCCGATAGCGATAACAGGAATTCCCATTGTTTTTTTATTGATTGCCTTTCTGTGATTTCCTACTCCCGACCCGGGGTCGATTCCCGTATTGGATATCTGTATTGTTTTGTTAAGTCTCTTAAGATTTCTTGCTGCCGGTGCGTCAATTACTATAAGGACATCCGGCTCCGTCTTTTTAATTACGGCATTGATTATATCAGAGCTTTCAATTCCCGTTTCCGCAAGGACGCCGGGACTAATGGCACTTACAACCGCAAATGCATCCTCTTTATTTTCATTTACCCTGTGCCTTGTAATACAAAGATTAGATACTGCCATGGGACCCAATGCATCAGGCGTTGCCGCACCGTTACCAAGTCCCGCAACCAGTATTTCCGGAGCCTTGCTGTGCCAATGATACGCACCTATAATTAATTCCTTTATTTCTTTTGCTATGATAACCGATATTTTCTCATGATACTCATCATCAAAATCCGAAAGCATTGGGGCATCGATTGTTATATACGTTCCCATTGCTTTTCCAATCATTTCTTCACCTATATGATTTAATACATCCATCCTTGTTATCGTAATATCCTCATCTTTTTTCTCCGTTACTTTTATCCCCTGAAGTTTGCCTGTCGCTGTTGTAAATGATTCTGCTTCCATTGCAAGGTCTGTTCAGATTTTCATAATTACCACCCTACGTTTTTTTCTTATTTTTCCCAAAATACTAAAGTTTATGTATTGACAAACCCATTAATTTACACTATTATACAGTAGTATGTTTACATTGAAACGTCCGTGTCCGGCTTTAATGTAGGGTTGCGAATCGGGTCGTCGTTCCGATACAGTAACGCATTCATTATTATTTATACGCTTATTATATGGAGGTACTT